>JANYAS010000026.1 GCA_025361205.1 Holophagaceae bacterium
CAGCCGCGTGCCCGACTGCGTTGAGTGGCTCGAAGGATGAACCACATCCCCCTTCGCCACTCGCCTTGTCGGATCACGCGGCTGGCCTCCAGCAATCGTCAAGCTTATTTCTGAACGGACCCTAAGCCAGCGGGTCATGCAGCCTCCGGGGTTGGGGGAAGTGTAGCGCTTCAGGATGGCTTCGAACGCCCCGCCTCCAGCACGCCACCGTGCCGCTTGTCGGAGCGCAGGAGCAGGAAGGCGAAGATGAGCCCCGCCACGCCCAGGCTCGCGAACATCACCTGGGTTGGCGTGTAGGTCCCAGTCACGTCCCGCAGTTTGCCGTTCAGGAAGGGGAAGAGGCCGAGGCCCAGGTTCTGGATGGCAGTCATCAGGCCGAAGGCGGTGCCCACCCGTTTCTCGTCCACCACCAGCGGCACCGAGGGCCACATGGCCGCCGGCACCAGCACAAACGCTGCCCCCAGCATGACCATCATGGGAATGGGGTTCCAACGGGTGAGGCCCATGAGCAGGTGAGCTGGAATGAGGATCAGCGAGCCCAGCACCATGAGGGAGGCGCGCTTCCCAATGCGATCCACCAGGTCCCCGGCGAAGGGGGCGAAGATCATGGACGCGGCGATCACGATGCTGGTGACGCCCGGCGCTGTGGTGAACATGTGGGTGAAATTGAAGAACACCTGGGAGAGGAAGCTGCCCGAACTGGCGCTCACCAGGGGCAAAGCCCATTTCTCGTGGAACATGTCCGTGGCGAGAGCCGTGAAGGGGAAGATGGCGCTGTAGAAGGTCACGCAGAGCAGCACCACAAACCAGTAGGACGAACTGAATTTGCGGATGTCCGAAAAGACGATCTTGTCCCCGGCATCAGGCTTGGAGAGGGCCAAGACCCGCTCCCCATGCCGATCCATGAGGTTGAACACCAGGTTGCAGAGGACCGAGAAAAGGCAGAAGCCCGCCGCCGCCCAGAGGGCGGTGCGGTAGTTCCCAGAGTAGGTGGCGATGAGCTCCTCGATATTGAAGCTGAACAGCGTGCCCACCCGGCTGATGGTGAGGGCAATGCCGAAGGCCATCGCAATTTCTTTGCCCTTGAACCAGCGGGCGATGATGGCGCTCTGGACCACGATGAGGGACTCGGAACCCGCCCCGAAGACCAGCCGACCACCGAAGAGCATCCATTTGCTCTTCGCCATGGCCACCATGACGGCCCCCAGGAAGACCAGGAGGCTGAAGAGGAGGCTCGCTCGGCGGGGCCCCAACTTGTCGTAAAGCATGCCGCCGAAGAACACGATGCCAATGGCGGCCACGGAATAGGCCGTGTATAGGTTCCCGATGTCGCTTCGTTGGAGGTGCAGTTCCTTCATCAGGGTCGTTTCGAGCGCCCCGATGCTGTCGTAGGCGAAGTAGCTGCCAAAGACCAGCAGGCTGATGAACAGCAGGATGGTGAACCGGTAGAGCCGGGAACTGGGGTGGAACGCCCCCAGGTTGTCCGTTGCCATCTGCTGCACTTCGACCCCCAACAACGATCAGGTTGCTTCGCGGACGAACCCAAACGTCCTCCGCCGATGTTTCGGACCGGCGCCCACGAGGCCCGAACAGATGCGCACTGGCCCCTCCGATGGTGACACGACCCCAAGGGCGGCCCCAAACAGAACCGATTCTCATAAAAATTAACATCCCTTAACATGTCCGAGGGTCCGAGAGGGACCAGGATTAAATCAACATTCTCCCAATTCTTTCATACCCACCATCTCTTCTATCGGAGCTCCAGATTGGAGTCCCGCTTCCCTGGAGGCATCATGACCACTCGTATCGCTTTTCGACTTGCCGCCGCTGCGGTGTTGGTGCTCCCGGCCTTTGCCGCCCGACCCGTGGACCAGTCCCTCGGCGATGAGGCCCGGCGCCACCTGGACGCCCGCGTCTACCAGCTAGGCCTGGACCGCGACCACAGCTTCGCCCTGAAGAACAACTTCGAAGAGGCGACGGGCGAGGCCCATGTCCGCATGAACCAGCACTACAAGGGCGTACGCGTCTTCGAGGGCGAGAGTATCGTCCACATGCGGGGTGGCACCGTGACCGGCCGCACGGACGCGCTGGCTCGTGGCCTCAACCTGAACGTCACGCCCACCTTGGCCCACGCCGAGGCGCTGGCCGTTGCGCACCAGTCCCTGGCCCCCAAGGGTGCCTATGCCAACACCCCCACCGCCGAGCTGGTGATTGCCGCTACCGGCCACGCCACACTGGCCTATCACATCCACACGGAACTGGAGAATGGCGCCGAAGAAACCCGGCACACCGACTTCCTGGTGGACGCCCACAGTGGCGCCATCCTGGACTCCTGGAGCACCCTTCATACTGTGAGCGGCACCGGCAATTCCCAGTACTCGGGTACGGTCGCCATCAACACCACCGCCAATGGCGCCTCCTTCGATCTCCGCGACACCACCCGTGGCATGAATTACGGCACCTACAATCTCAACCATGCCACCACTGGCACCGGCACCCTTTACAACGATGCTGACAACGCCTGGGGTGACGGCACCAATTACATCGCGGGTGGCAGCACGACTTCCGCCAACGGACAGACCGCCGGCGTGGATGCCCACTACGGCGTGGGCCTGACCTACGACTACTACAAGAACATCTTCAACCGGAACGGAATCGATGGCGCCAACGGTGCCACCTATAGCCGCGTGCATTACAGTTCGGCCTACGACAATGCTTTCTGGTCCGACAGCTGCTTCTGCATGACTTATGGCGACGGCTCTTCCTTCAAGTCCCTCGAGTCCATCGATGTCGCCGGGCACGAAATGAGCCATGGCGTCATGGCCCGCACGGCGAACCTCACTTACCGGGGCGAATCCGGGGGCCTGAACGAGGCCAACTCCGACATGCACGGCACCATGGTCGAGTTCATGGCCCACGGGGGCGGCACCACCACCGTGCCCAACTACACCGCCATCACGGGCACCATCCAGGTGAATTATGGCACGGTGCCCGCGGCCAACTACCTCATTGGCGAGCAGCTGGCCACCAACGCCTTCAACAAGCCCCTGCGCTACATGTACAAGCCCAGCCTGGACGGCAGTAGCCCCGATGCCTGGAGCAGGTCCACGGGACGGCTGGATGTGCATTACAGTTCCGGACCTGCGAACCACTTCTTCTTCCTCCTGGCCCACGGCAGCCAGATCGATGCCTTCTCTGGCAATATCCAGTCCCCCTTGGCCAACGGGGTCACCAGCTTCGCCGGTGTTGGCAACGACAAGGCCGCCCGCATCTGGTACAAGGCGGTCACCGCCTACATGACCAGCAGCACCAACTACGCAGGCGCCCGCACTGCCACCCTGAGCGCCGCCACGGCCCTCTATGGCGCCAGCTCCCCCGAATACACCGCCGTGAACACGGCCTGGCTCGCGGTGAACGTGAAGTAGTCCTGCTCCCCAAAACGAACAGCGCCCCGGTTCCCCCGGGGCGCTGTTCGTTTTGGCGGTTTCCTCGGGGCGGTCTCTGACCGATAGTGGTGGGTGATGACCGCCCCCGCCCGCCGAACCTGTCCCAGCTGCCAGACCCGCCTTTCACCCCTTGCCGCGGAATGCCCGGAGTGTGGCTTGGCCCTCGCCCCGCCCCGGCAGGGCCGACCCCTGCTCTTCCAGGCCTCAGCCCTGGCCCAGGCGGCCTTCGACCACCCGCCCCGGGCGCTGACGGCCCCGGCCCTGGGGCGGGTGGCGGCCGTGACGGTGGAGGTCAGCCCCGAGGAACTGGTGTTCTCCGCTGCGTCCGACGCCGCACCCGACGCCGAACCTTCTCGCGGGGTGCCACCAGCCTCTCTGGAGAGCCAGGAATTCGCCGCCAGCTTCTGGCCCCTGGTGCGGGTGGAGGCCAGCGAAGGGTTGCTGCTGTTATTGGTCCAGGGCGTGGCCCTGCTGCTGCCCGCCTGGGCCCTGGGCATTTCCCCCCTCCGGTTGATCCTGGGCGCCTGGCTCTTCGTCGTTCCCTACCTGATCGCCGTCTCCTGGATCCTCTTCATGGCCCCGCTGGTGCTCACGGGCCAGTCCCCGCTGATGGGTTTCTTTGGCGTCACCCTGCCCGAAAACACGCCCGAGCGGCGCATCACCTTCTCCCTGGTCCACATGCTTTCGGTGTTTTGCTTTCCCCTGAGCTTCCTCTGCATGGTGCTCAGCCCGCGCCACCAGACGCTGGCTGAAATGCTCAGCGGCCAGGAGCTGTTGGCCCGCCCGGTCGCCCGATTGAGGTAGTGCTCTTCGGGGGGGCCGCCTGCTCGCTCCGCTTGCTACGTCCCCCCGGACCCCCGCAGCAGAGCTTGGCGGAGCCTCGTTCTGTGGCCTGACTCTCCTCAGCTACTCGGGAAGATGCATGGGCACGGAGGTCACGATGACCCCGGTCCGCAGCAGCAGGGCCGTCTTGATGCGCAGGGCGCTTTGATTGTGCAGGAACTGCTGCCACCACCGGGAGGTGATGAACTCCGGCAAGATGACTGTGACCGCCAGTTCGGGCTCGGCGAAGAGGATGCGATCCACTTCCTCCAGGATCGGCTCAACCATCTTGCGGTAGGGGCTGGGGAGCACCCGCAGGGGGACGCCCATGCCATAGCTGACCCAATCCGCCCGAAGCTTCTCAATGGCGGCGCTGTCCCGGCCGCCGTCCGAGCCCAGGTCCACCGTGAGCGCCTCCACCCGGTCCCCGGCGATGAGCCGGGCGTAAAGAAGGGACTGCACCACGCCCCGATGGATGCCGTTCACCAGCACCAGGGCATGGTGTTTGGTGTGCAGGAAGGCGTCTGTGCGGCTCGCGGCCAGCTTCGATTTCACACCCACGTAATGCCGCCGGACATTGAACTGGATCAGCACTAGCACGGGCACCAGCAGGATCACGATCCAGGCCCCGTGGATGAACTTGGTGATGGTGATGTCCAGCAACACGATGAAGGCCGCGGCGGCGCCCAGGCCGTTGATGACCGCCTTCCTGTGCCAGTGCGGGCCGCGCACTTTCCGCCAGTGCCGCACCATGCCCGTCTGGCTCAGGGTGAAACCGATGAACACGCCCGCGGCATAGAGGGGCAACAGCATGTCCGTGTTGGCGTGGAAGAGCCAGACCAACAGGCCCGAAAAGACAAACAGAAGCAGGATGCCGTTGGAAAAGACCAGGCGGTCGCCCAGGCTCGCGAATTGGCGGGGAAGGAAGCCGTCCCGGGCCTGCAGGGCCGCCAGCCGGGGGAAGTCGGCAAAGGCCGTGTTCGCGGCCACCACCAGGATGGCGAAGGTGAAGCCCTGAACCAGGTAATAGGCCAGCCTGGGCAACCCCTGGCTGACATCGCCAAGGATGGCCTTGTTCAGCTTCGAGAGCAGGGTTTCGGCCACCACGGTTGGATCCGCGCTGTGCTGGTAGGTGACGCCAAAGCGCTGGGCCAGGAACGTGATGCCCAGGAACATGATGCCGAGCAGCACCACCATCCAGATCAGGGTCTTGGCGGCGTTGGGCCCGGCCGGGTCACGGAACGCCGTCGTGCCGTTGCTGATGGCCTCCACGCCCGTCAGCGCCGTGCACCCTGCGCTGAAGGCCCGCATAAAGATCCAGACCATGGACAGTCCCGCCAGATGGAGACCCTCCTCCGTGCCCTGCTGGACCTGCAGGGCCGTGGGACCGCCCCCCAGCGCGAGCTTCACCACGCCGTAGCCCAGCACCAGGAGGATGCAGATGACGAACCCATAGGTGGGAAGGGCGAACAGCGTCCCGCTTTCTCTCAGGCCCCGCAGGTTCATGAGGGCGATGAAGCCGATGGCCGCCACGGTCAGGGCCACGTTGTGGCCCGACAGCGCGGGCACGGCGGCGGTGATGGCCGCCACGCCTGACGAGGCGGACACCGCCACCGTCAGAAGGTAGTCAAGCAGCAGGGAGGCTCCAGCCGTCAAGGCGGCGAGGTCCCCCAGGTTCTCCTTGGCCACGATGTAGGCACCGCCGCCGCCGGGGTAGGCCAGGATGGTTTGGCGGTAGCTGGTGGCCAGGATCGCCAGTAGGGCGACGATGCCCAGGGCCACGGGGATGGACCACCCGAAAATCGCACGCCCGGCCGCCCCCACCAGGATCCCCGCTCCAGCCCCCTGGAGCAGGGCCCCGGACAGGGAGGCCATGATCTCCTGGGTGGCGTAGGCCACAGACGACAGCGCGTCCGAACTGAACACGGCCAAGCCGATGGGGTTGCTGACCTTGGTGTGGGGGGTCTCTTGGCTGGACAGGCGACGTCCCAGCAGGATCCGTCTCAAATTCTGCATGCCACCTCTCCAGGGGGCAGGCTACTCCACAAGGGGCTCCAGGTGGTAGGGGATCGAGATCACCACGGTCTTGGGCTTCATGAGCAGGGTGCCCTTGATGCGCCAGGCGGTTTGGTTGTGCAGGATGTTCGCCCACCAGTGCCCCGTCACAAATTCCGGCAGGATGACGGTGATGGTGTATTCCGGCTCCGCGCGCCGCATGCGGTCCAGCTCCTCGACAATGGGCTCCACGATTTTGCGGTAGGGGCTTCGGATGGAGCGCAGGGGGATTCCCTCGCAGTAGTGCGGCCAGTCGGCGCGTAGGCGCTCCAGGGCGGCGCTGTCCCGGCCGATCTCGTCCGGGAAGTCCACCGTGAGGGCCTCCACCTCGCCGCGGTCGGCAATGACCTTGGCGTAGTTCAAGGCCTGAACCACGCCCGAGTGGATGCCGGAGACCAGCACCACCACCCGGTTCTTGCGGGGACCGAAGAAGTCTGCCCGGCTGCCCGCCAGGATGGACTTCACGCGGATGTAGTGGCGGTGGATGTTGAAGAACACCATCACCATGAGGGGCAGGACCAGTACCACCACCCAGGCCCCATGGGTGAACTTCGTCACGATAATGACCGTCATCACGACCAGCGTGGTGATGGCGCCGGCCCCGTTGATGACGGACTTGAGGGCCCAGTGATACCCCCGCAGTTTGAGCCAATGGCGGACCATCCCGGTTTGGGAAAGGGTGAACCCCAGGAAGACGCCCACGGCGTAGAGCGGCAACAGGTGATGCTCCCGGGCGTTGAACATCCACAGCAGGAGTCCCGACAGCAAAGACAGGATGAAGATCCCATTTGAAAACACGAGCCGGTCGCCCTGGCTGGAGAACTGCCGGGGCAGGTACCCATCCCGGGCCATCATCGCCGCCAGGCGGGGGAAGTCCGCATAGGCGGTGTTGGCCGCCAGGCAGAGAATCAGCATGGTGAAGGTCTGCATGAGGAGGTAGGCGAGGTGGGCCACACCGGGGCCGCCGCCCAGAATCCGCCGCTCCAGCATGGACAGCAGCGACTCACCCTCCCCCAGGTAGACGATCCCGAAGTGATTGGCCAGCCAGGTGATGCCCAGGAACATGACACCCAGCATGACCACCATGTAGATCATGGTCCTGCTGGCATTCCGGGAGGTGGGTTCGCGGAAGGCGGACACCCCATTGGAAATGGCCTCCACCCCCGTCAGGGCCGTACACCCGGCCGCGTAGGCCTTCATGAGCACCCAGATGGCCAGCCAACCAGGGAAGGGCGGGGCCACCACCTGGTGATGCTCGCCCACGGGCACGCCCCCGGCGAAGTAGCGCCAGAAGCCCAGGCCGATGAGGGCGAACATGGAAACCACAAAGCCGTAGGTGGGCAGGGCGAAGACGGCCCCGCTTTCTTTGACCCCGCGCAGGTTGACCGTCCCGATGATGGCCACCACGGCGAGGGCAAGGACGACCCGGTAGTTGTCGGCCGCAGGGAAGGCGCTGGTGATGGCCGTGACGCCCGCGGACACGCTCACCGCCACCGTCAGCACATAGTCCACCAGCAGGGAAGCCCCAGCCACCTGGGCGGGCACCTCGCCCAGGTTCTCCTTGGCCACGATGTAGGCGCCGCCCCCGCTGGGGTAGGCGAAGATCGTCTGCCGGTAGCTGATGGTCAGGATGGTCAGCAGCGCCACGATGCCCAGGGCGACAGGCCAGGACCAGGACAGCACCGCCGGCCCGAAGGCCGCCATGGCCATGTAGGGGCCCAGCACGGCCATGATCTCGCCGGTGCCGTAGGCCACGGAGGACAGCGCGTCCGAGCTGAACACGGCGAGGGCGATGGGATTGCTGATCCGGGCCTCGTGGCTCTCCTCGCTGGCGAGGCGTCGGCCCAGAAGAAAGCGTCGGACGGTGGACATGGTTCAAGGTTCCTGGGTTAGCGGGCCATCAGCCAGAGGCCGGAAAGCGTCGCGGCAAGGCCCACCAGCTTGGAGGGCTGGAGCTGCTCGCGGAAGAGGAGGAAGGCCAAGAGCGCCACCAGCACGAAGTTGGCATTCATGATGCCAACGGCCACGGCGGCTTTGGCACCGAGAAAGAAGCTTTCGTTCAGCAGGATCAACGCTGCGGCCGCAAACACCCCGGCCACCAGAGCCCAGGTGATCCCGCCGATGGGACTGGCCGGACGGCCCCGCCACAGCCAGTAGGCCACGGCCAGGGGGAGCTCCCCGACCACCACCCACAGCAGTGTGGCCGCAGGGGACACGCCCCGCAGGCTCGCCGCCTTCATGCCAACATTTGCGACGCCCATCAAACCCATCGCCGCCAACGCCCAGCCAAACCATGCCATACCGTACCACTCCAAAGGAATTCATTATGGCGGTTGCGGCCGGCGATGGGGACAAGGGTTGACCGTCGCCACAGCTTAGGGGCCGTTCCGGAATAACCTTGGCTGCATTCGCCATTCTGTTGCGGCCCCGCAGGCCCTTCTCGCCATAATTGAGAAGGGTTGTTTTATTGCGACGGCTTATTCACAGCCCCACTCGCCGCCACCACAGGGCGAGGGCCTCGATCACGTGCCGCTGACCCGGCGCCACGGGCCAGATCCAGCGCCCCTTGTGCGACCGGGTCTTGGCTATTCCCGCATCTTTAAGGGAAAGGCTGTTCTTGACCGCCGGCCTACGGGAAACTGGTGGGCCAGGAGTCCGAATGCCCCGCTTCTCCAAGCTCGCCGGTCGCGAAGTGCTCGACGGGCACCCCCGCCTCCCCGCGTGGATCACCAAGGACCGCGTCAAGCTCGGCGACCTCCACGCCATGAAGCTGGATCTCCGCAACTCGCGCCTCCACACGGTCTGCGAGGAGGCTCGCTGTCCCAATCGAACCCACTGCTTCACCCATGGCACCGCCACCTTTCTCCTCATGGGCGAAGTCTGCACCCGGGCCTGCGGCTTCTGCAGCATCCAAAGCGGCAAGCCCAGGGTCCTGGACCCCCGGGAGCCCCAGGACACGGCCGACCGGGTGGCGGCCCTAAACCTGCGCTTCGCCGTGCTCACCAGCGTGAATCGGGATGACCTGCCGGATGGCGGCGCCGCCCACTTCGCCGACACCGTCCTCGCCATCCGCCGCCGCAACCCCGGGGTGGGCGTGGAGGTACTGGTGCCGGACTTCCTGGGCGATCTCGACGCCGTGGCCCGGGTGGTGGCCGCCGG
>JANYAS010000069.1 GCA_025361205.1 Holophagaceae bacterium
CCTGAACCTTGTGCAGAATTTGTCACACCTTTTTGCCCAAAGACCTTCAAAAAGCGTGAAAAAAGCGCAAAAAAGGCTCTTCCATTCAAGGGCAATCAGGGTATCAAAAAAGCCGCGAAACCTAGTGGTTGCGCGGCTTTCGTTCTGGCTCCGGAGGAGGGATTTGAACCCCCGACCTAGTGATTAACAGTCACCCGCTCTGACCCCTGAGCTACTCCGAAAGGGTAAAAATCTATTCTACCTTAGGCTGGCCCGGATTCAAGCGGGAGGCTTCGAGCCTGTGATCCCTGTTTGCCCAGGGCGCTAGGCGCGCTGCAGTTCCATCAGGATCTGGCGGGCGGAGGCCTTGAGGGTCTCGATGACGCCAATGCCCTTGTTGGCCACGGCCTCGATCATGGGCTCGTTCCGGAAGCGGAGCAGGCGTTCGATTTCCGGCACGGCTGCGGCCGAGGGCATGTCCCGCTTGTTGAGCTGCAGGACGTAGGGAATGGTCCTGATATCGAACCCGTTCTCCTTCAGGTTTGTGGCCAGGTTGGCGATGGACTCGATGTTGGCCTCCATGCGGGCCCTCTGGCAATCCGCCACGAAGATGATGCCGTCACAGCCCCGCAAGATGAGCTTGCGGCTGGCATCGTAAAAGACCTGACCGGGCACAGTGTAAAGGTGGAACCGGACCTTGAACCCCTTGACGGTGCCCATGTCGAGGGGCAGGAAGTCGAAGAACAACGTACGGTCTGTCTCGGTGGCGAGGCTGACCAGCTTGCCCCGCTTCTCCGGGTTGGCCTGCTCATAGATCCACTGGATGTTCGTGGTCTTGCCGCAGAGGCCGGGGCCGTAATACACGATCTTGCAATTGATCTCGCGAGACGCGTAGTTGATGAAGGTCATGGTGCGCCGGCCTCAGTCGCCGAAGAGGCGGTCGATGTCTTCGTCGGTGATCTCGGAGAAGGGACTCTCGAAGCGGCTCCCGCTATCCGATTCCTTCTGTGCGCGCTGTTCCACCTGCTCGAAGATCTCCTGGAGTTCCTTGCTGGCTTTCTTCACGCGCAGACGAACCAGCGCCAGGCTGGAGTTCTGGTCGAAAATCACCACCAGGATGCCGCGCTTGCCCACAATGGAGATGTGCAGGTTGTCCTTTTCCCCCTCATGGAAGAGCAGGCTGAATTCCTTCTCGCCAATGAGCTTGGCCAGTCCGTCCGTGGCCGCGACGTTACCTGCGGTGAGCGAGGCGAGGCTGGTGGCATCGATGCTCTTCACATCCCCGGCGGCGGCAATCTGCTGGCCGTTTTTGTCCACCAGGAATACCACCTTGGCGGAAGCGTCTTTCTCCAGGCGGCCGATGATCTCCTGGAGAAGTTTGTACTCCTCCTCATACAACATGAGATCAAGCTTAGACACAAGTGCCTCCAGGGACTGCCTGATGGAGGATACCGCACTTTTCAGCTGGGTCAGGCGCCGGTACAGCCCTGAACCACGGCCACGGAGGCGGAAAGACCGAGCCGCGTCGCGCCGGCGCGAACCATCCGCAGCGCGGCTTCATAGGTGCGGATGCCGCCCGAGGCCTTCACGCCCAGGGCCGATCCCACCGTCCGACGCATGAGGGCCAGGTCCAGCTCGGTCGCGCCGCCGGTGGAAAAGCCCGTCGAGGTCTTCACAAAATCCAATTCCGCATCGCGGGCGAGTTCGCAGGCACGGGCCTTCTCGGCATCGTCCAGCAGACAGGTCTCCAGGATCACCTTGAGGACGCCCGGCGCCGGCACGGCGGATCTCAGGGCCTCGAAATCCCGGCGGACAGCCGCCCAGTCGCCCGCCTTGACTGCGCCGATGGCCAGCACCATGTCTATCTCCTGGGCACCCTCTTGCAGGGCGAGCTCCGCTTCGAAGGCCTTGGCGCGGAAGGCGGAGGCCCCGAGGGGGAAGCCCACCACGGTGCAGGTGCGGACGGCGCTGCCCTTCAGGCAGGAGGCCGCCAGGGGCACCCAAAGGGGATTGATGCAGACGGAGGCGAATCCGTGCGTCAGTGCCTCGGCGCAGAGGGTCTCCACCTGCCCACCCGTCGCTTCGGCCTTCAGGAGGGTGTGATCGATCAGGGGGGAAAGATCCCAGGGACCTTCCGTGGGGGCGATCTGGGCGAAGGGTCGATGATGTAGGCCCCGCGCATCCCGGAAAAGGCCATAGCCTTCCACGCAAGCCAGGAGCTGCGTCACGCCCTCCCTGGGGGATTCCGGCACCCGGGCGCGAATTTCAGCCGTGAGGTCAAGCAGGGGATCGATCATGCCTCCATCATGGCCGGGGCCGTGACCCCAGGAAAGACGGACATGAAAAAGCGGGCCGAAGCCCGCTTTTTCTGAAACCAGTGAAGCCGATTACTTCTTGAGTTCTTCCTTCTTGATCTCGGCCTTCTTGCAGCAATCCTTCTTGCAATCCTTGGGGCAGGCGGCCTTCTCGGCCTTCTTCTCTTCAGCGGTCAAGGCCTTCTTGGTCTCGGCGGCAGGTGCGTCAACCTTCTTGGCAGCCTTCTTGGCAACCTTCTTGGCAACCTTGTGCTTCTTTACGGCCTTGGGGGCATCGGCCTTCTTCTCTTCGGCGGTCAAGGCCTTCTTGACCTCGGCGGCGGGAGCATCAGCCTTCTTGGCGGCCTTCTTGTGCTTCTTGGCAACCTTGGGGGCATCGGCCTTCTTCTCTTCGGCGGTCAGGGCCTTCTTGACCTCGGCAGCCTTCTCGGCCTTCGCAGCCTTCTTGTCAGCCTTCTTCTCGCTCATCTCGGCCTTGACGTCAGCAGCCTTCTTCTCGGCCTTTTCGGTCTTTTTGATGGCCTTCTTCTCGGCCTTCACGACCTTCTCGGCCTTCTCAGCCTTGACGTCGGCAGCCATCTTCTCGGTCTTCTCGGTCTTTTTGATGGCCTTCTTCTCGGCCTTGGCAGCCTTCTCGGCCTTCTCGTCCTCGGCGGTCAGGGCCTTCTTGACCTCTTCCTTCTTGACGTCTTCCTTCTTGGTCTCAGCCTTCTTGACTTCAACCTTCTTGGTCTCGGTCTTCTTGACTTCGACCTGCTTGGTCTCGGCCTTCTTGGTCTCTTCAGCGAAAACAGGGCTGATCAGAGCAGCGGCAACGAGCAGCGCAGCAAGTTTCTTCATGGGGAGTTCTCCGTGGGGTGATCCGGCACGGCCGGAAGTGCAGGACTTCAAGCAGGCTTCGCGCCAAAAATTAAACATTGGAATTAATAATGTTAATTCATGTCAATCAGGCTGGAGAACGTGGTGTTCTGCAACCTGTCGCAGGCTGCGACGGCTCCCATGGACCAGGACCCCCTAATCGCCCTCGTGGAACCCATAGCGCTTGAGCTTGCGGTAAAGGGTGGTCCGGTCCACCCCCAGGATTTCAGCGATGTGTTGTTTTTCCTTGTGCCGGCCCACCAGCACCTGGATGTAGCGCCGCTCCAATTCCTCCAGGGAGGGCCAATCCTCGATCAGGGTCGGAACCTCTTCGCCCGGTTCCGGCCTCCGGAGGGCTTTTTTTAGCACATCCGCCTGGATCTTGGCTGGCAGGTCGTCCACGGTGATCTCTCGTCCGCGGCTCAGCTGGGTGAGGTTCTCGACCGCGTTGCTCAATTCGCGAACGTTGCCGGGCCAGGAATAGGCTTCGAGGACCCGGCGGGCCTCGTGATGCAGCTGGTAAGTGTGCTCATCCTTGCTTCCGAACTCGGACAGGAAATGGTCCAGCAGGGCTGGGATGTCCTCCCGCCGCTCCCGGAGGGAAGGGACCGCGAGCTCCACCACGCTCAACCGATAGAAGAGATCCTCCCGGAAGGTCCCGGCCTTGACCATCTCCTGCAAATCCCGATTGGTCGCGGCGATCACCCGGGAGTCCACCTTGATGGTCTTGGTCCCCCCCACGCGCCGGATCTCCTGCTCCTGGAGGACCCGCAGCAGCCGCACCTGGAAACTCGGGCTGGTTTCGCCGATCTCGTCGAGGAAGATGGTGCCGCCCGAAGCTTCCTCGAAGAGGCCAGGCTTCTCCCCGATGGCCCCCGTGAAGGAGCCCTTCACGTGGCCGAAGAGTTCGGATTCCAGGAGGGATTCCGTCAATGCACCACAGTTTACGGCCACGAAGGCGCGGTCCCGCCGATCGCTGGACAGGTGGATGCTCCGGGCGACCAGTTCCTTGCCGGTGCCACTTTCACCCGTGATGAGGACGGTCGCCCGGCTGTTCTGGAGGCTCGCGATGGTCTTGTAAACGGTCATCATCTTCGGGCTGGACCCGATCATCAGGCTGCGTTTCCCCTTGGGGGACACACTCGGGGCCACCCCGGGTCCGCTGGACTGCCGGCGCGCCAAGGCCCGGGTCACCAGGGCCTTCAGTTCCTCGTTGTTCCAGGGCTTGCTGAGGAAGTCGAAGGCCCCTTCCCGCACGGCCTCGATGGCGGTCTCCAGGGTCCCGAACCCGGAAAGCAGAATGGTGTCCACCCCCAGGGGCTTGGCTTCACGCAGCAGATCCAGGCCGTCCTTCTTGGCTTCCAGGTTGATATCCGACAGAAGCAAATCGAAGGATTCCTGGTGCAACAGCTCGATGGCCCGATCGGGATGCGTCGCCTTCACCACATCCAAGCCCATCGTGCCCAGCAGTTCTTCCAGGAACTCGCAGGTCTCCTTGCTATCGTCCACCACCAGCACACGCGCCATGACCACCCCTCGGGAATCGCTGCGCCCGCGGTTGGCAAACCTTGAATCGCAAGCGTATCCTCCAGGGTATTCCCCAGGAGGAGTCCATGAAAGCATCTGTGCGTCTGGCCCTGTTCCTACTGCTGGCTTCCCTGTCCGCCTTGGCCACGGACCTCACCATCACCATGACCGGCACCGGGCGTGGCAACGATGGAGAGCAGACCCACCTCTGGTCCTCCAAGTTCATGCGGGTCAACCACCCAGGCACCCAGATGGATTCCATGGTCGATTTCGGGCAAGGCATCTCCTACACCATCAACCATAAGAAGAAGGTCATCCAGAAGATGAGTTGGGATGACCTGGAGGTCGCCATGGAGGCCATGGCCGAGAAGATGAAGGACCTGCCGCCCTTCGCGCTGAAGATGATGGGTGGCGACGATGCCCCCGTCACGGCCGAGGATCAAGGAACTGAGCTCATCCTGGGTCGCAAGTGCCGCAAGTGGAAGATCACCATGGGTTCGCTGATCCTCGAAAGCAGCAACGATCCCACCCTCAAGCCGCCCATGCCCGCCGTGTCCTACAAGCGCTTCCTCCGGCTCCAGCACGCCATGGGCCAGATGGGGCCGAAGGCCTCCTCGATGCTCAAGGTGGGCGAGGAACTGGCGAAGGTGCAGGGCATCGCGTTGAAGACCCACAACGTGCTGCCCATGGTGGGCGACGTCACCCAGGTCGCGACGGCCGTCAAGGAAGGCCCCATCCCTGCCGAGGCCTTCGGCCTGCCCGAAGGCTACAAGCTGGAAGACACCGGGAAGAAGATGCGCGAGAGCATGGCCAAGGGCCGCTGAGACTCCCGAAACCGTCCAGACTCCAGAGGCCCCACCCAAAGGACCCAAGAATGAATCCTGCACACCCTTCCTTCGATGATGGCCTGGACCGGCTGGAAGCCCTGGTACAGCAGCTGGAATCCGGCGGCCTGAGCCTGGAGGACGCCCTCGCCCGCTTCGAGGAGGGCGTGCAGCTGAGTCAGGACCTGCAGAAGCAGCTGGCCGAGGCCCAGCGCAAGGTTGAGGTGCTCAAGGCGGGGCTGGGGGGCGAATACCGCACGGAGCCCCTGGACGAGGCCAAGGGCCCTCGATGAACGACGCTTCCACTCAGGTCCGAGCGGACCTGGACCGCCTCCTCCCCGTCCTGGACACGGCCCTCACCGAGCCGTTCCGGCTTGGCCCAGCCGTCCGCCTGGGAGAAGCCGTGCGATACAGTCTCGAGGCCGGCGGCAAGCGGGTGCGCCCCGTCCTGTGCCTGCTGGCCTCCGAAGCCGTAGGCGGGAGTGTGGCCCAAGCCCTCCCCGGCGCCCTGGCCCTGGAATACATCCACACCTACTCCCTCATCCACGACGACCTCCCGGCGATGGACGACGATGACCTCCGCCGGGGGCGGCCCACCAACCACAAAGTCTTTGGCGAGGGGCACGCCATCCTGGCCGGGGACGCGCTGCTGACCGAGGCCTTCGGGGTGCTGGCGGCCGCAGACCTGGATCCCGTGCGACGGGCCGAGGCCCTGGTGCTGCTCGCGGAGGGCGCTGGCTGGCACGGAATGGCGGGCGGACAGGCCCTGGATCTCGAGGGCGAAGCAATCGCCTCGTACGATCTGGACCATCTACGGCTCATCCACCGCATGAAGACCGGCGCCCTGCTGCGGGCCTCCCTGGAAATTGGCGCGGTCCTGGGGGGGGCCTCCTCCAGCGAACGGGCCGCCCTCCGCGCCTACGGCGAAGCCATCGGCCTCGCCTTCCAGATCCAGGACGACATCCTCGACGCCACGGCCACCGAGGCGGAGCTGGGTAAGCGCACCGGAAAGGATGCGGGCAAGAGTAAGATCACGTACCCTTCGCTCCTGGGCCTGGACGGCGCCCGCAATGCCCTGGACGAGGCCACCGAGACCGCCCTATGTCAGCTAGCAACCCTTCCCAAACCGAATTCCTTGGCAGCCTGGGCCCGGTACTTGGCCCAGCGGGCCAAGTAGGCACCAGTGTGACGACAACCCCCAGCCTCTATCCGCTGCTCGATTCCCTGGCCGCCCCCCAGCAGGTGCGGCATTTCTCCCCCGCCCAGTTGGAGGAGCTGGTGGCCGAGGTGAGGGCCTTCCTCATCGCGTCGGTCTCCGAGACCGGCGGCCACTTCAGTTCGAACCTGGGCACAGTCGAGCTGACGGTCGCCCTCTTCCACCACTTCGACTTCCTGCAGGACCGGATCGTGTGGGACGTGGGCCACCAGGCCTACCCGCACAAGATCCTCACGGGCCGCATGGGCCGTTTCTCCACACTGCGGCAGCACCACGGGCTGTCGGGCTTCCTCAAGCGCGATGAAAGCCCCTATGATCACTTCGGCGCCGGCCACGCCAGCACCAGCATCTCAGCGGCCCTCGGCATGGCCAAGGCCCGGGATCTCCAGAAGCAGGAGCACGTTTGCATCGCCGTCATCGGCGACGGTTCCATGACGGCTGGCATGGCCTTCGAGGGGCTCAATCAGGCGGGCTACCTTGAAGTGAAGAACTTCCTGGTGATCCTCAACGACAACGACATGAGCATCAACCCCAACGTGGGCTCCCTGCAGGGTTACCTCAATCAGCTCATGTCGGGCCAGTACTACCATCGCTGGCGGGACCGCATCGAGCATGCCATCAAGGCCATCCCCCTCGAGGGCCTCAGCAAGGGCGTGGCCAAGGCCGCCAAGTGGAGCGAGGAAAGCTTCAAGCGCCTCATGGTACCGGGCCTGCTCTTCGAGGATCTGGGCTTCCGCTACATGGGCCCCGTGAACGGCCACGACGTGCACGCCACCTCCAAGGCCCTCGCCGAGGCGCGGGAAAAGATGAAGGACGGCCCCGTACTGCTGCACGTGCAGACCAAGAAGGGCTACGGCTACGAGCCGGCCCTGCAGGATCCGATGAAGTGGCACGGGGTGAGCGCCTTCGATGCGGAGTCGGGCGAAATCATCAAGACGGTCGTGGACCCGGCCAAGCCCGCCCCGCCCAGCTACACCAGTGTCTTCGGCAAGGCCCTGGTGGAACTGGCGAAGACCGACGAGAAAATCGTGGGCATCACCGCCGCCATGCTGGACGGCACGGGCATGAACTTTTTCAAGAAGGCCTTCCCCGACCGCTGCTTCGACGTGGGCATCGCCGAACAACACGCCGTCACTTTCGCGGCCGGCCTGGCGACCCAGGGGATGCGTCCCGTGGCGGCCATCTACAGCACCTTCCTCCAGCGCGGCTTCGACCAGGTGGCCCACGACGTCTGCATCCAGGATCTGCCCGTGACCTTCGCGCTGGACCGGGCCGGCATCGTGGGTGCGGACGGCCCCACGCACCACGGCCTCTACGATCTGGCCTTCCTCCGCTGCCTGCCCAATATCATTCTCATGGCGCCGAAGGACGAGAACGAGTTGCGCCGGATGCTCATGACGGCCCTCTACTGCGGGCATCCCGCGGCCCTGCGCTACCCCCGCGGCAACGGCCTTGGCGTGGCGCTGGAGGATCCCATGACGGCCCTGCCCGTGGGCAAGGGCGAGCTGCTTCGGGAGGGCGAGGACGTCCTGCTCTGCGCCCTCGGCTCCATGGTGGATCCCGCCATGAAACTCGCCACCGCGCTGGCCGAGGACGGCCTGGCCTGCGCCGTCATCAATGCCCGCTTTGTGAAGCCCCTCGATGCCGCGCTCATCCACGAATGGGCAAGGCGCTGCAAGGGGGTGGTGACCCTCGAGGAGGGTTGCGCCCCCGGAGGCTTCAGCAGCGCGGTGGCCGAGTCCCTGGCGGACGCCAGCCTGCTCCGCCCCCTCCTTCGCTGCGCCGTACCCGACCACCTTGTCCACCATGGAGATCCCAAGCGATTGCTTGAAGAAGAGGGTCTTAGCCCTCAGATTCTGTTTCAACGAATCCGGGATTTCGCCCACGACTTGTAAGTAAACCTTGCGGAAACTCCAATATATTCCTAAGGTTGGTCCCAACCCGCCATGGCCATTGGACCTATATTGAGGACTCCGTGAGGACATTCCCTATCCGCGTTTCCCTGCTGAGCGTCTTGATCGGCCTATCCTCGCTGGCTCTGTCCGCCCAGTCCTGGGACGCCGCCAGGCAAGCGCAAGGTTGGGCGAAGCAGGACAAGGACGACTCCTTCACTTTCTACGACCCCGCCGCGAAGACGCTTTACACCTGGTCCCGCGACGGCGGAGTACTGGGTACCGTCCCCACGGGGCAACTCGATGGCGCGCCTGAGCGCTGGGTCATGGACCCTCGGAACGATGCGTGGGTCGCCCACGGGCTCACCCTCACCCAGCTCGACCGCACGGGGCGGAGCGTCACCAGTTTCAAACTCCCCGCCGGGGTGGGCGATGTCTGCTGGGATGGCAAGGGCTTCGTGCTGTCCTTCCGCGCTCCGGAACCCTACCTCGAGAAGCGGGATTTCAAGGGCGCCCTGCTCTGGTCCTTCGGGGCCAAACCCTCCAAAGGCGATGGTCCTGCGCCCCAGCACCGACGCCCCGTGCTCATGGATGATGCCGGCCATGTGTTGATGGTTGACGGCAACTCCCTGAACCTCTCGGTCCTCGACGGCGCCACCGGCCGCAAGCTGTCCGAGACCAACTTCCTGCTCGCCGAAGGGCAGCCCGTCCCGGTGTTGGAAGGCTCCCTGGTCGAGCGCGGCCCCCTGGCGATGTGGCCAGGCAAGGGCATCGTCTTCGCCGCGGTGAAGGCCTCGCAGGTTCCAGCTCAGGTTCGGGATAGCCTGCAGGGTCTGGCGCTCGTGCGCCTCGACCTCGCGCAATCCCGTCTGGAATTCCTTGCCACAGGCCTGGACGAGTCCCACCTCCTGGTGGGGGTGCTGGACACCGAGGCCGTCTTCGTCAACCCCAAGGGCGGGCTGATGCTGGTGAAAATCAAGTAGTCGAAGCCTACCGCGCCAAATTCATCACCCGCTCGCGGTCCAGGTAGGGGATGGTCCGCCAGGTGTTGGTTGGCACCGGGTTCAGGGCGGGGTGACCCAGGACGTACTCGAGGATGAGGTTGCGCTGCGAGGCGGGGGTGATCAGCTCGGCCTTGTAGGCGAACCCAATGGCGGCCATGTAGCCACCCCCGCCGCGCAGCCGATAGGTGGAGAGCGCCAGGGTGAAGGTCTGCTCAGGCTTCACGGGATGCCCCTGGTAGCTAAGGTTCTTCACGCGGCTGCCGACGGGTTTGCCCAGGTCCAGGGCGTACCCCACCCCGTCCACCATGTCGTAGGCGTGGCTCGGGACGTCGCGCTGATAGAGTTCCGGTTCCCAGCTGTAGGTGTAGTGGCGTGCGGCGTGCTCGAGGTAGCGTTTCAGTTGGTCCCCGGTGATCCGGATCCGCGCGACCTGGCTTTCAAAGGGCGACAGGGCGTAGAACTGGCGCACGCTGGTGGGTCCCTTGGGGATGAACAGCTTCGGCCCGGGGCTTGCCGCCGCCGACAGTTGCGCGCCGGTCGCCTGGCGCTGCACCTGGTGGATGAGCTGCATGAGGGGCGTGTCCTCCATCCGCGACCACCGGCTGTCTAGGTCCACCAGCAGGTTCGTCGCGGCGGTGTTCAGGTAGCGGTCCGTTTCGGCGCGCAGGTCCGCCGTGAGGGCCAGCACCTCGGGGTCGCTGGCCGTTTGGTCATCCGGTTTCAGCAGCCGCTTAGAGTTGCTGACAATCTGCCACCGCCCCTTCTCCTGCCTCAGCTGCAGCTCCAACACCGCCAGGGCCTGGCCATAGCACTGCGCCTGAAGGATGGGGACGCCCTTGTGCTCGGTCTGGATCGCCTGGTGGGTGTGGCCGGTCAGGATCGCATCGATCCCGGGCACCTGCTCCGCCAACCGCAGGGCCTCATTCTCGTCCCCCGGATCGCCGTCCGGAACCCCGAGCCCTGAATGCAGCAGGGCGATCACGACATCGGCCTTTTCCTTCTCGCGGAGGTGAGCGATGTGCGTCTTGGCCGCGGCCACGATGTCCTTGAAGGTGAACCCGGCGTAGTTCCCGGGTTCGGTCATGGCCGGGATCATGGGTGTGGTGAAGCCCACCAGGGCCACCCGCACGCCCGCCACGGTCACCATGGCCGTGGCGGAAAAGGCGGAATTCCCCTTGGCATCCAGCGTGTTGGCCGACAGGAAGGGGAATTTCGCCTGCTTCTCCACCTCGCGGAGCACCTCCAGGCCGAAGTCGTACTCGTGGTTGCCCACGGCCATGGCCGAATAGCCCAGCGCGTTCATGATGGCGACGCTGGGTTCAGGCAGGTCCCGCCGCAGGGCGTTTCGCACGTAATTGAGGGGCTCGCCCTGGAACGTGTCCCCACAATCCACCAGGATCGTGTTCGGGTTCTGGGCCTTCTGACGGCGGATCAGGGTGGCGATCTTCGCCCAGCCCAGGTTCGCGGGCTGGAGGGTGTAGGTATCCTCGGCCAGCACATGCCCGTGCATGTCGGTGGTTCCAAGGATCTGAATCCGCGCCTCTTGGGCCTGAAGGCCCAGGGTGATCAATAGAATTCCAAGCCACTGTCTCATGCATCCTCCCGGACCGTCTCCAACCGAGGGTTGGAAGGGGCCGCCTTCAAGGGTAAACTTACCCTTCATCCCAAGGATGCCCCCTCTCTCTCGGAGTCACCATGCAAGAAGTCCAGATCAAGGCCCCCAAGCACGAATTCACCCTGCTCTGCGATGACATCCGCCAAGAGATGGGCGGAAAGACCTCGTTGATGGGCCTGTACGACCACCATATCGTGGTGCCCCAGGTGCCCTTCACCCTGCCCAAGGTGTGCTTCTACACCCGCTTCTCCCGCATGGACGGCCAGTTCAAGTTCGGCTTCTCCATCGTGAGCCCCACGGGCGACCGCAAGGACGTGATCCGCGACAGCGACGTGCAGATCCCCGATGGCGCCAAGGAAGGCACCTTCAACGTCATTGCCAGCCCCTTCGAAGTAACCAGCGAAGGTGTCTACGAGGTGATCATCGCCCTCACCAAGGGTGCCGACCGCTTCGAGTACGTCTACAAGTTCGCCATCTCCGACGCCAGCCGCCTCCAGGCCGAATATGAGAAGTCCATGGCCGAGTCCGGCCAGGTTGGCAATTAAGCCATCGGTTTTCGGTTTTCAGCGATCAGTGCGGCGCCCTGCGGGGCGCCGTCCCTTTTAGACTGAGGGCTGAAGACAGGGGCTACCTTGAATGACCGTTACGCCAAGCAACGCATTTTTTTAGGCCGTGAAGGGGACGACTCCCTGCGCACGAAACGCGTGGCCATCCTCGGGCTGGGCGCGCTGGGTTCGGTGATCGCACCCTGGCTGGCGCGGGCGGGCGTTGGACACCTCACGCTCATTGACCGCGACCTGGTGGAGGCCTCGAACCTCCAGCGACAGTTGCTCTACTTTGAAGCTGACCTGGGCCGTCCCAAGGCCGAGGTGGCTGCGGAGCGGCTGGCAGAGGCCAACTCCTCCATCGAATTACGGCCCGTCGTGGCCGACCTCACCAGCGGCAATGCCCGGGAGCTGCTGTCCGGCTTCGACCTCATCTGCGATGGCAGCGACAACTTCGAGGCCCGCTTCCTCATCAACGATGTCGCCATCCTCACCGGCACCCCCTGGATCTATGCGGGGGCCATCGGCGGTGAAGGGGTCGTCTGGCCCCTGCACCCGCCCCATACACCCTGCCTGCGCTGCCTGCTGGAGGAGCCCCCCGCGGGGGGCGACGTGGACACCTGCGACAGCGCCGGCGTGCTGGGCCCGGCCGTGGGCATCATCGCCAGCTGGGCGGCCCTGGAGGCTATCAAGGTCCTCACGGGCAAGACCCCCCACGCCGACCTAGTGCGCTTCGACTTCTGGCAGAACGAGCGGCAGTTTTTGAACCCGCCGAAGACCCGGTGCCGCTTTTGCACGGACAAGGTCACCGAATTCCTGGACGCCCGCTGGAGCCTCAAGGCCAGCCCCCTTTGCGGCCTGGAGGGCGTGCAGATCCGCGTGAACCCGCCGGGCAAGCTCGACCTGGATGCGCTGAAATACCGCCTCGAAGCCCGCACCCGCAGCCCCTGGAAGCAGGCCGGAAGAATGCTCAAGGGCCACGACGGCGCCGACGAGATCACCCTCTTCGCCGACGGCCGCGCCCTCGTCCACGGCCCCATGACCCCCGAACGGGCCCGGAGCTGGTACACCGAGGTCGTGGGATGCTGAATTTTTAACCGCAGATGTCGCAGATTCACGCAGATGAAAAGCCAAGAACTCGGGTGTTGTTTATCTGCGCCATCTGCGTCATCTGCGGTTTCCACCTCAAAGACCCATTGGACGCCTCCATGCTGAAAGTCCTGCTCGCCTCTCGCAACGCCGGCAAGCTCCGCGAGTTCTCCGCCCTGCTGCCCGAGGTGCAGTTCGTGCTGTGGCCCACGCATGCACCGGAACTGCCCGAAACTGGCGCCTTCTTTCAGGACAACGCCCTGCAGAAGGTCGAGGGGGCCCGGGCCTGGTGGCTGGAACATGGCACCGAGCCCGTGGACGGAGTGCTGGCGGACGATTCGGGCCTGTGCGTGGACGCGCTGTGGGGCGGCCCCGGCGTGCTGAGTGCCCGCTTCGCCCCAGACCTTGCGAACTACACGGACAGGAATCGCCGCCTGCTGGCCATGCTGCCGGAGGGAGCGAGTCGCAGCGCCCGGTTTGTCTGTATCCTGGCCTTCGCCCCCACGGCCGGGCGGATGCAGGGCCAGCCCTTCACCGTCAGCGGCACCGTGGAGGGCACCCTCGCCCTCGATCACCGCGGCGACGGCGGGTTCGGGTACGACCCCATCTTCATCCCCGATGGCTACGCCCAGACCTTCGGTGAACTGCCCGCAGGCACCAAGCACAGCCTCAGCCACCGGGCGCGGGCCTGTGCGGCCCTGCGGGAGCGGCTGGCCGCCGTAATCCGATAGGGTGAAAGCATGACCTGGAAACGAGATCCCCGAACCTGGCTGGCCATCGCCGGAGTGCTGCTGCTGTGGGCCTCCGCCTTCGCGGGCATCCGCGCGGGGATGCGGCTCACGCCGGCGGGAGGGGTGGGCGCGGACGGCTATGGCCCCGGCGAGCTGGCCCTGCTGCGTTTCGGAACCGCTTCCACGGTACTGGCCGTGTACGCGATGGCGACACGGATGCGGCTCCCGGAGCGTGCGGATCTTCCAGGGATCTGCCTCGCCGGCTTCCTGGGCATCAGCGTCTACCATGTGGCCCTGAACTTCGGGGAGGTGACAGTCAATTCCGGAGCCGCCTCCCTGCTCATCTCCGCAGGACCGGTGTTCACGGCGCTGCTATCGGTGGTGTTCCTGCAGGAGCGGCTAACACGGATTGGGTGGGGGGGCATTCTGGTGGCCTTCGCCGGGGTCTCGCTGATTACCCTCAGCGGCGGTAAGGGCGTGCACTTCACCCCCGGTGCCCTGCTCATCCTGCTGGCCGCTGCCGTCGCGGCCATCTATTCCATCCTGTCGAAGCGGAGCCTCCGACGCCATGCCGCCATCGCGTTCACCAGCTACACGATCTGGGCCGGCACGCTTCCACTCTTCATCTTCCTGCCCGGGCTCCTCCGGCAGGCCCACCGGGCCGCGCCGCCCGCCACCCTGGCCGTGATCTACCTGGGCATCTTCCCCGCGGCCATCGCCTACGTCCTGTGGAACCTCGCCCTCTCCCGGATGCCCGCCTCCCAGCTTTCCAGCTTCCTGTACCTGTCCCCGGTGATCGCCAGCTTCATCGCCTGGGTGTGGCTGGGCGAACTGCCCGCCCGGCTCACGGTCCTGGGCGGCGCCATCGCCATCGTCGGGGTCGTCCTGGTGCAGACGAAGGGCCATCGCGCCACGGATTGAACTCGAAACGAGGCTGGTCTGGGGTAAAGAAAAGACAAATGCTTTTTCTATCCACCGATGAACACCGATCAAAAGCTGATGAAAAACAACTGGGTGGAGAGGCTAGGATTTCGGCCATTCCCCGGGGGCTGGCATTCAACGCCAGCGTGTCCTTTCAAACTGTTATCGGTGTTCATCGGTGGATAAAATTTCTTGTGCACGCGGAGCTGACGACACCTATGGAGAAAACGCTCCCTGCTGCCCCTCACCTGCTCTGGAATTTGTGCAGAACTCAGTGGTTCCACGCAAGGTCACGCAGAAGATCAGACGGCTGTTCCGGCGGATCGAGTGAGCAGGCCCAAGAAGGTCAGCGGGCCCTCCGAGTCGTTGATCAAGCCGTGACTGCCCCCCGCCTTCACCAGGAACAGGTCGCCCGGGCCCACGGGGAAGCGCTCGCCATTCAGGACGCCCACGCCATGGCCCACCAGGATCAGGTAGAGATCCTCCGTGTTGGGGTGCGCGTGCTCACCGATGGTGGAACCGGGCTCCAGGGTGATGCGGCCGAGGCTCAGGACGCCGTCCATTTCGCCCAGTTGCAGCAGGTCCACGCCCTGCGCCGCGCCCACGCCGCCGCGAATGTTGACCTTGGGTTCTTCCACCAGCTCGGACAGCCTGCGGATCATGGTCTGCTCCCAAGGAAGAGCCTGGGGTCCACCCAGGCGTTGTTCAGGCTCAGGGACCAGTGCAGGTGGGGCCCCGAGGCCCGCCCGGTCATGCCCACTTCCCCGAGCACCTCCCCGGCCTGCACCGTCTGGCCTTCCTTGACGCTGATCTTCGACAGGTGGCAGAGCAGACTCACCACCCCTTCGCCGTGGGCCACGAATACGGAATTCCCACTGAAGAAGAAATCGCCCGTAAGCACCACCACGCCCGCCGCCGGGGCCCGCACCGTCTGGCCTTGGGGCGCCCGGATATCGAGCCCCGAGTGCGGTGACCGGGGCACCCCGTTGAAGATCCGGCGCATGCCGAAGGAGGCGGTGAGGCTCCCCGGCGTGGGCTGGCGGAAGCCCAGCGAGGGGATGAACCCTTCCGGCCAGGCCTTCCGAGCGGGCGCGATGAGCAACTGCTCCTTCGCGATGCGCGCTTCATCTTCGGCATTGGGTGTCACCTTGCGCTGGTCCTCCAGGTGCACCCGCTGCTCGGGGTAGCGCTTGGGCTTGATGGTGAAGAGAACGGTATGGCCGTCCACCTCGAGCTGGTCCCGACCGGGCTTCGCACTCAGTGGAAGGCCCACCACCGCCACCCAGCCCGCGGCGCCCCGCCGCATCAGCACCGGCTCTCCGCGATAGGTCACCTTGGGCGCAGGGTCTCGGCCCTGGATGCGGATGACGGCCACCCCGCCGGGGAAGGGGGAGGGCTTCAAGGGAAGGGCGCCCGGTTCCGCACCGAAGACCATCGGACCAACCACCGTCCCCACGAGTATCGGAAACAGGAGACGGCAGGCGATGGGGCATCGGTTCATGGTCACTCCAGAACCCTCACAAGAGGGCGGCTTCGGGTCAGCCACAGGCCGATGGTGAGTTGACTAGGATGGCCTATCCTCACCGGGGGCTGGGACCGATTCGTTTCCAGCTGTGGGCGCCTCTTCAACCGCAGGCACTGCCGCCTCCATCTCAAACCCCACCTCCCGCATCTTCACGGCGTCCTGGTAGGCGGCGAGAATGGCGGTGCGGATGCGCAGGTACGAGGTGTCGGTGACCTTGGTGTTGAAGGTGAGGGTGGCCACCAGATAGTCGCGGCCATCGGGCATGGTCTGGGGGGCGCTGACCTGGATCTGGGGCTGCATGATGGTGGCGGAGCTGCCTTCGCGCAGGCGGATGGCCAGGGCCTCGCACCAGGCCTGAAGCTGGGGCGTGAGAGCGAGGCCCTGCTCCGGGGACGCCACCATCACCCGACCGTAGAGGGTGAAGAAGAGGCGCAGCTGGGGCGGGTCGAAGGAATGGTTCAGGTAGCCCGACATGCTGGCGATCTGCTGGAAGTCCTTCAGCAGGGCCTGGAGCTTGGGGCTGGGTTGAGATCTCATGACAACACCCCACGTGGCCGCGCGAGGGGTGCCGGGCGAGCGAAGCGAGGAAGGCGAGTGGCAGCGTAGCGGGTACTACGCGAAACGAGCCTGACGAAGCATCGCGACGCCCCCCACCCCTCGCCCGGAGAGATGAAGCCAGGCAGGAGCCCCGCGGCGTCAGGCCCCTTGAACAACGAACCACGTTGCCCTGCGGG
>JANYAS010000089.1 GCA_025361205.1 Holophagaceae bacterium
CCTGGAGGTCAAGGGCGCCGGGTCACTGGCCGAAGCCCCAGGCGCCTACGCGCTGGGCCGGGCGCGCCTGGCGCTGGACGATCCCGCCGGGGCCCGGGTGCAACTGGAGCGGGCCTGGTCCCTGGGCTTCCGGGCGCCGGAGGCGGCCCATGCCCTGGGCCGGGCCCTGGCGGCGATCTATCAAATCGAGCTGGGGAAGGCCTACGCCCTGCCCGATCCCGGCCTGCGGCAGCGGCGACTCGACGAGCTGCGGACGACCCTGAGGGAGCCCGCCGCAAACTGGCTGGGCCGTGGGGCCGTCGCCAGCCTCGAACCCCCGGCCTACCGCGCCGGGCTGTTGCTGCTGATGGAAGGGCAGCCCCAGGCGGCGATCCGTCTGGCGCACGAGGCCCAGGCGCAGTCCCCCTGGTTCTACGAGGCCCTGCGGCTGGAGGCCGAAGGCTGGCTGGCCCAGGCCCGATCTGCCCAGGGAGAAGGGGTTGCCCAGTCCGCGCTGGACATGGCGGGACGCCTCTTGGCCGAAGCCGAACTCCGGGCACCCTGTGATGTGGACCTGCTGCGGCTGGATATGCGTCGCTGGCAGGAGGCCGTGGCCCTGGGGTGGCAGAGCGGGGCCGATCCCAAGGTTCCGGTTCTCGCTCAGGTGGGCGTGGCGGACCGCTGGGCCCGGCTGGAGCCCCAAGCGGCCCAGCCCCTGGCCTGGCGGGCCCGCGCCCGGGGGGAACTGGCAAAGTACCTGGCCCTTCGGGAAATCGACCCTGGGGTTTGGCTGGTGCAAGCGAAAGCGGATGCCTCCGAAGCCCTGCGACGGGATCCCGGTGAGGTCGAGGCCTGCACCGCCCAGGCCTCAGTCTTGCGCACGGAGAGCTACCGGATGATGAGTCTGGGCGCGGATCCTTCCGCGCACCTGAAGAAAACCATCGCGGTGGCGGATCAGGGTCTTCGCCTCGATCCAGGCCACGTGGTCCTGATGAACATCCGCAGCACGGCCTTGCTCTTCTGGATCGATGCAGCCCGGTTGCGAGGCACCTTCAACCGGGCTGCCGTGGCGCCGTACCTTCAAGAGGCCCAGGCCATGGCAGCAGCCCACCCGGAGGAGGCCTACTTCCAGGGGAACCTGGGAACCCTGGCCGTGGCCCTGGCCAGAGCCGAGGCAGCCTCCGGGGGCGATCCCACGGCCGACGCTGAACTGGCGGTGCGGGCCTATGGCTCGAGCCTGAAGACCCAGCCTCGCCACGTGGCCTTCCATCGGGGCATAATTCTCGCGTGGGCCGCCCAAGCCAAGGCCCTGGCGCGGGATGGGCAAGATCCCCGGGCCGTGGTGGATTGGGCGCGAACGGCCTTCCAACGCGCCCGAAATGCTCAGGTGCCACTGGGCACTCTGGCGCCCTTACTCATGGATGCGCTGGTCTCGGAGGCCAGCTACTTCGCCACCAAGGGGGTGGATCGGGCAGCCACGCTGGAGGAGGCTGGCAAGCTTCTGCCGCTTCTAGACTCCGATCAGGAGGATCCTGTGGAATCGGCGGCGATTCGACTTCGCTTCTTCGCCCTCATGCTTCGCCGGGGCCCGCGTCCGCAGGCCCCGATGATCCGGGAGAAGGGGGAAGTCCTTGCCCGGTCTCTCGTCCGTCTGAAGCCGGTGGATCCGGATTTCTGGAAGGCCCTGGCCCAGTTCCAGGAGGCCTGCGGAAACCCTGCTGCCGCTGCCCAGGCTCAGGCGCGGGGCAGGGCCCTGAATCCGGGATAGCCGGCCTATTTGCCGTTGACGACGTTGATGGTCGACTTGCACAGGAACGCCGGGGCGGTTCCATCCTCCTTGGGGTGGTTCCAGATCTTCTGAATCGCCTCGGGGGTCAGGGGCAGGTGCGGCTGGTCGCCGATGATGGGGCCGCCGTGGGGGAAGTGGTGGAGGAAATCCTCCCGGGTCATGTGCTTGCCCTCGGCGGGGCCGCCCTGGTCGTAGAACTTGCCGAGCACCCCCACGGCCCGGTCGCTCCAGGCGAGGGCATCGCATTCATTGGGATCAACGCTGTGGACGCAGGCAGTGCCGTCGGGCATCTGCACATGCAGGGTGATGCCGGTGATCCGGGGGCGGTTCGCAGCCATGGTGGGTCTCCTTGGATGGGAGGAAAAGGGATGGAGCGAATGACCCCTGTTCAGGGTCTTGGGACGGCCTGCAACAACAACGCGATGGCCTGATCGGTGGTGGCGCCGTCGGCTTCGCTTTCGAAGGTGAGCAGCAGGCGGTGGCGCAGCACGTCCGGCGCCAGGTCCACGATGTCCTGGGGCAGCACGTGGTCCCGGCCCTGGAGGTAGGCCAGGGCCCGCGAAGCGGACTGGAGGGACAGCGAGGCCCGCGGGCTGGCACCGCAGCGGAGCTGCTCCTTGCCCTTCCAGGCCTTGCCGTGGCCGGGCCGGGTGGCCTGCACGAGCCGCACGATGTAGGTGCGAATGGCGTCGTCCAGGCGGACCTGTTGGGCTTCGCGGCCGGCGGCCAGCAGGCTGGGGCCATCCACCACCGGATTGACTTCGTCGCCGGTCAGGTGGGCGCGGCGCAGCACCTCAATTTCGTCGTCCTGCTTGGGGTAATCCACCCGCAGCTTGAAGAGGAACCGGTCCATCTGCGCCTCGGGCAGGGGAAAGGTGCCCTCCTGTTCCAGGGGGTTCTGGGTGGCCAGCACGAGGAAGGGATCGGGAAGTTTGAAGCTCTCGTCGCCCAGGGTGACCTGGCGCTCCTCCATGGCCTCCAGCAGCGCCGCCTGGACCTTCGACGGGGCGCGGTTGATCTCGTCCGCCAGCAGCAGGTTCGTGAAGATGGGGCCGCGCTTGGGCGTGAAAGTGAGTTGCTTGGGATCGAAGATGAGCGTGCCGATCACGTCGCTGGGCAGCAGATCCGGCGTGAACTGGATGCGGCGAAAGCTGGTATGGCTGGCGGCGGCCAGGGTCTTGATGGTGCGGGTCTTGGCCAGACCGGGCAGGCCTTCCAGTAGCACGTGGCCGCGGCAGAGCAATGCCACCAGCAGGCGGTTCAGCAGCTGGGGCTGGCCGACGATCACCTTCCGGCATTCGGCGAGCAGCGGTTCCAGGGAGTGCGCGGTGGGGGCCATGGGGTGTCCTGGGGATCGTCCCATCTTGACCGGAATGGCCCCCCACCGGAACGGTGCGTTGACCTGTGGTAGGTCGTCTATGACCCACGGTAAGTGCTCACGGCCATCGAAGCGGGTGCTAGGCTCCTCGGAAACCCAGAGCCGTAGTCACTCTCACTTGGAGGACCCATGCGATCCGCAGTCATCGTCGAGGCCAAGCGCATCCCCACTGGCCGGGGCGTCAAGGGCGCCTATGCTGCCACCCGCCCCGAGCAGCTGGGTTCCGTGGTCATCGAGGCCCTCAAGCCCCTGCTGAAGGACTGGTCGGCCCTGGAGGACGTGCTGGTGGGCTGTGCCATGCCCGAGGGCGAACAGGGCATGAACATGGCCCGCCTGATCAGCTTCCGCGCCGGCCTGCCCATCACCGCCGGAGCCGCCACCATCAACCGCTTCTGCGGCAGCAGCCAGGAAGCGATGCTCATGGCCGCCCGCGCCATCATGACCAACCAGGGCGACCTCTTCCTCGCCGGTGGCGTGGAGAGCATGTCCAAGGTGCCCATGATGGGCTTCAACCCCAGCGTGGATCCCTACATAAGTGAAAATTATCCGGAAGCTTACTGCTCCATGGGCATCACGGCCGAGAAGCTGGCCAAGGAATACAAGATCACGCGCCGGGAGCAGGACGAGTTCGCCTTCCAAAGCCACCAGAAGGCCGCCGCCGCCTGGAAGGCCGGGAAGTACGAGAAGGAAGTCGTCCGCTTCGAAACCAAGGGGCTGGACGGCAAGCACGTCACCCTGCAGCAGGACGAGTGCGTGCGCCCCGATACCACCGTCGAGAAGCTGGGCGAGCTGAAGGCCGCTTTCCTGGCCGATGGAACCGTCACCGCCGGCAACAGCTCTCCCATCACGGATGGGGCCGCCTTCCTGCTGGTGATGGAAGAGGGCCTCGCCAAATCCCTGGGGCTGAAGGCCCGGGCCCGCATCATCGGCGGCGCTGTGGCCGGGGTGGAGCCGGACCGCATGGGCATCGGCCCCGTCCCCGCCGTGAAGAAGCTGCTGACCCGCTTCGGCCTGAAGCTCGACCAGATCGATGCCATGGAACTCAATGAGGCCTTCGCGGCCCAGAGCCTGGCCGTCATCCGCGAGGGTGGCTATGACCCCGCCAAGGTGAACGCCTGGGGCGGCGCCATCGCCGTGGGCCACCCTCTGGGCGCCAGCGGCGCGCGCATCATCACGACCCTGCTCAACCGCCTCGAGACCGACGGCGGCAAGTACGGCATCGCCACCATGTGCATCGGCGGCGGCCAGGGCATCGCGTCCCTCATTGAAAAACTTTGATTATTAACCGCAGATGTCACAGATGACGCCGATGGATTCTGGGGATCCTCGCACCTTCGCCATCATCGGCGCGGCGATGGAATTACATCGTTGCCTCGGCCCCGGTTTCCTGGAAGCGGTTTACCAGGAGGCCTTGGCGGTCGAGTTTGAGGCTCGGGGCATCCCCTTTCGCCGTGAGGTTGAGCTCCCAGTTATCTACAAGGGGCATGCTCTGAGGACTACCTACCGCGCTGACTTCATCTGTTTTGAGAGCGTGATCCTGGAATTGAAAACAATCGTGAAGCTGGGAGTTATCCATGACGCCCAGATTCTCAACTACCTCAAAGCGACCGGGTACGAAGTAGGGCTATTAATCAACTTCGCCGAACCCAGGCTGGCCTACAAACGGTTTGCGAACTCCAAATCTGCGTCATCTGCGCCATCTGCGGTTTCAATTTAGGAGTTTTTTATGGCAATCAAGAAGATCGGCATTCTCGGTTCGGGTGTGATGGGTTCGGGCATCGCGGCGCACGTGGCGTCGGCGGGGTGCCAAGTGGAGTTGCTCGATATCGTCATCGACGAGGCCGCGCCGGACAAGCTGGCGGAAGCGGCCCTGGCGGCCCTGGCGAAGTCCCGGCCGGCCCTGGCCATGCATCCCTCGTTCCTGAAGAAGATCCGTCCCGGCAACCTGCGGGATCACCTGGACCGCCTGTCGGACTGCGACTGGGTGGTGGAAGTGGTCAAGGAGGACCTGGCCATCAAGCGCGAGCTGTACGGCCGCCTGGAGCCCAAGCTCAAGGCCGGCGCCTGGATCAGCTCGAACACGTCGGGCATTCCCCTCAAGCTGCTGGTGGAGGGCCGCAGCGACGGCTTCCGCAAACACTTCGTCATCACGCATTTCTTCAATCCGGTCCGCTACCTGCGCCTGCTGGAGTTCGTGAAGGGGCCCGAGGTGGATGAGGCGGAGGCCCAGGCCTTCCGCACCTGGCTGGAGGAAGACCTCGGCAAGGAAGTGGTGCCGGCGTTTGATTCCCCCACCTTCATCGGCAACCGCATCGGCATCCACGGCATCATGGTCACGCTGCACATGGCCCTGGCCGAGAAGATCCCCTTCGAGGTGCTGGACATGGTGCTGGGCGATGCCGCGGCCCGGGCCAAGAGCGCCGCCTTCCGCACGGCCGATCTGGCGGGTGTGGACATCCTCGCGGCCACCGCGAAGAACGTCTACGACCTGTGCCCGAACGATGAAGTGCGCGACGCCTTCAAGTTCCCCGAATTCCTCCAGTACATGCTGGACAACAAGCTGCTGGGCAACAAGACGAAGCAGGGGTTTTTCAAGAAGGGCCCCAAGGACGCCAAGGGCAAGAAGCCCTTCCTGGCCCTCGACCCCGCCACCCGCGAGTACATCCCCCAGGTGCGCAAGGACTGGCCGATCCTGAAGGAACTGAAGGGCATCGACGATCCGGCGGAAAAGGTGAAGACACTGCTCACCAGCGACACCGAGGCCGGTCGCCTGGCCTGGCGCTGCATCGCCCCCAACCTCACCTACGCCGTGAACCGGCTGGGCGAAGTGACCGACGGCCCCCTCAACGTGGACCGCGCCATCAAGAACGGCTTTGCCTTCGATCTGGGGCCCTTCGAGCTGTGGGACACCCTGGGCCTGGGTAACGTCGTCGCCCGCATGCGTTTCGAGGAGATGCCCATCGCCCCCCTCGTGGAGCAGATGCTCGCCAAGGGCATCCCGGGCTTCTACCGCTGGGAGCACGGCGTCCCCGTGTCCCAATTGAACCCCAAGACGCTGGCCTTCGACCCGATCCTGGAAGACCGCCGCGTGATCATCCTCAGGCGCGAGGAGGGCCGGGGCAAGGTGGTGGCCGAGAACGGCAGCTGCCAGCTCCTCGACCTCGGAGACGACGTGGCCTGCCTGGCCTTCCGCAGCAAGATGAACGCGCTGGATGACAGCATCATCATGCTGATGGAAGACACCATCCAGAAGCACATCCCCGGCCGGTTCAAGGGCCTGGTGGTGGGCAACCAGGGCCAGCACTTCAGTGCCGGCGCCAACCTGGTCATGGTGGTGAACGCCGCCAAGGACAAGCAGTTTGACCTGATCGAGGAAGTGGCCCGCCGCCTTCAATACGCGGCCCGCATGCTCACCTACGCGCCGTTCCCCACCGTGGCGGCGCCCTTCAACCTGGCCCTCGGCGGCGGCTGCGAGATGTCCATGGCCTGCCAGCGGGTGGTGGGCCACGCCGAGCTCTACATCGGCCTGGTGGAAGTGGGCGTGGGCGTCATCCCGGCCGGCGGCGGCTGCCTGCAGATGTTGCTCCGCATGGAGGACGCCATGGCCGCCAAGGGCGA
>JANYAS010000091.1 GCA_025361205.1 Holophagaceae bacterium
GTGGACGAGAAGGACCGCCAGGTGATGCTGACCGACGAGGGGATCCACTACGCCGAGCAGCTCCTGAACGTGACGAACCTCTACGATCCCACCAGCATCGAGACCCTGCACGGACTCAACCAGGCCCTGCTGGCCCATAACCTCTACAAGCTGGACGTGGACTACATGGTCCGCCCCAAGGAGGACGGCAAGGGCATGGAGGTGGTCATCGTGGATGAGTTCACCGGCCGCGCTATGCCCGGCCGCCGCTGGTCCAACGGCCTGCACCAGGCCATCGAAGCCAAGGAGGGCGTGGAAGTCAACGCCGAGAACCAGACCCTCGCCACGGTGACCTTCCAGAATTTTTTCCGTATGTATGCCAGGCTGGCGGGCATGACCGGCACGGCCGAGACCGAAGCCACGGAACTGCACTCCATCTACAAGCTGGATGTGATCGTGGTGCCCACGAACATGCCCATGATCCGCAAGGATTTTGCCGACACGGTCTACGCCACACGCGTGGGTAAGAAGAAGGCCATCGTGGAGGAAATCAAGGAGCTCCACACCAAGGGTCAGCCGGTCCTGGTGGGCACCGCCAGTATCGATAGCAGCGAGGACCTGGCGGACGCCCTCACGGCCGCCCGCATCCCCCACGTGGTTCTGAACGCGAAGCACCACGAGCGGGAAGCTGAGATCATCGCCCAGGCGGGCCGGAAGGGCTCCGTCACCATTGCCACCAACATGGCCGGGCGGGGCACCGACATCATTCTCGGTGGCAATCCCGAGGGACTCGCCCGGATCGAAGCCAAGAAGAAGGACATTGCCCTCTACGACGAGGAGGGTCTTGAGACTTTGGAGTTTTCGGCGCTTGTGGAGAAGATGCGCGAGCAGACTGCGGCCGAGCACGAGGAGGTCGTTGGGCTTGGCGGCCTGCACATCCTGGGCACCGAACGCCATGAGAGCCGCCGTATCGATAATCAGCTCCGAGGCCGTGCCGGTCGTCAGGGCGACCCCGGCTCCAGCCGCTTCTACCTGTCCCTCGAGGACGACCTGATGCGGATCTTTGGCGGCGACCGCATCAAGAGCCTCATGGGCGCCATGGGGATGAACGACGACGAGCCTATCGAAGCGGGCATGGTGACCCGCGCCATCGAGCGCAGCCAGAAGCGCGTGGAAGCCCACCACTTCGAGGTCCGCAAGCACCTGCTCGAGTACGACGATGTGATGAACAAGCAGCGCATCTTTTTCTACGGGCTGCGCACCGAGATGCTCAAGGGCAATACCAGGGACTACGTGCTGCGGGTGGCCGGCGAGATCGCCGAAGGCATCGTCAACGACTTCCTTCCTGACAAGGGCGAACGCGACCTGGCGGGATTCCGCGAGCGCGTGGAGCAGCTCTTCACCCTCACGGGGAGCGAAGTGGACGCCGTGGGCCAGCAACCCCAGGCCCCGGCCAACGAGGCATTGGAAGCCCTGGTGCAGAAGTTCTACGAGGGCAAGGACGAGCGGCTGGGTGGCGACGGCATGCGCAGTTACGAGCGCTGGTCCATCCTGCAGATCATCGACGCCGCCTGGAAGCGCCACCTGCTGGTCATGGATCACCTGAAGGAGGCCATCGGCTTCCGCGGGTACGGCCAGAAGGACCCGCTGGTGGAGTACAAGCGGGAATCCTACGAGTATTTCGAGCAGATGCGGTTCGGCTTCGAGGATGAGATTGTTTCCTACCTCTATCGTGTGGAACCCCAGCCTGCCTATGTGCCGGACGAGGACTTCTTCCGAGGACCGTCCGAGGTCTACGAACTTGGCCCCGACGAGATGGGCAACCCCCCCGAGGGCATCCAGCGGGTCCTGCGTTTCACTGCGGGCGGATTGGAAGATTGATATTCCCGAAGTTCAGACGTGAGCAAATCGCAGGGTGCCTACCGGCCCCTGCGATTTTTTTGGGCAGGCCCGTCGGCGGTGCTCCACACTATGGGCATGGAACTCATCGTCGTCACAGGACTTTCCGGCGCGGGTCGTCACTCGGTGCTAGGGGCGCTGGAGGACAGTGGCTCCACGGCGCTCGACAATGTTCCGCCCCGTCTGCTCGAGCCATTTTTGGAATTGGAATCCAAACTGCACCCCGGGTACGAACGGCTGGTGGTTGGCATGGACTGCCGTCAGCCCGAGTTTGCCCAGGAATTCGAGCCTTTGCTGGAGCGCCTTCAGGGCGGCAGCATCCCCGTGCATGTGGTCTTCGTCGAGGCCGATGAGGAAGTCCTTCTGCGTCGCTACTCCGAGACGCGGCGTCCCCATCACTTGGCTCTGTTGGGGACCGCGGGCGAAGGCATCCGCCGCGAACGCGAACTGCTGGCGCCCATCCGGGCCCTGGCCACCACCATCCTCGACACCAGTCACATGAGCCTATCCGACATGCGCCTGCGCATTGCGGCCCTGGTCCCGCAGGTGACCACCCGCCAGACGGCCGTCCGGCTGCTCAGCTTCGGATACAAACGTGGGATTCCGGCGGACGCGGATGTGATTCTCGATGCCAGGTTTCTGCCCAATCCCTACTATGTGGAGGCCCTGAAGCCGCTCACGGGGCGGGACTGGCCGGTCCAGGAGTTCCTCCTGGAGTCCCAAGAATTCCGGGAGTTCCTGGAACGCACGGAATCCTGGCTGCGCTGGTCGCTGCCGCTGGTGCAGCAGGAGGGCCGCGCCTACCACACTCTCGCCATTGGCTGCACTGGCGGCCAGCATCGCTCGGTGGCGTTGGTAGAGATGCTGGCGCACAGGCTTATGCATGATGTCGCGGCCATGACCGTGCGGCATCGAGAGCTGGACGGCTAGCTAGCTAACCTTCCGTAAACACCACGCCTCGCTTGGCCAAGTCGGCGCGGATGAAATCCCAGGCGCCGGGCTCCTGGCCCACAAACTCCGGGGGGCTGATGCCCTTGCGGGTGTAGCCGCCCTTGGCCAGGAGTCGCACCGTGGCAGTGCAGGTGTAGCCCGTGGTGCGGGCCATGGAGGTGGTCTTCGTGGCGCGGTCGTAGCGGTCCAGGAGGTTCAGCTCCATGCGCATCCGCTGGCCGCTCTTTTCACCTTCGACCGTGACCCGCATGACCGTAAAGTCCTCGTCGCCCTCCTGCATGAACCAGAGCGGGAAGAGCAGGGCCGTCGTCAGATCGAGGGGGCTGATTTCGACGCCCCCCACCTGGATCTTCTCCTTGCCGAAGAAGCCGGATTCCCGGAGCATGCGCATTTTCTCAATATGTCCGGGGTAGCGGAGGGTCTTCTCCTTCATGTCAGGGATCTCGGGAAAGGTCCTGATGATGCTGCGCAGGCCATCCGTGTTGAAGGATTCCAGGGTGCCAAGGCCGTCGAAATTCAGCAGCTCAGGCTCGGAGAGGGCCGGGAAGGTGACTACCCGCCCATTTTTCACGTAGCGGGCCGGACGGGTGTACTCCTCGATGACGTCAATGGGGCTGAACCCAGCCTTGTACTCGTAGGGCCAAGTGCGGACCACCGGCAGGCCTCCCACCAGGCACTCGAAGGAAGTGATGCGGTCCCACTGGCGGGAAAGGTCACCGAGGATGATGTTGTGGCAACCCGGGGCGATGCCGCAGTCCACGATGGCCGTGAGGTCCTGGCGCTTCGCCAGATCGTCGAGTTCGAAGCAGTCTTCATCGAAAAAGGAGATGTCCACCAGGGACTTCCCAGCCTCAAGCACGGCCTTGGCCGTGGCAAAGCCCATGAAACCAGGCACGGCGCCCACCACCCGGTCGGCGTCCGCCACGGCTGCCTTCACGCCTGCGGGCGTGGCGAGATCAGCGGTCCGCGTGGACAGGCCAGCCTCGCGCATACGGGCGAGCGAGGTCTCAGAGCGGTCCGCCACGGTGACCTTGAAATCCGGGGCCAGATCCCTGGCCATGGCGCCGCCCACCCGACCGGCCCCCAGAACAACGACATGCTGCATGACAACTCCTAAGCCGTCGTAATAAAACAACCCTTCTCGAAATTGGCGAGAACGGCATAAGGGGCCGTAACGGAATGGCTAATTCAACCAAGGTTATTCCGTAACGGCCCCAAATCAATGATCAAGTGGTGGCGCGGGGTTTTACCGCGAAGTAGACGGGCCAGCCCAGCGCCACCAGCACGAGGCCCGGCCAGGAATAGCTGGGGCGGTAGAGGAACAGGGCGCCGACGATGGCGCTGGCCCCCAGGACATACAGCGCGGGGATCAGGGGGTAGCCCCAGACGCGGACCGGGCGCTCGAGCTCGGGCCGCTGCCAGCGCAGGAGGAAGACGCCACTCACGGTGAAGACGTAGAAGAGGATGGTGGGCAGCATCACAAAGTCCAGCAACTGCCCGTAAGTGCCCGTGAGCGTGAGCAGGCAGGTCCACAGGGCCTGGATCCAGAGCGCGAAGGCGGGCACCCCGTAGGTGTTCAGAGTGGCGGCACTGGGGTAGAAGAGCCCGTCCTCAGCCATCCTCTGATAGACGCGCGCTCCGGAAAGGACCAGCCCATTCAGGCAGCCGAACATGGAGACGAGGATGCTGCCGGCCATGATGAGGCCGCCCCCGCTGCCCAGCAGAGCCTGGAGGGCGGCGCTGCCCACCCGGTCCTGGGGGGCGTTGGCAATGCCCGTGGGGCCCAGGATCTTCAGGTAGGCCACGTTGGCCAGTACGTAGAGGCCGCAGACCAGAGTCGTGCCGATGAGGAGGGAGTAGGGGATGGTCCGCTCAGGCTGCTTTACTTCGCCCGCGATGAAGGTGATGGCGTTCCAGGCGTCCGCCGAGAACATGCTGCCGGTCTGCACCACCAGCAGGGCGGTGAGGAAGGGCAGGGCCGTCGCTCCGTCGGTGAGAAGGAAGGGGGTCTGGACCGCCGCCACCGGAGGTGTCAGCAGCAGCCCCAGCAGGATCAGTGCGACGAGTCCGCCAATCTTGGCGACGGTAAAGAGGTTCTGGATCCAGGCACCCAGCTTCACGCCATAGAGGTTTACGGCAGTAAGGAGCAGCACGACGGTGATGGCGGAGAGGCGGGCGGGCGTGAGCCCCAGGTGGTAGGGGCCCACGATGATGGTTTGCGTGACCTTCAGGAGCGGCACATCGAGGTGGGGCCCGATCCAGGCCGTGTCGGTGACGGCGGGGAAGAAGGTGCCCAGGTATTTCCCGAAGCCCACGGCCACGGCGGCGATGGTGCCGCATTCGATCACCACGAAAAAGGTCCAGCCGTAGAGGAAGCCGATGGCGGGGCCGTAGGTCTCGCGGAGGTAGGTGTACTGGCCGCCGGCCCTGGGGAACATCCCGGCCAGCTCGCCATAGCTGAGGGCCGCGAAGAGGGTCAGTACCGCCGTGAGGCCCCAGGCCGCAATGAGGAAGCCCCCCGACCGCCCAGTCCGCACCATATCAGCCGCAACGATAAAAACGCCACTGCCGATCATGGAGCCGGCGATGAGCATGGTGGCGGAAAACAAGCCGAGGTGGCGGCGGTAGCCGGTGGCGTTCATGACATTCCTAATGACCCTGGGTGGTTAGATCCACGCTATCACGTCATTCTGAAGCCATGGCGCGTTCCTCTGTCTCCCTCCGGCTCTACGTGGCCATTGCCGTGCTAGCCGTTCTGCCGGGGCTTGGGGGCTGGTGGGCTTGGAAGGGGTGGGGTCCACTCCAGCAGGATGCGACGGTCCTGGTGAGGAAAGGGACCAGCATCAACCAGATGGCCGACCAGTTGGAACGGGAGGGGGTCATCCGATCCGCCTCCCTCTTCAGGCTCTGGGCCCGGGCCCGCAAACTCCAGCTCATCCGCGGCGAATACACCTTCACCTCCCAGGCCAGTCTTTCGGACGTGGCGGGCAAACTGCGACGGGCCGAGATCCACTACACTTTCGTGTCCATCCCCGAAGGCGCCCACGCCTGGGCCGTGCAGCGGCGTCTGAAAGACTTCGTGCCCGAGGAGGTCTTCTGGACCCTGTGGAAGAGCCCACGGCTGGCGAAGACCGCGGGCTTCGGGCAGGCGGAGAGCCTGGAGGGACTGGTGGCGCCCCTCACTTACAAACTGCACCACGCCATGGAGCCTGAGGAAGTGATGCTCATGCTGGTGGAGGCCTTCCGCAACCAGGTCCGGCCGAAACTGGAAGGGGGGGTGTTGCCACCCTACACAACGTTGATCCTGGCGAGCTTGGTGGAGAAGGAAACGAGCCTGGCGGAAGAACAGCCCCGAGTGGCGGGGGTCTACAGAAAGCGCCTGGCCCTTGGCATGCGCCTGCAATGCGATCCGACGAGCCTCTATGCCCGGTGGCTCACGGGCGACCTTCGCTTCACGGCCCCTTTGGTGGAGGACATCCGGCGCATCCACCGGTTCAATACCTATGCGGTCGCGGGTCTTCCGCCCACGCCCATCGCCATTCCCAGCGCCTCGGCTCTGGAGGCCGCCAAGGCCCCCCAGGTCGGGAAGGATCTCTACTTCGTGGCCACCGGCAAGGGCGGCCACACCTTCTCGCCCACCCTGGGGGACCACAACCGCAACGTGGCCGTCTACCGCAGGGAGATCATTCGGCAGAGGAAGGCCGCCCGTGGCTAAGATTCGTCTCGACCTCCTGCTTGTGCAGCGCGGCTTTTGCGAGACCCGGGCCAAGGCTCAGGCGCGCATCCTCGCGGGCGAGGTTCTCGTCGCGGATCGCCCAGTCACCAAGGCGGGTACGGCCGTGGACGAGGCGGTGTCCATCCGCCTCCGAGGGGATGCGCTGCCCTTCGTGGGCCGAGGCGGGTTGAAACTGGCCGGGGCCCTGGACCTATGGGGCATCGATCCAGCCGGCCTCACCTGTTTCGATGCGGGCTCCAGTACCGGGGGCTTTACCGACTGTCTGCTCCAGCGCGGTGCCGCGAAAGTCTACGCCGTGGATGTGGGCACCAACCAGCTGCACTGGCAGCTTCGCAGCGATCCCCGGGTGGTCTCCATGGAGCAGGTGAACCTCCGCACCTGGGATCCCACCGCCATCCCCGAGCGGTGCAGCCTGCTGGTGGCAGACCTGAGTTTCATCTCCTTGCGCCTGGCCATCCCGCCCGTCCTGCCCAGCCTCCTGCCCGGGGCCGAGGCCGTGCTGCTGGTAAAGCCGCAGTTCGAAGCAGGGCGAGAGGACCTGGTGGGCACCGGAGGGATCGTTCGCAACCCCGCGGTGCATCGTCGCGTGCTGGAGGAGACCTGGGCCTTCTTCGCGGAAACGGTGTTGCATCCCCAGGCTCTGGCTTTGAGTCCCATCAAGGGCGGCGAAGGCAACACCGAGTTCCTGATGCGCCTCGCCCTTGGCAAGGAGCCGGGTAGCCTGGAGGCCGCCTTGGCAGGGTTGATTCAGCCCTGGGGAACCGTACCTCCACCGTAAGCGAAGGCCTGGATTAAGGTTGCTAAAGGCTGGCCCAGTCGGTCTTGATGAAACCAACGGTGGTTCCGGCCCCACGCCCCACGGCCGGACGGGCTTCCGCATCGTCATCCCTGACTGCCTGCCAATGGGTGAACCCATCAAGGGCCAGCCGGCTCCCCGAGTGGGTACCAAGGCCCGCGAAGGGTAGGCGGGCCTCGGGGTCATCGGCGGTGCGGTTGATGCCAATCATGTCCGCCCTGCTCTCGCGCTTGAACTGCTCAAGGCTCCTGTGGTCCTGGGTGTAGATACTGACGGCGAAGCCGCAGGGCGAGCCGTTGGTCCAGGTGAGGGCCTCATCCAGGTCCTTGAAGGTTGTCAGGTTCACCGTGGGGCCGAGCCCCTGGTGCTGGAACAGGCCCATGTCGGGGGTCACGCCATCCCATACGCAGGGCTGCATGTAGGCGCCGTGGGCGATGTCGCCCTTCACTTGGCTGGTGCGGTTGGCCTCGGCCCACTGTTCGCCGCCGGCAAGCAGGGTGGCGCCGCCCGTCCTGCCCAGTTCCCATTGCTCGCGGAACGCCGTCGCGGAGCGGGCATTGATCATGGGACCGTAGGCCACGTCTGGATCCGTCATGGGGTTGCCAATGGAAAGGCTGGCGATCCGGTCCATGAGCGCCTGTCTGAACCTGGCCGCGCAGGCTTCGTGAAGCAGGATGTTGGCCAGGCCGATGGGGCGTTGCCCCGCATGGCTGAAGGCGGCGCGGAGGGCATCCTGGACAGCTCGATCGAGGTCTGCATCCGGCATGACCACCATGGCGCCTTTGCCAACCAGGTCCAGATTCGGGAGGATCAGGTTCCGCCCGCACAGCTCGCCGACGGTTCGCCCGAGGGCCGTGGAGCCCACGAAACTGAACGCCTGGAAGTGGCCCTTGTCGATGCCCGCGAGGAAATGCTTGCCGCAGCCGGCCCGTCCGCGGCCGTTGACGGTGTTCACCACGCCCGGCGGAAGGCCCGCTTCCATGAGGGCCCGAAGGAGGAGGTAGGCGGCCGTCGGGGCGTTGTCGCTGGGCTTCCACACCACCGTGTTACCGCAGAGGATTGCCGGGAGGAGCTTTCGCCCCGGCGCTGACAGCGGGGAGCTGCCCGTCGCCAGGATGCCGCAGACGCCCACGGGACGGCGGCTGGCAGCCACCCTGGAAGGGAGCGTTTGGCTGGGCAGGTGCCGAAGTTCGGCGGCGAAGAACGCACACGCATCAATGGCCTCCTGCACCTCGTTCAGGGCCTCCTGCGGGATCATGCCGATTTCCCGGGTGACGATGCGGGCTAGTTGCTCCTGATGCTCGGTCAGGATCCCTGCGGTGCGTTGCACCACGGCTCCCCGTTCAGACGCAGGCAGCCCCGACCAGGACTTGAAGGCATCCGCCGCGGCCTTGGCGGCCCGGGCCACGTCCTTTTCGCCGCTATCCGGAAACATGCCCACCAGATCCCGGCTATCCACGGCCGACTTGGACTGGATCAGGGACAGATCGCCCTCGACCTCCTTGCCGTTGACGATGTTGAAACCGATGACGCTTTTTCCAGCCGCGACGGCGTGGGGCGAGTTGGCTTTGAGATACATGCCGGGCTCCAGAGGGGGAGGGAAAGCACAACTTCGGCGCTGCGTTTGCACGCCTATGCTCCAGTCATCGGCCTCCAGCCTGTACACTGGAGAATTGCCGGAGTCCGGGTGTTCGACAGCATTTCCATCCCCACCATCCTCGTCAGCTATGCGGCCTTGCTCTTCAGCCTCAGCGTGCATGAAGCCAGTCATGCCACCACGGCCTACTGGCTGGAGGACGACACGGCAGCCCGGCTGGGGCGGATGACCCTAAATCCACTGGCCCACATGGACCTACTGGGCACCTTCGTGTTCCCGCTGCTGGGGATGGCCACGGGCTTTCCCTTCATCGGCTGGGCCAAGCCCGTGCCTGTGGATTCCCGGAAGCTCACCCGGCGCTACACACAGCGAGGCGGGGTCGCCATTGTCTCCGCCGCCGGGCCAGCCTCGAACCTGTTGCTGGCGGTGATCTTCCTGGCCGTGCTGCTGCTCCTGGTCAAGCTGGTGGCCCTCCCGCCGGCCCTTGAGCTCAAGGTCTTCACCCATGCCCTCCTGCTGCGAAGGGTCGAGAGTCTTCAGGCCCTGCAACTGGGCACTGCGATGACGTTGGCGCTGGCCCTCACGGGCCGCCTGGTGCTTATCAACATCGGCCTCGCCCTCTTCAACCTACTGCCCATGGGACCCTTGGATGGGTCAGGGATCCTGCGTGGCATGCTGCCCTGGCAATGGTTGCCCAAATATGATCGAATCCAACCCTGGATGGGCGGAGCGTTGATCGTGCTCGCCCTCACGGGCCTCCTCGGCTACGTCATCGGTCCCGTCTTTGTCGTGATCCTCACGGGCATCGAATTTGTCGCCCGACTCTTTCTCGGAGTTTGATCCCCATGCCCCGCATCCTCTCCGGCATCCAGCCTTCGGGTTCCCAGCACATCGGCCACCTGGTGGGGGCCCTGGACAACTTCACGCGCCTGCAGGGTGAAGGCGAAGCCTTCTACATGATCGCGGACTGGCATGCGCTGACTTCGAAGTACGAGTCGGTCGAGGAGATCTGGCCCGCCACCCTGGAACTGACCGCGACCTACCTCGCCGCGGGCCTGGATCCGGAGCGGGTCACGATCTTCGTGCAGAGCCTGGTAAAGGAGCACGCGGAACTGCACCTGCTGCTGTCCATGGTCACGCCGCTGTCCTGGCTGGAGCGCGTGCCCACCTACAAGGAGAAGCTCCAAAACTCGGTGGCGGACCTAGGCAGCTACGGGTTCCTCGGCTACCCGCTGCTCCAGACGGCCGACATCATCATTTACAGGGCCCACAAGGTGCCCGTAGGCGAGGATCAGCTGTTCCACCTCGAACTGGCCCGAGAAGTGGTCCGCCGTTTCAACTTCCTCTATCAACGGGAGGTGTTCCCCGAGCCTGAGGCGGTGCTCACCAAGACGCCCAAGGTGCCGGGCCTTGACGGCCGGAAGATGTCCAAGAGCTATGGGAACTGCATCTACCTGCGGGACACCAACGCCGACATTCTCGAGAAGTGCACGCGGCAGATGGCCTCGGATCCGGCTCGCGTCCGCAAGACTGATCCCGGCAATCCCGATATCTGCCCGGTCTTCGAGTTCCACAAGCTCTTCAGCGACGACGCCACGGTGCAGCTGGTGAACACCGAGTGCCGCCGGGCAGGCATTGGCTGCTTCGACTGCAAGAAACGTGTGGCCGAGGCCATGATCCGCCGCATCGAACCCGTGAGGGAGAAGATCGAAGACCACCTCAGCCGGCCCGGGAACATCGAGGCAGTGCTGCGGGACGGCAGTGCGCGCGCCAGGACCGTGGCGGCGGAAACCATGGCGGACGTGCGCGCGGCCATGAAGATGCCAGTGCTCTGAGACGGGGTGTGAAACCGGGTCTTGCACCCCTCTGGCAGCGTGTTAAACTGACGGTCCTGGGGTTCCTTAGCTCAGCTGGTTAGAGCATCTGACTCTTAATCAGAGGGTCCTGGGTTCGAGTCCCAGAGGGACCACCACCCCAGAGGCCCGCAGATCCCAAGTCTGCGGGCTTTTTTCATTTTGTCTCTCCCGTCACATCATCCCCTGGCGCAGCCTTCCTGTGGGGGGCGGTGCCGCTATATTTGAAGGGTTGGCCAATCCCTATGGAAAGGTCCGGAAACGCAGGATCGTCGGGAGGAATACCGTGGACTTGAAAAACGCCATCATCGACCTCATGCCAGGTCGCCTCGTCCGAATCTTCGCGTCCCCCTACACCGCAGGCAAGGGCATCTCCAGCGGTGTGGGCAAAGCCGGCGAGCTCCACACGCAATTGGGCCTCTCATCCACCCTGGATCTGCTGGGCGAGGAAGTATTCCTCCGGGAGGATGTGGAGGCCACGGTCCAGGTGTACTTCCGCATGATCGAGGCCGTAAAGGATCGCCCCTACGCAAGCATCAGCCTCAAGCCCACCCAGCTGGGCATCAACGAGAGCGAAGCCTACTGCCAGGACAACCTACGCCGCATCGTCGCCGCCGCGGCTCCCCACGGCCTCCACATCACCCTGGACATGGAGGACCGGCACTTCACGGACGTCACCCTCCGCATGTTCAAGGCCATCCGGGACGAGTTCGATAACTTCGGGATCGTGTTGCAGAGCCGCCTCTTCCGCACCGCAGAAGATATCAAGGCCTTGCATACCAAGCCTTGCAAGGTCCGGATCTGCATTGGTATCTACAAGGAACCTGTGGAGGTGGCCCTTCAGGACAAGGCCGACATGAAGGCGAAACTATTCGACTATGTGCAGCTGCTGCTCGATCACGGCCACTACCCCGAGATCGCCACCCACGACGAGCCCCTGATCCGCCGGTGCATCGAACACCTGGACAAGCACGCCGTACCGAAGGATGCCTACGAATTCCAGATGCTGCTGGGCGTTCCCCGCACCGACCTCCAACAGGAAATCGTGAAGCGCGGGCAGATCATGCGCCTTTACCTTCCCTTTGCGGAGGACTGGAAATACGCCGTGCACTACCTCAAGCGTCGCCTCGCCGCCAATCCAGCCATGGTCGGGATGGTGTTGAAGAACCTGTTCGGTAGCTGAGCCCAGATTTTTACTGTTGGGAAACTAATCCGCTGGGGTTATGGTGCTTTCGGGGGACCGTGTCCCGCCGATATGGAGGTTCCATGAAGAAGATTCTGGCACTTGCCCTGGTGAGTTCTTTTGCCTTGATGGGCTACGCCGCCGAGGACAAGAAGGCCGAACCCAAGAAGTCAGCCTGTGGAATGGCCTGCTGTGAAAAGAACAAGGTCGCTTCTTGCAAGGAATGCCCCGATTGCGGGAAGAAGAAGGACGCCCCCAAGGAAGCCCCTAAGAAGAGTTGACCCTTTCTCAGGCCAGCCTTTTGGCTGCAGTAACAAACCCCGGAGTTAGCCTCCGGGGTTTTGCGTTCCGGCTCCGTTCGTGATTGTCTGGATGGGATGACTATTCGCCGCTGGATTCCCCCATCCGCCTTGCTGTTTCTGGCCGCCCTGACCGCGGCCGGTTGGATGTGGACCCAGGAACCGCTCCCCGTGGCGGTCCGGGAGAGAGCCGCTTCAACAAAGCAGGGCCTGATGGGAAACCCCTCGCCTCCGGAACCGCTGGTGGATCAGGCTCCGCTGCTAACGGCCCGGGGCCTCGCAGCCTTGGCTGGAACCTCGGAAGAGAAGCAATTCGGCCACCAGGCCGAACGCTTGGCCAATCACGAAGTGGATCTCGCCTTTGCAGATGCCCTGCGGCGGGCCGCCTCGGCCCAGCCCCAAGAGTCCCCCGAGGTCAAGGCCCTGGCGGAGGCCAAGGCCAAGGCCCAGGCCGTGGTCGAGGTCGACCAGCAAGTCCTAGTTCGGCTCAATCGTCAGCTCGCCACCGCAGAGGAAGCGCAGAAGGGCCCCCTGCAGGACCAGTCGGAAGTGGCCAAGGCCCAGCTTGAGTTGGATCAGGATGAATTCGACTCGGCTTCCGAAGACCTCGCCCGGGCTGGCGGTGATCCCCAGGCCAAGATCAAGCGACTCAAAGAGGCCCATGAGACTGTAAACCAGGTGTCTTCTCAGAGCCTTGCGGCGAGCCAGCCGTCGTCGGCCTTCCACCCAGGAAGCCTGGCAGGGCGGTTCGCGGAGTGGTCCTCCCTGCGGGCCAAAGCCGAACGGCTGGAGGGGGCTCGTCAGGACGCACTGTCCAAGGCGCAGACCTTGACTGAGCGGCACGAGACGATCTCGAAGAAATCCGAACAGGAAAAGGAGGACCGCGAGGCCGCGAAGTACTGGGCCTCCAACCTCGTCAAGGAATCAGCGGCCCAAGGGCAGGGACCTGGGAAGGACCAGGCTCAGCAGGCCGTGTCCTACCTCCAGCAGTACGGCGACGTTCAGCGCCGGCTTTCGGACATGGGCCGCCGCCTCCTGGACCAGAAGGGGCTGGCGGAGGTCTACAGCAATTGGAAGTCCCTTGTGGTGAGCTACGAGGTGAAGGCTCTGCATGGCATGCTCAACCGCATCCTGTGGATCCTTGGCCTCGCCCTGGCCACCTACATGGCAGGACTCCTTGTGGATCACCTCTTCCATCGGGTCTCCGAAGAGAACAAGGGCGCGGGCACCCTTCGGGTGGTGGTGAAGCTGGTGCTTCAGGTGGCGTGTGCCCTGGCCATCCTCTTCATCACCTTTGGACTGCCAGCCCAGACCACGACGGTCCTCGGCCTGGCCGGTGCGGGTCTCACGGTGGCCATGAAGGATTTCATCGTGGCCTTCTTCGGCTGGTTCGTGCTCATGGGCCGCAATGGCATTCGCGTGGGCGACTGGGTGGAGATCCGTGGTGTGGGCGGAGAAGTGGTCGAGATTGGCCTCCTGCGCACCGTGGTGCTGGAAACCGGTAGCTGGAATGATGCGGGACATCCCACCGGTCGCCGCGTGTCCTTTGTCAACAGCTTCGCCATCGAGGGCCACTTCTTCAACTTCTCCACCTCGGGCAAGTGGATGTGGGACGAGCTGCGGGTGCTGATTCCGACGGGCCTGGATCCCTACCCTGTCATCGATGGCCTCCAGAAGCTGGTGGACCAGGAGACAGCGGAGAATGCCCGTCTCGCCGAAGAGGAGTGGAAGGGGGCCACGTCGCGGTACCGGGTGCAATCCTTCTCTGCTTCGCCCGGGCTGAACGTCGTGCCCACCTCCAGTGGGGTCGAGGTTCGGGCCCGTTACATCACCAGCGCCATTGAGCGCCATGAAACCCGCCATCGGCTGAACCAGGCCGTGCTGGAGCTCATGCATGGCCCCCGCGGGGAAGCCGTGGAATCCAACCCGAAAGTTGAGGCTTGATGGTTTCGTTTTCCAATGTCAGCAAACAGTACGGCAGGCAGATCCTATTCATCGAGGCGGATTTCCAACTCAACCCCGGCGAGAAAGTGGGCCTGGTGGGCCCGAACGGGGCGGGGAAGTCCACGCTGTTCCGCATGATCATGGGCGAGGAGTCGCCGGATGACGGCACGATCTCCTTCCCTAAGAAACTCACCATCGGCTACTTCCGACAGGAAGTGGACGAGATGTCGGGCCGGCCCGTGCTCGATGAAGCCATCGCTGGCAGCGGGCGGCTGGGTGACCTGCACCATGAGTTGCTTGACCTGGAACACGCCCTGGCCGATCCGGCACGGGCCAATGAGCTGGAGGCGATCCTGGACCGCTTCGGTCATGTCCAGGAGGAATATCAGCACCTGGGCGGCTACGAACTGGAGGCCCGCGCCCGGGCCTGCCTCCTGGGCCTCGGCTTCGAGGACGCCCAGATCGACGGCGACGTGGGGGCCCTGTCTGGGGGTTGGAAGATGCGCGTCTCCATGGCCAAGGTGCTGCTGGGGAACTTCGATGTCCTGCTGATGGACGAGCCCACCAATCACCTGGACATCGAATCCATCCTCTGGCTCGAGTCCTACCTGAAAGCCGTGCCCGCCACGCTGCTGATGACCTCCCACGACCGGGACTTCATGAACCGCGTGGTGACGAAGGTGATCGAAATTGATGGCGGCGACATCGTCACCTATTCAGGGAACTACGACTTCTACGTGCGAGAGCGGGAGACCCGCGAGACCAACCAGGAGGCCGCCTTCGCCCGCCAGCAGGCCAAGCTGGCCAAGGAACAACGCTTCATCGACCGGTTCGCGGCGCACGCCTCCAAGGCCGCCCAGGTGCAAAGTCGCGTGAAGGCCCTGGACAAGATCGAGCGTATCGAGCCACCCCGGAAGCGCCGGGCCGTGAAGTGGGACTTTCGCATTCCCGGCCGCTCCGGCGACGACGTGGCCATGCTCGACGGGGTCGGCAAGGCCTATGGTGCGCGAAAGCTGTACGACCAGTTCGCCTTTCACATCCGCCGCGGCGAACGCTGGTGCGTCATGGGCAAGAATGGCGCCGGTAAATCCACGCTGCTCAAGATGGTGGCCGGGGCCATCCAGCCGGACGCAGGCACCGTGCGCCTGGGCGCCAGCCTCAGGGTCGGCTACTTTTCCCAGCAGGCCCTGGATCTCCTCAATGCGGACCTCACCGTACTGGAGCAGATGCAGCAGGACTTCCCTATGGAAGGTCTGGGCGTAGTGCGCAACCTCCTTGGCGCCTTCCAGTTCTCTGGGGATGACGTGGACAAGAAAGTGCGCGCCCTGTCCGGTGGCGAGAAGTCCCGGCTGGTGATGGCGCGGATGCTCTTCGATCCGCCCAACTTCCTGGTGTTGGATGAGCCCACGAACCACCTGGATCTGGCCACCAAGGAAATGCTCATCGAGGCACTGAAGGACTTCGAGGGCACCATGCTCTTCGTGTCCCACGACCGCGCCTTCCTGCGTGGCCTGGCCAACCGGGTGCTGGAACTGGGCGGCGAGGAGCACGATGGCCCCATGGTCTATGGCGGCTCCTACGTCGAATACGTGGAGCGCACCGGCCGCGAAGCCCCGGGCGTCCACAACTAGAAGGTCAATCTCAGCGGCGGGGGCGGCTGGCAGCGGAGGGTGAGCCAGGCTCTGCTGCGGGGATGGTCGAGTTCCAGCAGGTGGGCATGGAGCAGGTACCCCGGATCGCCGGGCAGGGCCTGGGTTCCAGGCCTGGGCGTGCCGCCGGGGCCGTAGAGGGGATCGCCCACCAGCGGGTGGCCCGCGAAGGCCAGGTGGATCCGAATCTGGTGGGGGCGGCCCGTGAGAATTTCTATTTGCACCAGGGAGCAGTCCTCCTGCCGCTCCAGCACCCGGACGCGGCTGAGGGAGGCGCGTCCTCCAGAACACGCCGCATGCAGCGTGCCCAGGGGGCCGTAGGGAACCTCCCCGATGGGTGCCGCGACCTCGAAGGCCTCCAACTCGGGATGCCCCTGGCAAAGGGCCACGTAGACCTTGCGCGTGCGCCGCTCGCGGAAGGCCTCCTGCAGCGGTTTCCGCGCCTCGATGGTGCGGGCGAACAGCACGAGGCCCGAGGTGCCCCGGCCCAGGCGGTGCATGGGGCTGGCCTCCGGGCACCTCCGTCGCACCAGGGCCAGCAGGGTGTGCTCCAGGAACTCGCCGCCCGCGGGCAGGGTGGGCAGGCCGCTGGGCTTGGCCACGGCGAGCAGATCCTCGTCCTCATAAAGAATTGCCGTGGCAAGGGGAACTTCGGGTTCGATCCAGGGCGGCCGAGCCCATACCAACCATTGTCCGGCGCCGAGGATCTCGTCGCCCGAGGCGGTCTGGTCATCCAGGAACACCTGGCCCGCAAGAATCCGCTCCCGCCATTCGGCTTCGGTAGCCCTGGCGTACCGGACCGCGAGATGGGCACACACCGTCCGCCCGGCCGCCGCAAGGGCGATCTGTTCCCGATGTCGGAATCCACCGTTCGGTTCTCGCATGCTTGGTTCCCGGAAACGCCAGGGGGTCTGGGCGGCCCAGGATTATCGCAGCTTGAACCGCTGCACGGTCTCCTTGAGGTTCTCGGCCACGGGCTACTTCGGCCACGACCTGCCCACCAAGCGGATGACGGCCCTGTGCTGCTGGATGGTGGAGTAGGCCTACTTCTTGGCCTTGTTCAGCCGGTCCAGCAGCTTCTGGTCCACATAGGCGGTCACCTGGGCGAGCTTATCTCCGGCCTCCGTCAGAAGGTCGGAGCATTGGGCCTGCATCTCGGCCACATAGTCAGGATCGGTGATGTCCTTGAGGTTGATGACCACGTTCCACACGCCGCCGCGTACACCGGCGTAGGCCATCTGGGCGCCCACGGCCGCGTCGGTGATGGAGGCCACCTTGCCCAGGCGGGCGGCTTCACCTGCCAGCTCCAGCGCGGCGAGGCTCGTCCTGGCAGTATCGAGCGGGACCTCAATGGCGACCTTCAACCCCGCCTGCATGGCGGCCTGCCGAGCCGCCTTCTGCTCGGGCGTAGCCTCCGGCAAGCGACGGGCGTCCATGAAGGCGTTGAAGGCATTGGTATCGGCGTCCACGGCCACCAGCAGGCGGTCCTTGAGCACCTGGGCCTGCTCTGCGAGGGCGATGAGCTTGGCGTCTTTGTCGGCATCCGGCCCGCCCTGGGCCAGGTTGGCCACCATGCTGGCGAGCGCCGCGCCTAGGCTGCCGGCCAGGGCCGCGATGGAGCCGCCACCCGGGGCCGGGGTGTCGCGGCTGACCTCGTCCGTGAAGGCGAAGATTGGCATGGCCACCAGGGCCTTGGGAGCGTAGGTCGGCAGGCCCAGCACCTTGTTCTCCACCTCGAAGGGCGCCACATCCCCGAGGCCCATGGAGTACACAGCGGTCTGTAAAATGTCGGCCATGGGCACGCCCGTGGACTTGCCCATGGCCTTCAGGTAGTGCCTGCCCGAGGCCAGCAGGCACTGGAAGGGCACCAGGCCCACGATTTCGCTGCCAGTGACCACCAGACCGCGCTGGGCGGCCAGTCGGCGGGCCTCCTCCAGCACGGTGTGCGGGGCGGTCTGCTGGTAGTCCGTGAGGTTCACGCTGATCTGGGCGCGGCGGTAGGTGTCCACGTACCAACCGATGGCCTTACAGTGACTGAAGGTGCCCCGGCGGCGGACTTTCTGGCCCACGGGATTCGCCGGATCTGCGTCGTTCATGCGCATGAGGTCCAGCAGGTCGTAGCCGTGGGCCGAGGCGCAGTGGTCCACCGTCGCCTGGAAGGTGGCGCCCGTGAAGTCGCAGTTGCCACAGGGGAAGGAGCCCTCTGCGTAGAAGATCAATTCTCCGGCCTGGTAGTAGGGCTGCACGTCGCCGCGCCGGGCCACGCGGCCCTTTTCGCGCAGCTCGAAGGCAATATCCGTCGCGTGGCCCTTGTCCGCCGAGTTCAACGTGACGTTGTAGGCCACGAGAAACTCCCGGGCGCCAATGATGGTGGCGCCAGCCGAGGCGTTGTAGGGGGCCACGAAGTCAGGCTGCCACCGGGGGTCCTGCAGCTTCTTCTCCAGACCCTCGTATTCGCCCTTGCGGACCTCGGCCAGGTTCCGCCGCTCGGGCCGCGAGGCGGCGGCTCCGTAGAGGTAGACCGGGATGGCCAGTTCGCGGGCCACGCGCGCCCCCAGACGGCGGGCCAGCTCCGCGCAATCTTCCATGCTGAGGCCTTCCACCGGCACGAAGGGCACCACGTCCGTGGCGCCCATGCGCGGGTGAGCGCCATGCTGCTGGCGCATGTCGATGACCTTCGCGGCTTCGGCGATGCAGCGGAAGGCGCCCTCCAGCACGGCTTCGGGCTCGCCAAGAAAGGTGATCACGGTGCGGTTCGTGTCTGCTCCGGGGTCAACATCCAGCAACCGCACGCCCGGAACCGCAGCGATGGCCTCCGTCACCTGCTTGATCTTCGCGGCATCCCGGCCCTCCGAGATGTTCGGCACGCATTCCACCAGCTTGCGGGACATGGGACCTCCAGAACCTTCAAGCCTAGCATCACCATGTATTTCGCACGTTGACTCAGGAGCTGTTCGAAACAACTCCAGGCAAAACGAAACCACCAAAGGAGGGCGGACCGATGGCCGTCCTCTCGGGGCAAGCACCAGGAACCTTTCGAAAACTGTACGTGATTTTCATCACGGATATTGGGGTCAATAAAGGAGAATACTCTTCGGACTGCTCACCTACCGTTTTGAGTGACAAGTCCCTTTCACGCGTCTCGATTTTAGCTATCGGCGTGTACCAACACGCTGAGATCACGGCATGAACCCGGGACGGGATTGCCCCCTCCCCTCCGCTAGCGCCCGCCATGGGCAAGGAGCCTTAATGAAATTCCGCACGTCCAGCACCCTCCTCCTAACTGCGTTCGCCTGCGCGGTTGTGGGTCACGCCCAGACGAGTACTACCTCCGGGGCAGTCCGGGGCAGTGTGAAATCGAAACAGGGCAGTGCGGTGGTCAAGGCCACCCTGCTCCTCCGCAATGTTGACACCGGCTTTACGAGGACCACTGTCACGGATGTCCGCGGGGACTATCAATTCGCCTTCCTGCCGGTGGGCACCTATGAATTGACTGTCACAGCCTCGGGGCTGAGGACCGCCAAGGACAGTTCTGTGCGAGTGGGCCTGGGCCAGGCCGCCACCCAGAACTTCAATCTCGATGTGGCGGAGGCCACAGCTTCGGTCGAGGTGGTGGCCGAGACGGCCGCCGTGGACGTGACCCAGATCAACACGCAGTCCTCCATCTCGCAGGAACTGGTCGAGGCCGTTCCCGTCAATGGTCGCAACTTCACGGATCTCGTCCAGCTGACCCCCGGCGCCGCTGTGGGCGGAACCAGCTACTACACGTCGGTCGAGGGCGCCCGCGGCATCCAGAACAACCTTCAGATCGACGGGGGCAGCTACAACTCCAAGTTCAACGGTGAACAGCGGGGTGGCACCCGCATCCCCTTCACCTTCGGCCAGGATTCCATCAAGGAACTTCAGGTCATCACCAATTCCTTCGATGCCCAGTACGGCGATGCCGTGGGCGCGATCATCAACGCCGTCACCAAAACGGGCACCAACGAGACCCAGGGCATGGCCTTCATGCTGTTCCGCCCCAATTCCCTGGTGGCCAAGGTCAAGCCCGTACCCTATGACCCGAATCTTTTAAATACGGATGAAAACCGGACCCGCCACTACCAGTCCGTTCAAGTGGGCTTCAACCTGGGCGGCCCCATCCTCAAGGACAAGCTGCACTACTTCGTGAACGTGGAGATGGCCCGGAAGCGGGAGGACAGCATCCCCTCCTTCGATTCCACCGCATCGGGGGCCGCGGCCTTCTTCGCCCCGGGCACCGGCATGGGGGCCCTGCTGATGACCATGCCGGGCCGCACCCTGGACCAGGAGAAGGGCCGCCCCTGGACCGACGAGCAGAAGAACCTCGTGGTCATGGGCCGCCTGGACTGGGACATCAACCAGAACCACCGGGCAACGCTGCGTTTGAACTCCCAGAATTATCAGGGGCTTAATGATATCTACGCCGGTTCCAGAAGGTCGGACACGGCCGAATCGGGCAACTCCACCATGAAATTCACCAGCCTTTCCACGGTGCTGGAGCTCACCTCCACCCTTACCTCCAACCTGCTGAACGAAGCCCGGGTCCAGATCGCCAGCGAGAAACGCCCCACTACACCGAATTCCACCCTCACATCCCCGGTGCGCATCCTGAGAGTGGGAAGCAACTACGACATCAATGCCGGTCAGTACTACATCGATCCCCGCACCACGAACGAAACCACCACGCAAATCCAGGACAACCTCACCTTCATGACCGGCGACTGGGTCCTCAAGGGTGGCGTGGACCTCCAGTTCATCAACATGAAGAACCGCTACCTGCCCAATGCTAATGGCAGTTGGGCCTTTCCTACTTATGATCTGGCCAATGCCTGGTTCGCGGGCGTGGTCGATCCCAACAACACACCCAATCCCTTGAGTGGAATCACCTACACCCAAGGATACTCCCCCATCGATGGTGTCAGCGATTTCAGCGAGAAGTACTTGGCCGGCTACCTTCAGGCCCAGAATGGCAGCCTCTTCAACAGGCGCCTGCTCCTGAGCCTGGGCCTGCGCTACACCGCAGAAATCTGGAGCGGCAACACCAACCCCAACGGCAAGCTCCAGGGGCTGGACCGGGCCCCCAACGACAAAACCTTGGATCCCCGCTTCGGCTTCACCCTGGACCTCTTCGGCAATTCGAAGACGGTCCTCCGGGGCGGCTACGGCTGGTTCAGCGTTAGCAACCCGGGCCAGACGGCCTCCGGCGCCATCATGAACAACGGCATCAATCTGGTGTCCTACTCCATGACCGCAAGCGCCAACCCCGCGCTGTTCACACCTGGGACAGGCCTTCTTTCCGCCGCCCAGCGCTGGAGCGGTCCATTGACAGCCGCCGGCTCCATGACCCGCCTTCCCACCAGCACCCTCCTGAATGATCCTGCCCTCAGGGCGAGCACCGTCGTGCCCACCATCATCGATCCCGAGATGAAGATGACCCAGGCGCGGGCGGCCTCCTTGGGCATCGAGCAGGATCTGGGCAACGGCTTCACCGTGGGCGCGCGCGTCACCTACAAGAAATTCCTCAACCTTCAGTACGCGGTGAACATCAACCTCGCCCAGATGGCCCCGGGCACCACCACTGTGGACCCGAACGCCATCTACAACGATGGCTACCCCTCAAAGTGGAACCAATTTTCCACGACTGCGCGCCCGGGGCGGGCCATCGTGCGGGGTCGGGCCCTGGATCTCAGCGGTTTTGGTGACGTCATCCTTTCAAAGAACGACGGGGAAGGCCGCTACCGCAGCCTGGTGCTGGAAGCGGGCCGCCGGCCCGGCAGCGGCTGGGGCTTCAAGAGCAGCCTGACCTTCGCCAAGGCCGAGGACAACAATTCCAACGAGCGGGCTACCCTTACCTCAGTCAGCGCGCTGACGGAAAATCCGGCGGATCCCCTGGCCTCCTGGGCCCTGAGTGACAACGATCATGCCTTCCGGGCCACCCTGGCCTGGTTCGCCCCCACCGTCTATGGCGTCCGGGTGTCCGGCATCACCACCTTCACCACCGGGCGTCCCTGGAATGGCATCTATTTCGCCGATATAAACGGCGACGGAAAGTTCATCGATACCGTCGACGGCCGCAACAGCCACCGCCAACCCAACGAGAAGACCTTCGACCTAAGGTTCTCCCGGCAGTTCCAGGTCGCCCGGGGCTTCTCCCTGGAGGCAATCTTCGACATTTACAACGCCTTCAACTGGGCCAACCAGTACACCCGTCAAACCCAGTACACCATTGCAACGGGACAAAACCCCAACTTTGGCGCCATTGATTCGCCCGACAACCGCACCCGCGAAGCCCAGTTCACCCTCAAGGCCCGGTTCTAGGGAGGCTGGCATGAACCCCATCGATTCCGCCTCGAAACATTCAGGAGCACGCATGTCCATCCACTCGATGCGCCAAGTTGCCGGCAGGGCGCTGATGGCCCTGTCCATGGGAGTCGGTCTGGGCCTCGTCGCCTTGAACACCTCCTGTGCCAAGAACGACAGCAGCTACACGGATCCCGCCCCGGCGATCTCTTCCTTCCTGGTTTGCAAGGATCAAACCTTCTTCCTGGGCGACCCGACAAAAACGGGCACCACCATTGCGATCACCAGTGGCTCCTCCGTCTACCTTCGTGGCAACTTCGCCATGACGGGTGGGTCTGCCGTCATCACCCCAGGCAACCTTCCCGTCACGACCAATGTGGCTCTTTCAACCGGACCGATTACCACACCCACGACTTACACCCTCACCGTCACCAATGCCGCTGGCGTAACGGTCACGAATCAAGTGTCTGTCGCGATCCCTGTCCCTGCGGATGCGACCATTTCCACCAGTGCTGGTGCGGCCACGACCCTCACGATTGGAACCACAGGATTGACGGCTTCCGTGCCCTCCCAGGCCGGCTGCACCTACCTCTGGTCCATTTCGGGTGGAACGGCTGTCGGCGCGGCCTCGGCCAACACCTTCAGCTTCACTGCGGGCAATACGGTCGGTGGCACCCTGCAACTCACCTGTGTGGTGAAGAACGCCGCCCAGACCGCCACCACGGGTACCCTGTCCTTCACCCTGAAGGACACGGCCCCCACGAGCCTCAGCTTCAATCCGGCCGCCCTGAGCCTGCTTAACAGCGTGCCCATGGCCGCTTCTCCCGTGCCCACGGTGGCGGGTCCCAGCCTGCCGGGTTCGGTGGTCTTCTCCCTTGCGCCCACCAGTGATCCCTTGCCTAATGGCCTCAGCCTAGGTGCAGGCGGCCTGATTTCGGGCACGCCCAATGTCTTGGGAACCCTCCCGCACACCTACAACATCATCGTCCGCGCCACCAACACAGGCGGGTTCGTGGATGGCACGCTCGTCATCACGCTGCAGCCTGCCCCCGCTTTCAGCCTGACGTCCCCCACGTCCCCCGGTGCCCCCGTCGGCCCTGGTGCCAACGTGGTGCTCACCTGGTCGGTGGACGCCAGCGTCAACAGTTTCACGATCACCCCCACCGTTCAAACCTTGCCCTTCACGCCCACCACGCTCTCGGGAACCTTCAATCTCCCAGCGCCTGCGGCGACCCAGGTCTACACCATGACGGTGCAGCCGGGCTCCCTGATCACGACAGCCACGGTTCATGTGGATGCGAGCGACATTACCATCGGGTCCTTCGGCCCCGCCGTGGTGCCCTACGGCAGCACCCAGGCCACGCTGAACTGGACCATCACCGGTGGATTCCCCAACATTCAGTTTGTTCAGGATCCCAGCAGCTTCAAGATCAGCGGCAACCTTGCGGGGGCCGTCCGTTCCTTCACCGTCACGCCCCTTCTTCCCCGCCGGCAGACCTACACGCTCACCGCGCAAAACGCTGCCAAGACGGCCATCAAAACGGGATTTGTGGCCCAGCGAGCCCTCTACTACGTGGCGGGTTCCCACAGCTCCGGCCGCGGCAACGTGGACGGTGGTGTGGATCTCGACGGGTTCTCGACCGCCCGCTTCTACCGCCCCAATGCCATCACCTGGGACGAGAAGGCCAACGACGGCACCATGATCGTGTGCGATTACAGCGGCAATCTCGTCCGTCGCATCACGCCTGACCGCGTGGTCCGTACCATCGCGGGTACCCCGGGCGTCGCGGGCGTCGTCACGAACAATGCGGACCTCACCACGGTCTTCAATCCCCGCAACAGCGCCGTGGACCCCGTCACCGGCGATATCTACGTGGGTGGCGAAGGGTTCACGAACAAGCGCATGTTGAAACTGACACCCAACGGCGATGGCACCTACACGCCGAGCGCGGTGTCCGGGTTTGCGCTCAACACCAATGCCTTGGTGATCGACAGCACCCGCATGATGTATTTCGTGGAGTTCAGCGCCACCACCGGCAACCTCTACAAGATGGACCTGGCGGCTGGTACGCCCGCATCTCTCATCGTAAACCTGGGCCCTACCGTGACCTCCGCTACTGCCATGGCCAAGGATTTCAACGGCGGACGCAAACTGCTCTACCTGGTCGGCTCCAGCAAGATCTTCAAGATCGATCTCGCCCCTGCCACGCCCACGGCCAGCCTGATCGCAGGCAATGGCACCCTTGGCTTCACTGACAACACCACCGCCGCGAGTGGCCTGCTGAGAGCCCCCCAGGGCATCGCCGTGGACACCACGGGGAATGTCTACATTGCCGACCGCGATAACTTTGCCGTGCGCATGATCCCTGCTACCGGCCCCCTCGCGGGCGCCCTGATCACTATCGCCGGGAAAACTGGAACCCAGACCGAGGGCTATGCCTCCTCAGCCACCACACTGGATGGCACTGCCACCCTCCCGACTTCGGCCACCGCCTGCCTCAGCAATGCCTATTACGTGGCCGTGCAGGGTGATGGAACAACGGGCACCAAGATTTACGTAGCTGACGGCGGCGGGCCCCTCTTCGATAACCAGTCCATCCGCCAGATCACGGTTTCATCTCCCGCCACCGGGCAACTGACCTACACCCTGGATGATCCCGCCAAGCCAGGGTATGCCTACGCCGGTTCACCCCGCGTCACGGGCAATGCCGATGGAGTGGGCCCGACCGCCAAGTTCAACTTCGGCACGGGCTCCGGCGCCAACCTTGCGACCCTGCCGGACGGCAGCCTGACCTTCGCGGCCGACACGGTGAACAATGCCGTGCGCATCATCGCCGCCAATGGCACAGTCACCACCCTGAAGGATGGCACTTCCACCAACTTCATCTTCACGACGCCCAAGAGCGTTGCCGTTCAGGTGAACCCAGGCACCAAGGCCCTCGTGGCCCTGTTCGTGGGCGATGCCGCCGCCAGCAAGAAGGTCCGCCGCTTCACGCCCAACGGGGACGGCACCTTCACCGAGGACGCCACCTTCGTCGTGACCGGAGGCACCTATCCGGTCAGCCCCGATGTCCAGGGCATGACCGTGGACAACACCGGCACCGGCACACTCTACGTGACGGACGCCACCCTGGCCAAGGTCTTCAAGGTCGATCTCTCCAACAACACTTCGACTGAATTTGTGGCCGCCACCGGCGCCAAGCCCATGGGTGTGGCCCTCCAGAACGACGCAAATGGCAAGTTCCTGTGGGTGGCCGTCTTTACCGCCAATCAGGTGAAGAAGTACGACATGGCCGGCACTCTTGTGCTCACGGTGGGCACAGGCACGGCGGGCTATGCGGATGGCTCGGCTGTAACGGCGACCCTCGTGGCTCCCACGGGCATCGCGGTCGATGGCAACGGGTTCGCATTTGTAAACAACTTTAGCTCCAGCACTACTTCCGTCCAAAACGGCCTCCGGGCCATCGATGCTTCCACGGGGGCCGTGACCACGCTCTTCGGCTACGCCACCAACGTAGCTCCTGCCGTGGTGCCCACCCTCTTTGGCCTGAAGTCGGGCCTGCTCCTCTCCGACACCCCGGCGGCAACGGCTGGGAAGAGCTTTTCGGGCGCCGTGATCTACGCCCCCCAGGGGCTGACCGTCAACCAGGATGGGGACCTACTGGTGTCCACGCCGCATTCGATCTATCAGGTTGTGGCACCCGCCAACAAGTAACTCCAGCAACCTGCCCGTCCGAAGCGCCCCGGCCGAACGGCGGGGGCGCTTCGCATTGGGAGTCACCTGGGATCAGGGATAGGGAAGGGCGTCCCCCCTAATGCCAGGGCGCCTTGCTGATGTCAGACCGCCTCGTTCTTGACGCCGCTGACCACGTGCCCCGTGGGCCCCACTTTGGAGGCGGTGTCGCAGTACCCGGTCTGGTCGTCGAAGAAGAAGTCGGGTTCGAATTCGCGGAGGAAGTCGGCTTTCTCGAGGCCGCCCAGGAACATGGCCTCGTCCACTTGGATGTCCCAGGCCATGAGGGTGCGGATGGCCCGCTCGTGGGCGGGGGCGCTGCGGGCGGTGACGAGGGCGGTGCGGATGCGCATGGGCGCGTCCGCTGGCAGGGCCTGGAGGGGCTTCAGGGCCTCCAGCAGGGGCTTGAAGGGGCCGGGGGGGAGGGGGATGGCGGCGCGCTCGATCTCGTGGGCCTGGAAGGCGGCCAAGCCGCCTTGGGCATACACTCGCTCGGCCTCGTCGCTGAACAGCACCGCGTCGCCATCGAAGGCGATGCGGATCTCGTTCGGGTGGCGGTCCGCGGCCTGGGCGCTGTCCGGGTAGACCCGCGCGGCGGCGAAGCCGGCCAGGAGGGCGGCACGGACGTCGTCCTCCTTTGCGGAGAGGAACAGGTTCGCCCCGAGGGACGTGAGGTAGGGGTAGGGGTTCCGGCCCCGGGTGAAGACGCCCCGCTCGAGTTGGAGGTTCGACTCCTGGGCGCTACGGAAGACCCGCAGGCCGCTCACGGGATCATTGCGGGAGAGGATCACCACGGCCACACGGTCCTCGCCCCCGGTGTTGAAGGCCAGCAGCTTCTTCACCAGCGGGAAGGCAACGCCGGGCTTGGCGGGCACGTCCAGCCGCGCGAGCTGGAGTTCCATGTAGGCCCGGTCATCGGCTTCCTCGAAGACCCGGTTCTCCTCCTCAAAGTCGAAGAGGGCGCGAGAGGAGATGGCGACGACGAGCTTGCCTTCCAGGGATTTGGGCATGGGATTAGGGTAGCGGAGGCGGGAGGAAGTTCGGAGTCTGGAGTCTGGAGGTACGGATCCCTGAGGCGGCCTTCGGCCGCGCATTCTTTTCCCTTTGGGCCCGGTGGCTTGAGTGGGTCGTTCCCAAACTCAATCATTGGCGCGGCCCACCGGGCCGCCCAAGAAGCGGTACCTCCGGTCTCCAGACTCCAGGCTCCAGACTCCAGTCTGTAGACTGAATCCCATGCCACGCCTCTACTTCGACGCCAACGCCACGACGCCGCCCCATTTGGAGGCAATGGCAGCGGTGCAACACGCCATGGCGGAGGACTGGGCCAATCCCACCAGCACGCATCAGGAAGGCCAGAGGGCCCGTCACCGGATCGAGGAGGCCCGCCGGGGAATCGCGGCCTCCCTAGGCGTGGCGCCGGGGGAACTGGTCTTTTGCGCCAGCGCCACGGAGGCCCTGCACCTGCTCATCCGCGGTCTCCAGCCTGCTCTGGGCGACCGGCCGGCGGCGGTGTTCCCCGGCGAGCATAGCGCCTGCCTGAGCCCCCTGCGGGACTGGTCGCGGGTCACCTGGCTACCCGAGATTCCGGAACTCTGCGCGACGGCGGTGCAGATGGCCGCCAACAACGAGACGGGCATCCTCTACGCCATGCCCTCCGTGCTCGATGCCGTCCGCATCAAGGATTGCGCTCAGGCCTGGGGCAAGGTGCCAATAGACCTCTTAGACTGCGATGCCGCCGTGTTCAGTGGCCACAAGATGGGCGGGCCCCGGGGGGCGGCGCTGTTGTGGATGCGGCCTGGCCTGGCCTGGGAGGCCCTCATGGAAGGGCCCCAGGAGCGCCGTCGCCGGGGCGGCACCGAGGACCTGCCCGCCATCCTGGGCCTGGCCGTCGCGGTGCGGCATTTGACGGACCGTCAAGCCATGAACGGGGCTCTGGCCCCCTTGCGGGATGCCTTCGAGGCGGAACTCACCTCCTGGAACCGAGACCTGGAAGTCATCGGGCGGGACCAGTCCCGCCTGCCTAACACCAGCTGTATCCTGTTCCGCGGCCGCCACGGTGAGGCCCTGCAGGTGTCCCTGGATCTGGCCGGATTCGCCGTGAGCACCGGCAGCGCCTGCCACAGCGGCTCGGTGAAACCAAGCCATGCAATCACGACCCTTGGCTATAGTTTGGAAGACGCGCGATCGGTGCTTCGCTTTTCGATGCTCCCCGACGCGCAGCCTGCGGAAGTGGAGGCCCTGGTGGCGGCCATCAAGCGGTTGACATGAATCTCTGGGAAGCCAGCCCAGGTGCGGAGCGAGCATGATCGAGCAGGTTCTCTTCTTCTTCGCGCACAACCCGCTGCTGATGCTGTTCGCCGTGGTGGCGCTGGGCTATCCCATCAGCAAGATCCGGGTCGCGGGCGCCTCCTTCGGCATCGCCAGCATCCTCTTTGCGGGCATCGCCCTGGGCGCCTGGGTGATGGCTCCGGGCCTCGATCCCAACCTCAAGAAAGATATCTCCAAGGAGATGAAGCTGGTCTACGAGCTGGGCCTGGCGGTGTTCGTCTATGCCATGGGCCTGTCCATCTCCCACAGCTTCTGGGCGGCCTTCAGCCGCGAAGGCATGAAGAAGAACGCGGTGGTCTTCCTCGTGATGGTGATCTCCACGGGTTTCGTGGTGCTGCTGGCGAAGGCCATGGGCTTCAATGCCCGTTACGCGGCGGGACTGCTCACGGGCAGCTTCACCAACATGCCGGCCCTGGCGGGCGTCATCGAACGGGTGAAGACGATGACCGGCGTGGGCCCGGTGGAGCTGGCCCAGCCCACGGTGGCTTCGGCCATCGCCTACCCCATCGGAGTGCTCGTGCCCATGCTGATCATCCTCATCAGCTCGAAAGTCTTCCGCGTGAATTTAAAGGAGGAAGCCGACGGGCTCAAGGACTACCAGACCGGCCACCAGAAGCTGGAGGTCTGGACGGTGCGGGTGACCAAGCCCGAGGCCGAAGCCATGACCAAGCGCGACCTCTGCGCGGCGGGGCGGCTCCGCGTCGTGTTCGGCCGGGTCCTCCGCAAGGCGGACCTGCTCCTGCCAGGTCCGGATCTCCGCCTGAAGCTGGACGACCTGGTGACGGTGGTGGGTTCCCCGGACGATCTGATCCAGGTGGAAGCCCTCATCGGCGAGCGCAGCCACGTGGAGCTGGACCGCGATCAGAGCGCCCTCGACGCCACCCGGGTCTTCGTCTCACATTGGGACGTGGTGGGCATCCCCCTCGGCAAGCTCGATCTCGTGAACAAGCACCAGGCCATCATCACCCGCGTGCGCCGCGGCGACCTCTGGTTCGTGCCGGACGGCGACACGGTCCTGGAACTGGGCGATCGCGTCCGGGTCACCACGCGCCGCGACAACATCGAGGCCATCGAGGAGTTCTTCGGGGACAGCTACCGCGCCCTCAGCGAGGTCAGTTTCCTCACCTTCGCCATGGGCCTGGCCGCAGGGCTCGCGCTGGGCCAGCTGCCCATCCCCCTGGGCCACGGCATCATCTTCAAGCTTGGGTTTGCCGGCGGCCCCCTCGCCGTGGCCCTGGTCCTGGGTCGTTTCCACCGCATCGGGCCCCTGGTCTGGAACTTCCCCTACAGCGCCAACCACACCATCCGCCAGTTTGGCCTGGTGCTGTTCGCGGCGGGCATCGGCGTGATCTCAGGCGAGGGCTTCCGCGCCATCGTGTCGAAGGACGCGTCCGTGCTGCCCCTCTTCATGGGAGCGGCCTTCCTGGTCTGCTTCGTGGCGGATTCCCTGACGATGATCCTGGGCTATAAGCTGTTCAGAATCCCCCTCAACGTGATGTTCGGCATCCTGGCCGGCACCCATACCCAGCCCGTGGTGCTGGGCTACGCCACCCAACAGACAGGCAACGAGCTGCCCAACGTGGGCTTCGCCACGGTCTACCCCTTGGCCACCATCCTCAAGATCGTCCTGGCCCAGGTGCTGCTGGCGCTGATTCCTTAGGAAAACTCAGCGGGGCAGAAGCGCCCTCACAGGCTTCCCGTCCGGGGCCTGGACCCAGCGGATGTCCAGCCACGCGGCCACGGTGGGAGCAATGTCCCAGGCGGGCACATCCGCCAGGGGACCTCGCCCGGCGCCCAGCACCACCAGCCAGGCGCGCATGGGCGCCGCCTCCGGCGAGTAGGCGTGGGCGCCGGCCCGGCCATGGCGCTCGGACTCCTCCTCGCGGCTGCTGCGGGCCTGGGAAAGCCAAGTGCCGAGGGGGGCCAGCACCACCAGATCCCCCACCCGGCGGCTGCCACCCAGGTGATAGCGGACAGGCACCTGGTCGCGGGTCCAGACCCTGAGCCCGGCCTTGCGTAACCGCGCCAGGGCGCGGGTCTGATCCTCGGGGTGCTGCAAGTAGACGTAGGCGCTTCCGCCATGGGTGATCAGGTCCACAGAAAGGCCGTCCAGGACGGTGGGAAGGTGGACCCGGCGCTCCATCCGGGTCATGCCGTGATCAGCCGTGAGAATCACCCGGAGGCCCGGATGGGTGCCCAGCATGCGCACCAGCCAGGGGGTCAGTTCCGCGTCGAGGCTGCGCAGTTTGGCCCTGACCTCGGGGCTGCCGGGGCCGTGGAGGTGGCCCTCTTCGTCGGTGCCGGACACGTAGGCCATGACCAGTTGGGCTCCGTCCGCCAGGGCGGCCGCGCAGAAGGCCAGGCCAGTCGTATCGGGAATGCCCAGTTGAAAGGGCGACACACGCCAAGGGGCCACACCCTCCCAGGGAGCGTTGGCGCCCACCCAGTGAAAGACTGCGGTGCGGACGCCGCTGCGGGTGGCCGCCACCCAGAGGGGTTCACGCTGGATGTCCTCGGCCCGACTGGCCGCCGGAACCCGCTGCCGGTCCTCCGGTCGCAGGTACCCGTTGGCCACGACCCCGTGGTGTTCAGGCCAACAGCCGGTGGCCAGGGTCACGTGCCCGTTGAAGGTGGTGGCGGGGAAGGGGGGGCGCACGGCGGCATGGCGGCCTTGCTCCGCCAAGGCCCAGAGCTGGGGCATGGTGTCGGGGCGGAACTGATCGGCCCCCAAGCCGTCCTCGCTGATGACCAGCACGGGGCCTGCGGGCGGCGGTGGGGGGGCGGTCGCACCGGCCCAGACGGGGAAGAGGTAGAACAGGAAGGCGAGCAGGGCGGAGCGGCGCATCCCTCAAGGGTATCAAGCTACCCTGGACGCATGACCACACTCCATTGGCCCTATCCCCTGCTCCGTCTGAAGCCCGGCAAAGAAGGGCTGATGTCCAAGCGCCACCCCTGGGTCTATTCCGGGGCCCTGGCGCAGCCCCCGGAAGCCCACCTGGTGCGGCTGGCGGACGATTCGGGCCAGGTGCTGGGTGTGGGCACGGCGAGTCCCGCCAACCCACTGGCGGCCCGGATCTTCCGGTTCGAGGACGCACCCCTGGACGAGGCCTTCTTCCGGTCCCGCTTCGAAGGGGCCCTGGCCCTGCGGAAGGCGCTGGGCCTGTGGGATCCCGCGGCTGGCTGCCGCTGGATATTTGGTGAGGGCGACGGCCTGCCGGGCCTGGTGGTGGATCGCTACGCCCAGGCCCTGGTGCTCCAGGTGGGCACGGCGGGGCTGGAGGCACTGCGGGACACCTGGTGGCCCATCCTGTTCGAGCTAGGCAAGCGCGAGGGCATTGCGGCCTTTGTGGAGCGCAGCCAGTCAGGCCGCCGGGAGGAGGGCCTGGAGCCCGTGAACCGCCTGCTCAAGGGCAGCCTGGGCGGTCCCGTGACCGTGCATGAAGGGGCCGCTCGGCTCAGCGTGGACCTGCTCCGGGGCCAGAAGACCGGCTTCTTCCTGGATCAGCGCGAGCACCGGCTCCAGCTGGGCCGCGTGTCGAAGGGCTGCCGCGTGCTCAACACCTTCGGCTACACGGGTGGGTTCAGCATCCACGCGGGGCTGGGTGGCGCCGTGCAGGTAGCGACCCTCGATACCAGCGTCCCGGCCCTGGATCAGGCGGAGCGCGACTGGGCCGCCAACGGCCTCGACCCCGCTGGGCATCAGCGCATGGAGGGGGATGCCTTCGAGCTGATGCGCCAGCTGGAACCCATGGCCTGGGACCGGGTGATCGTGGACCCGCCCGCCTTCGCCAAGCAGCGCAAGGACGTGGACAAGGCCTTCAAGGCCTACAAGGATGTCTACCGTCTGGGCGCCCGCGCCACCGCACCCGGCGGCATGCTCTGGTGCTTCTCCTGCAGCCAGCACCTGGACCGAACCCGCTTTCAGGAGGCCGTCTGGACCGCCCTGTTGGAGGCCGGCCGCGAGGCCCGCGTGCTCGCCCACCTGGGCCAGCCCGCCGACCATCCCTACTCGTTGAACCATCCCGAGGGGTTCTACCTCAAGGGGCTGTGGCTGAGCCTCACCTGAGCCA
>JANYAS010000094.1 GCA_025361205.1 Holophagaceae bacterium
ATGGACGACGTGATCTTCGAGGAGTTCAAGGGCACCGGCAACAGCGAGATCGTGCTGGACCGCAAGCTCAGCGACAAGCGCATCTTCCCCGCCATGGACATCCAGAAGTCCGGCACCCGCAAGGAGGACCTGCTCATCGAGGCCGCCAAGCTGGCCAAGATCTGGGTCCTCCGCAAGATCCTGAGCGCCAGCGGCCCCAGCGAAAGCATGGAACTGCTCGTGGATCGGTTGGGGAAGACCAAGACCAACGATGAGTTTTTAGCCAATCTGCAAGAGCCGCCGCCACGGCGCTAGGACGGATCCAAGGAAGCCTGGACCCATGAGCGAGCGAGAACACTGGGCGCAGATCCACGCCACTAAGGGCGACGCGGTGAGTTGGTTCCAGCCCGTCTCCACCGAATCCATGCGGTTGATCCGTGCCTGCGGCTTGGCCCCGGGCGCCGCCGTACTGGACGTGGGAGCCGGCGCCTCCGTCCTGGTGGAAGAGTTGCTGGCAGCCGGGTACCAACCGGCTCTGGTGGATATCGCCGATTCGGCCTTTGTTCGGGTCCGGGAGCGTCTCGGTGACTGCGCTCAGGCGCTTGACTTCATCGTCGGCGATATCACTGAAGTAGTTCTGCCCGAGTCCGCCTACGACCTGTGGCATGACCGCGCGGTCTTCCACTTCCTCACGGAGCCAGGCCAGCGTGAGGCCTACATGAGCGCCCTGCGCCGCGCCTTGAAGCCTGGCGGCTACGTGGTGATTGCCGGATTCGCGCTGGACGGCCCCGAGAAGTGCAGCGGTCTCCCAGTGTGCCGGTACGACGCCATGGGTTTCGCGGCACAGTTGGGTGAGGATTTCGAGCTGCTGGAATCCGCCCGGGAGGTGCATCCCACTCCCTTCGGCGCTCGCCAGGCCTTCCAATACACCCGCTTCAGGCGGCGAACGAAGGGCTGACGACCTGCCAGAGTGCCCCTACACTGGAAGGTCGGACTGACCATGACCTTCCCCCACGAGCCCTTCCAAATCCGCGATGTCCAGGTGCCCAACCGCCTGGTCATGGCTCCCCTGCACGAGATCACAGACCAGCCCTTCCGCAAGTTCATCCGGGAGATCGGCGGGGTGGGGCTCACGGTCTCGGAGATGATCAGCAGCGAGGCGTTGATCCGGCATGCGGTGAAGGCGGAGAAGATGATGGCGGCCACCGGCGAGCGGCCGCTGTCCATGCAGATTTCGGGCGGCCGTCCTGAGGCCTTGGCCGAGGGCGCGCTGCTGTGCGAATCCGCCGGGGCGGACCTGGTGGATCTGAACATGGGCTGCCCGGCCAGCAACGTCACCAAGGGCGGCGCGGGTTCGGCGCTGCTGCGGGAGATCCGGCTGGCGGAGCGTTGCGTCACGGCCATGGTCAAGGCCGTCAAGGTGCCGGTGACGGTGAAGATGCGGGCGGGCTGGGACGCGTCGCAAAAGGATCGCGGGGAGTTTCTGGACTTCCTGCGCATGTTCGAGGCGGCGGGGGTGCAGGCCCTGGCCATCCACCCGCGCACCCGCGCCCAGCAGTACGAGGGCCACGCGGACTGGAGCATCATCGCCCGGGCCGTCGAGGTGGGGACTTCGTACCCGATCATCGGCAACGGGGACGTGAACCTGGCGGTGGACGCCTTCCGCATGGTGCAGGAGACCGGCTGCGCGGCGGTGATGATCGGCCGGGGCGCCCTCTACAACCCCTTCCTGTTCCGGCAGATCCTGGAACCTGGTTTTGTGGTGACCACGGAGATGCGCATCGACGCGACGCTCCGCCTGTTCCAGATCCTGCTGGATCTGCTGGAGCCCCGCGAAGCCCTGCACAAGATCAAGAAGATCGGCGCCTGGTTCACCAAGGGCGTGCCCGGTGGCCACGGCTTCCGCCAGAACCTCCACGCCGCCAGCGATCCCCAGGCCCTGATGGCCGCCATCGATGACCTGAGGCACCAGGGCACTGCCTGACCTCCGGCGAGGAACAAGCGAAGTCCGGCTTGGCCGGGCTGAGCGCGGGGGGCCGGGGGGAGGCTCCATGGCCACGAGCTTTGCGAGTGGAAGCGACGCAGAGCGTTGCGCCCATGGAGGCGCGAAGCGCGGAACCCCCGGAGCGCATCAGGCCGGCCCGGCGGCGGTGGCTTCTTCGAGGGTAAAGATATTACTGATGGTCATGGGTGCCTGCCGGATGGTGCAGGATTCGATGGGGCAGCGATCGCAGTACAGGCGCCCGCAGGGATCCACGTGGGTATGGACTTCGCCCTCAATGCCTCGATCTTCCAGGGCCTTCTTGCCGAAGTCCTCGCAGAGGTCGTGGGCCTGGCGCACCGGGTAGTATTCGGGCACCACGATATGGACGTCCACGTGGGTGTAGCGCCCCGAGCGGAAGGTCCGCAACTCGTGGACTGCGATGACGTCCGGGGGGCGGACGGTGTTCATGGCTTCCAGTACCTTGCCGAGCGTTTCGGGGTCCTCCATGTCCAGCAGGGCCTGGGAGGACTCCTTCACCAACCGGAAACCCGTCCGCGCCAGCAGCAGGCCCACAACCATCGCCATGACGGGGTCAAGCAACTTGATACCCGTGAACTTCACCGCGAGGAGGCCCGCGGCGATACCAATGGTGGTCCAGAAATCCGAGAGGATGTGGTGGCCATCCGCCTCCAAGGCTTTCGAGCGCATTTTGCGGCCCTGGTTCAGGAGGAACCAGCCCAGCAGTCCGTTGAGGACCCCGGCCAGCAGGTTCACGGCCAAGCCCCGGCCCAGATCCTTCAGTTCGACGCCGTGGATGAGGCCCTTGGTCGCCTCGAGCAGGATGAACACGGCGGCGAGGGAGATGAGGCCGCCTTCGAAGACGGCGCTGAAGTGCTCGATCTTCCCGTGGCCATAGGGGTGCTCCTTGTCCGCGGGCTTGCCGGCGAAGATCACCGCCCCCAGGGCGAACACAGCAGCCACGACGTTCACGATGCTTTCGATGGCATCGGATTTCAGCGCCACGGAGTTCGACAGCAGGTAGGCGAGGTATTTCAGTCCGAGGACGCAGACCCCCGCCACGATGGAAAGGATGGCGATGCGGATCCGGGATCTTTGTTCAGCGTGCTCGGCGGACATGGTGGTGGCTCTCCCCTTTGAATTTATCAGTCGAACCCCTCGAAGAGACCGCGCTGGACACCGTTGTCGGGATCGGCGGGAAACGAGTAGGCCGCCGGGGGCGCCCAGGGGCGGTCCGGATCAAAGGGGCCGGGCGGTGGCAGGTCCGGCGGCAGCCAGCGGATCGCGGGGGGTGGCTGCGCCTGGGATATGAGGCTCTGCGCCCCAGCCTCTGGGGGCACGGCCGGCACGCGCAGCAGGCTCACCGGCGGGTGATCCAAGGTGTCCGTCCAGGCGGCGGGATGAAGGGCCCGGGCCTCAAGGGGGACCGCATCCCTTGGATCGGCGGCGAGGCCCGGCGTGAAGGCGCCCGGGGCCGGTGGCAGGGGCAGGCTGGCGCGCCAGGGCAGGCCCTCGCGCAGGGCTTGGCGGCCCAGGAGAGCGGCCACCTGGAAATCACCGCAGGACCCCAGGTGGATCGGCGTGCGGAGGCGCTCCTGAAGCAGCGCCTTGAGCGCCCGCAATTGTCCGAGGACCAGGGGCCAGGAACCACCGGCCCGCTGGAATTCCGTGCCGCCTGCCAGGGATAGGCGCCAGCCCACCGCCCTGCGGGCGAAGGGGAGATCCACCCAAGCGCCCGAGGCCAGACGCAGGGCGAGGCCCCGCTCAGCCGCGCCCTGGGCAGCGGACATGGCGGCTACCAGGGCCTCTCCCGAGGCCAGGGTCGAAAGCGCCCCCAGGGGCAGGGTCACTTCCCCCCACAACCAGCCGGGCGGGGCCTCCTCAGCGGCTGTGGCCACGCCGAGATCGGGCAGGCGCCAGGCCGCGTCGGCCCGGGGCACCCAGCCGAGCACGCCCTGGCGCCAGAGTTCACCGACCGGCCCCACCGGCATCTCCGGGGAGTGCACCCACGCCCGGAAGGCGCCCCCGGGCAGCTGCTGGGCGTCGTCGGGTCCCAGGTGGAGGCTCAATCGGGGAATGGCTGTGATGGCCTCCCACCAGCCCTGGCGGGATTCGGCCGGCAGGGCCTGCATCCAGGCCGGGGGATGGTCCCAGATCAGGCCGAAGCCCCCGGGCAGTAGCGTGGACAGGTTCATCAGCCGGGCCAAGGCGCGGCCCGGGGCGGCATGGACCGAGGCCAGGCCCTCCTCGAGGAACCGCGACCCCGCCCAGCCCGCCCAGGGGGTATCCAGGGTTGCCCGCAGCAGGAATCCGCGTCCTTCGGTCCCGGTCACTGGCCCTCCCCAGGCTTTGAGGCTGGCCCGAACATCATCCGGCCTGCATGTCCAGGAGCGAAGGCCAGATCCCAGCGGTTCCGCAGGCGGTGGGCCGCCTGGCGTGCGGCATCCACTTCAGGGACGCCGAGCAACCGGAGGCCCAGCCAGGTGGCCGACAGGAGGCAGCCGGTCCCCCGGCGCTCGCCCGGAAGCCGGGGGGTGAGGTCCAGCGATTGGACGCCTGCCGGTGTGATCCACAGGTCTTGGACCTGGTCTCCTTCGGCATGCCCGCCCTTGAGCCAGACGGCTGCGGCCCCGGCGGCGAGCCACGGGGCCGCCAGAGCCTCTGGGGCGGCGCTGTGGATGGCTTCGGGAGGCAACCCCGCAAAGGCGGCGGCCTCCCCCCGATTGGGACTCACCACCCAGCGTCCCATGGGCAGGAGATCGACGGCCATGCGGCGGAGGTCCCCGCCGTCATGGAGGCCCACACCCGCGCTGGGTGCGAGGATGGGATCCCAGAGGCGGACCGGCGGATCCAGGTGCTTCAGGGTGGCGCAGAGGCGACGGAAGGCCTTCGGGTCGAGGGCACAGAGACTGAGCTTCACGCCCCACCGGCCGGCCAGGTGCGGGGCGAGGGTCTCGACCCGCTGGATCGGATCCAGGGCGGGGGGGTCGATGCGAATGCAGGCCAACCCATTCTGGAGGGTCTCGGCCAGGCTCACCGCCATGGGCTGACAGCCCAGTTCCGCCAGGGTCATGGCGTCCCGGAGGAGGCCGGCACCACCGGACGGATCCATCCCGCCCAGGCAAAGGGCAACCGGCGGGGCGCTGGGGTAGGTGGTGTCGTCCATGGCGAACCCCCAGGATGACACAGGATGGCTGGGCCTCCACGCCTGGGAGTGAGGGCCTTGCGATCGATGACGCGAACTCGCGCCTAAACCTTTTTGTCGGGGTCCACGATCTCGGTGACGCGCAGCCCCAGGGTGTCCTCCAGCACCGTGACCTCGCCGCGGAGGATCACGCGGTCCTTGCAGAGCACATCCATGGGCTCCCCCGCGCTCTTCTTGAGTTCCACCAGGGAGCCCGTCTCGAGGTCCAGGAGGTCCCGGATGGTCATGCGGGCCTGACCCAGCTGAATCTCCAGCCTGAGCGGCGTGTCGATGAAGGGCATGAGCTCCGCCACCACCTGCTCGAAGCTGAGCGTGCGGTCGTTCTCGAGCCGATCTACCCGCTTCACCATGTCCCTCCCCCTGGTCCTGTCAAAGCATGGACCCAGGCACAGAAGTGGGCAATGGACATGCCAGAGGCGACCGGCAGGCCAGGGATCATTGCTGAATGGCCCAGTCCACGATGAGGACGCTCTTGATGGGTCGCATGGACTTCTTGTGCTTGGGGTCTTCCTTCTCCCCGACCTTTGGAGGATGGGGCCTGAACTGCTCATTCAGCTTGTCCTTCATCTCCTTCCGCAGGGCTTCGCGGGATTCGGCATCGGAGGCCTCCTCCACGCTCTTGCCCGACAGGGCGCCCAGCACGATGGATTGGATCAGGCTTTTCTCGGCCGAGGGTTTGTCACCAGACACAAGCTTGCCGAGTTCCGCGTCGCAGAAGAGGATGTTCAACTCGCAGCGGAGGAAAGCATTCCTCCGTGGGCCGGTCAGGTTCACGGTGCGGGTCAGCACCATGACAGGGGCCCCCTCCGGGCCTCCGTGGCCACCGCTCTCCTTCATTTCGCCGGTGTCTCCACAATCCTCGGAGTCCTCCTCGGTTGGCGTGGCCGCTTCGGCCGCCACACCCTCCTGGGGCTCAGCCGCCTTGGCCTGCTCGGCTGCTGCGGCCTTGGTAGCTGCCCGCTTTTTCAGGAACAGCCGTGTCCCGAAACCACCGCCACCCAACACGACCAGAGCGGCCACAATGATGATGATCAGCTTCAGGGGGCTCTTCTTGGGACTGGGTGCTTCATCAGCCATGAGGACCTCGTCGGATACCTCTTCATCGGATGGCCTGCCGAGGAGCCTGAATTGCGGAATGGCTGCGAGGCAAACGGCCCTCCGTCAATGAAACGGCAATTTTCGAGGCCATCGAGGGCGAATAGCCACTGCTGGCGCCTTCCTGAGCGTTCCGTGATGGGTCAGGACATAACCATCAAAAAAACAGTGCTGATAGGCAACGGGGCCTGTCGAAACAGGCCCCGTCAATCCTTGAATCCGGTCGGATGCCGGACAGCTAAATTCTACTTACGCTTCTTGGCGCCCTTGCCATTGACCTCGTCGGCCAGCTTCTTGCCGGGCTTGAACTTGGCGACCTTCTTGGCAGCGATCTTGATGGGCTTGTTGTCGCGGGGGTTGCGGCCGGTGCGGGCGCCGCGGTTGGCGACGGAGAAGGTGCCGAAGCCCACGAGGGTAACCTTGTCGCCAGAGCGCAGGGCGGCAGCGATGCCACCGAGCACCTGGTCCAGGGCGGCAGCGGCCTGGGCCTTGGTGATGCCGGCCTTATCGGCGACGGCGCTTACCAGTTCAGCCTTGTTCATGAAAACCTCCGAAATTGGGGACCTGTGTCCCCGGGTTGAGAAAAACAAAATCGGCTCTGGTGGGAGACGACCGTGGTTGCTGGCTTTTCGAACATCAAGGACCCGAAGAAGCCCATGGATGCTGTATTTCCTAAACTGCCAAAAAATTACGCCGCAGACGCAGTGTGGTCAAGGCTTTTCTTTCAAAAAAAAGGGAAAATCCGCGCCGTTGGGGGATCTGGGGGATCATGGATCATCGGAGTGGGCGGAATTGCTTGGATGTAAGTCCCATGTATTGCGCAGATCCCCGTAGAACGGGCGATTCAGCGCCCCCGCGACCGATCCAAGCCGTCCAGCCTTATCATGGAGCGATGTCCTATCCCTTCTTCCTAACCGTGGCCTACACGGGGGCCGGATTCCACGGCTGGCAGATCCAGACCTCGTTGCGCAGTGGCCAGGGGGACCTCTGGAAGGCCCTCCAGGCCTTGGATCCCGAGGCTCCGATGCCCCAAGGTACCGGCCGCACGGACGCGGGCGTGCACGCCCGCGCGCAGGGAGTCCTGATCCATGCAGCTCGGGCTTGGGAACCCTACCGCCTACTCGCCGCCCTCAACGCCCACCTTCACAAGGACATTCGGGTCATGGCCGCCCGACCGGCCCCCGAAGGATTCTTCCCCCGCCACCACGCGATTGCGAAGCGCTATGTCTACCGGATGGGCCTCGGTCCTGCGGCGGATCCGTTGCAGGCCCTCTTCCGGTGGCATGTCCACCATGCGATACCGCTGGATGTGGACGCCATGGCGGCGGCAGTGCCGCCGCTGCTGGGCACCCACGACTTCTCGAGTTTCCGCTGCGCGGAATGTGGGGCGAAGACACCCGTGCGGACGCTGCACGGAATCAGGATCGTGCCGGTGGAGGGCGGACTGGATCTGGTCTTCGAGGGCAACAGCTTTCTCATGCACCAGGTGCGCATCATGGCCGGCACCCTCGTGGATATCGGACGGGGGCGGCGCAAGGTGGACTCCCTGGTCGAGGTGCTGCAAGCGAGGGATCGGACCCGGGCAGGCCTAACCGCGCCGCCGGAAGGCCTCTGCCTGGAAAAGGTCTGGTACGAAGCCCGCTGGGGCCTGGGCGAACCCAGCCCCTGGGGGGAACGGGACGGGCGGTAGGCTGTTGGATGCTGGCTGTGGGCTGTGGGAAATGCTCTCTGATGCGGCCTCTGGCCGCGCCAATGATTGATTTTGGGCTCGGCAACCGGGTGGGTCGGCGCCAGATCTAGAGACCGATGCGGCGCTTGCGCCGCCTCAAGAAGCAGTGCCTATGGCCTACAGCCCACTTCCCAATACCGCCTCAGTCCAGATAGAACCCGACGCCCTGCCAGACCTTGAAATGCGTCTTGCCATCCTTGGACGTCGCGGGGTCGAAGACGAGGTGCTTGGCGGCCTCCACGCAGGCCTCGCCGGCGTCCCGGACATCCGGTGAATCCCCGGATAGTCCCTGGATGAGTCGCGCCGCAAGCACGTCGCCCTTCTCGCTGATGAGCACGTTGACCACGAGTACCCCCTTGGGGCGGACGGCGAAGAGTCCCGAGGACTTGAGGTGGGGGGTCACGCGGTTAAGGTTGATGGGCCGGGCGGGTTGGATCTCCTCGCCGAGCATTACGAGCGCGCCTTCCCCTGGGGTGGCGCTGGTCTTGCGCTGCAACTCCTCGTTCTCGGTCTTCAGGCGGGTGCTCTCGGCCTTGGCTTCAGTCGCGTCCTTTCGGGCCTCCTGGAGCTCGTTCAGAATGGCGTCACCACCGCCTTGGTTCTCCTTCAGGCTGGCCCGAACCTGGTCAGCCTCCTTCCGCGCCGCCTCGCCTTCGGCCCGGGCAAGATCCCTGGCCTTTCGGGCCGCGACGAGTTCCTGCTGGATGTCTTCGGTGGCCGTGAGGCGCAGTTTCAGGTCATCCCGCTCTTCGGTGAGTCGCTTCACCTGCACTTCGAGTTGGGCGACGGTGGGTTTCTTGGCTGCAGCGAGGGGCAGGGCGATCAGCAGCAGGGCGAGGATGCGGCGCATGAGGAGACCTCCAATTGCGAGAGGTCGTCAGCGTGAGGCTCCCAGCTGATCGCCTCCCTGGGCGGGTTTGATAGCCTTGAGAATCCCACGCTTCAGGAGCTTGGAGAAGATGCCGAGGCACTCGTCCTGCTCAAAGGGCGCGATGGACAGGATGTCCCGGATGGTCCACAGGCCGTTCACCCGGCTGGCGAGGAAAGCCTCGTTAGGGCAGAGGTCGGTCGTCATCAGCTCATCCAGGCTCACCGCCAGCTCGGGGATCAGGTCCTGATCGAGCTTCTTATCCTCCAGGAGATCCTGCACCACAGCCATCATCTTGTTGGCATCGAGATGGCGGGGCTGGTCCTTGAGGATGCGGCGAAGCTCCTCCTGGGCCTCCTGGAGCTTCTGCTTCTCGACGAGGGCTCGGGCCCGCTGCAACTGGAGGCTGGGATTCTCCCCCAGGCTGCCCCCGGGGTTCGCGATGCGCACCAGCCCTTTTTCGTGGAGGTCGAAGAGCAGCTTGTTGATCTTGTACTCGGGCAACCGCATGTCCAGCACGAGCCGGTCGATGCACTTGTAGCCGTCCAGCCGGGCGAGGATGTCCGCGTCCTCTGTGGCAAGCGGCAGTCGCTCCGCGATGGCCTCAGAAATGGGTGCCAGAACGGCGTCTCCACCCTTGATGACCTTGCGGATTCGCTTCCAGTCATCGAGCCGCCGGGCGCCCTCAAGCACGATGCCAGTGACATCCAGGCTTAGCAGCATGGACTTCTGGTGGGAGGCTGCGCCGTCGTGGAACTCGAAGCTGCCGACGCTCCAGAGGAAGGTGTCGAAGATGCTCTCCTCCACCTTCATCTGCACGATGCGCCGGATCTCGGCCTCGGTGACGAGCTGGCGGTTGACGAGGATGCGGCCCAGGAGCTGCTGCTCGTCCTCCTGGGTGGCGAGTGCATCCCGGAGCTGCTCCTCGGTGATGCGGTTGAAGGCGAGTAGGTACTGACCCAGGTATTCGCGGGGATCGGAGGACCAGATGCTGGTGATGCGCCCTTCATGGAAGGCCACCCGCTTCGTATGGAGGGAACCCTTGAGCTCCAGCACTCCGGTCTTCTTCCCGACGGCAAGCCACTGGAAGATGTCCTCCAGCCCCATGGTCGACAGATCACCATTCAGCGCCAAATGCCGCCCCCTACTCCCACAAGCCTACCCAAAGTCCTTGTCAGAAAAACAAGATTCGTAAAAAATACAAATCCCCTGGACGCCCTTAAGCACCTATCGGCATCTCTGGAGGCTCCGATAGGGGGAAATGGAGTCCTTAATCGTGTATCAACACTCCCGCTAAAGCCGGGACAGGACCGCCCGGATCGCCTGGTTCAATAGGTCCGGATGGTGGCGTGCCTTGGGCGCCTCGGGATCCAGCAAGGGGAACCGGTGGACAGGTATGCCCAGGATCCTGTCCGCCTCCGCGAATAGGGGTTCCCCGCCCTCCTCCTGGTACCTCGCGCGCATGTCGAGACTCAGCGGGGTGGCGTTGGCGATGATGGCTGAGATTCGGGTTCGGCCGAGGGCGGCGATGGCCGCAACGTGGTTTTCAAGGTCCAGGCCAGCCGTTTCGCCGGGCTCGGTCATCAGGTTCGCCACGTAGATCACGGGGGACCGGGAGGATTCCACGGCCTCCTGGAGTTCGTCCAGCAGCAGGTTCGAGATGGTGGACGTGTACAGGCTGCCCGGGGCGAGGATGATCAGGTCCGAGCGGAGCAGGGCCAGGACCGCCTCAGGCAGGGGCTCGGCGCTCCGGGGCTCCAGCCAGAGCCTGGCCAGGGGCGGCTGACAGGAGCCCACAGCCATCTCCCCCACATAGCGGGTGCCTGCCATATCCTCGGCGTGCAGCGTGACAGGCACGACCGTGGACGGGAACAGGCGTCCCAGGGTCACCAGGACGCCCGAAAGCTGGCGGATGGCCCGGACCCAGTCGCCCGTGAGATCGGCCAGGGCCCAGAGCATGAGGTTGCCGAGCGAGTGGCCGGCGAGACTGCCTTCGCCCCGGAACCGGTAGTTCAGGAGGTCGGAGAGGGCCGAATCCTCCAGCGTGAGGGCCGAAAGACAGTTGCGCAGATCCCCGGGCGGGATGCCACCCAGTTCGTCCCGCAACCGGCCGGACGAGCCGCCGTTGTCAGAGACGGTGACGATGCCGGTGAGCTTCCAGGGATTCCGGCTCCTGCCTGCCTCCCGTTTGAGGGCACGGAGCAGCGCGGCCAGGCCAGTACCGCCTCCCAGGGCCACTACCCGCAGAGGCTGGTCGACGTCGAGACCCGGAGCGCCGGCCATGGGACTGGATCCGCGGCTCAGTGACCTTCGGTGAACGCAAAGAGGGGCGACTTCCGAATGCTGTTGAAGTCGGGTTCCATGTGCCACTGGAAGACGAAGTCGGGGTCCAATTCCATGGCCTTTTTCAGGCTTTCGGCGGCACCCTCGGTGTTATCGCCCTGGGCAAAGGCGACGGCCCGCAGATAGTACAGGGGGCCCTTGGCGGCAGGGCCCTTCAGGGCCTTCTCGATAAGCTTGAGCGCTTCATCCGCGTCCTGGCGGTTGAGGCAGGCCTGGACTTCGGTGATGGGGTCCAGCACGGCCACCTTGAGCGGATTGACTTTGGCTTCGGCCAAGGTGAGGAAGATCTGGGCCCGGCGCTTCAGCCCCCAATCCCCCGCTGCCTGGGCGTCGTGCATGAGCGTTTCCAGGGCCTTGGCGGCCTCCGCGTGCTTGCCTGATTCCATGAGTTTCACGGCCTTGCCATAGGCGGCAGCGAGCGGGGAGGGCGGGGCTTGGGCAGGCACCGGTGTGGCCTTGGGGGTAGCTGGTTCGGTCTTTGCCTTCGTCGCCATGCGGGATCCTTTGGAAGCCTTGGTGAAACTATAGAGTGACAGGTTTCCTTCGGCAAATCCTGGCCCGCATGGCGAGATCGACAGCCTTCAGGCGTTGAACAGCGCCTTCTCCCGGTTAAGCAACCGCGTGGAAACCAGGGTCATGACGGCGGCCAGCCCCACGGTCATGGTGAAGGCCACCAGATATTCCGCCCAGCTGAACTGCTGGCTGAACAGCTTGCGCAGGGCCAGACAGACGTTCACCACGGGCACGTAGGACAGGAAGGCCATCTTGTCCACACCCGGCATCATGGTGAAGACCCCGAGGAACACGACCAGGAAGATGCCCGGCGTGATGGCGGTGCCGGCCTCGATGGTGTTCCGGGCCTGAATGCCCATCAGCAGGATGAAGTTTGCGAAGAAGAGCCCCAGGGGCACCATGATCATGAACGTGAGGCCCAGGGTCAGGGGATTGGCGATGGCTGCCATGGCCTGCATGGATCCGGTGGAACCGCCGCCAATGAAGGGGATGGACAGGCCCATGCTCAGCAGGTTCAGAAGGGCCGCGATGACGCCCATGCTGAAGATGTAGAGCAGCTTGCCCAGGATGATCTGGTTCCGCGGCAGGCGCGTGGCCATGAGGCTGAGCAGGGTATGGCGTTCCTTCTCGCCGGCCGTGGCGTAGATGCCGTGCTGCATGGCCCCGGTGTACATCATGATCATCAGCAGGTAGGGCAGCATCCGGCCCATCACTTTCCCCATCTCCAAGGTGAGGTCCGCAGCGTTCTTGACCTCCAGTTTCACGGGCTCGGCCAGTTGGGCGGAGGCTCCAAGGGCCTGGAGACGGCCCTGCACCCAGGTCTTTTCCTGCGGTTCGAGCGTTTCCTTCAGGCGCTTGAGGGCCAACTCCGACGTCCGTTCGCTCTCGTCCATCTGGGCGGTCACGGTGAAGGTCGCCTGTTTCTGGAGGGCCGTGGCGGCATCGGGAGCCACTTCCAGGGCCAACTCCAGCTTCTGATCCCGGATGGCCTGTTTGAGATCGCCCTCAGGCTTGGCTACCAGTTCGAACCGCTTGGGGTTGGCCTTCAAGACGGGCGCCAGTACGTCGGAGGGATCCACCAGATAGATTCGGCTGGCCTTGTTGCTGTTCTGGGCCTCGTCCCGCTTTCCCATCTTGGCCATCATGCCGAAGATGGCCGGGTAGAGCAGGAAGGGCAGAACGAAGGCGAAGAACATCGTCTTCCGATCCTTCGAGAGTTCCAGAAACTCCTTCTTGGCGATGAGCAGGGCGCCGCGCATCAGTTGCCTCCCTCGGATTCCGCTGCGAGCTGGAAGAACACTTCGTCAAGGGTCTTGCTGTTCCGACTTTCCAAAATTTCCCGAGGCGGCGCGTCCCCGTGCAACTTGCCGTCGAAGATGATGCCGACCCGGTCGCAGATCTCCTCGACCATGGGCATGACGTGGGTGGAGACGATGACGGTGCGGCCCTCTTCGCGCATGATCCGCAGCAGGTCCAGCACGGTCTTGGCGGTGAGTACGTCGAGCCCGGTGGTGGGTTCGTCGAAGATCACGACCTTCGGGTCGTGCAGCAGGGCGCGCGCGATGCTCACCTTTTGCTTCTGGCCCGAGGAGAACCCGTCCATCTTCACATCCGCGAAGTCCGCCAACTGGAGCTTCTCGAGCAGGTGCATCCCCCGGCGGTCGGCGGTGACGGGATCCACGTCCTGGAATTCCCCGAAGATCCGCAGGAGTTCGCGCGGCGTGAAGCGGGTGTAGACCCCCATGTCGGTGCTCAGGTAGCCCAGGCAGCCGCGAACGGCCTCGGGCTTCCGGCGGGTGTCCATCCCACAGACCTCGATGCTGCCGGCATCCGGCTCCATCAGGCCCGCGATCATCCGCAGGGTTGTGGATTTGCCGGCGCCGTTGGGGCCGAGCAGTCCGTAGATCTCGCCTGGTTTAACGGTAAGGGAGATGCCGCGCACGGCGTCGATGCGCTTGGTGGTTCGGGTCTTGCGATCCTTCACGGTGAAGGACTTGTGGACTTCGTTCAGGTGGATCAACGCAACCTCCGGGGGAAGAAATCAGTCTAATGAAGACCCTAGTGCCATCGAACCACCCATCGGTGAACGGGGCGGAGGGACCGGCGAACGGGACGGGCCGAACCTTCAGTGGTGGCCGAGCACGCCGGTGACCCCGAGGGCGACCATCACCAGACCCATCCCCAGGCAATAGACTGCGAAGCCGTTGAGCCGGGGCCTCTGCGTGAACCGGTCCAGCAGGCCAATGGCGAAGTAGCCGGAGATGGCGGCCGCAACGACGCCCACGACACAGAGCATGACGGGGGATACGGAACCAGGTGGAAACGCCATGTCCGCCGGCAGGGGCTGGTGCTTGAGGAGGGGTTTCAGGAGGCCCCGCAGCTCGACCACCGCGGCGGCGGCGATGGTGGGCATGCCCAGTAGGAAGCTGAAGCGCGTCGAGGCCGGGAGCTTCAAGCCGGTGAACACGCCCATCGAAATGGTGGATCCTGAACGGGAGAGTCCGAACCCTCCGCCGATGCCCTGGATGGTGCCCACGGCCAGGGCGTCCACCGCCCTCATCTCCTGGAACTCGCGGCCGGCGAGAGCCCCCTCGGCAAGCTCCTCCCGCTGCTGGCTCATGCGGTTGGCCACAAACAGCAGGACCGACGTGCAGAGCAGGCCGATGCCGTAGGCCCAGAGGTGCTCCTTGGCCGCCTCCTTCACGCCCCGGGTGGCCAGACCGAAGATGCCCGTCGGGATCATGGCCACGAACAACCAGAGCGCGAGCTGACGCCCTTCCTTATCGCGCCCGCCGCAGCCCATGACGATCTGAACCAGTTCCCGCCGGAAGTAGATCATCAGCGCCACCAGCGTGCCCACATGCAATAGAACGTCGAAGGCCAGGGGCATGGGACGGCCGCCGAACATCAGGTGCTCCGCCAGGGTGAGGTGGGCCGTGGAGGACACGGGCAGGAATTCCGTCAGGCCCTGGATCAGCCCCAGGAGGATGGCGTGTAGCACATTCATTCGATCTCCGGCACAAAGAACCAGTGTGCCAGAGGCCCTAGGCCTCCCGGGGCAGGGACCTCAGCAGGGCCAAGTACTGGCGGTGCTCCTTCCAGCCCCGGATCATGGCCAGGGCGCCCCAGATCTGGATGAGGAAGATGAGCACCAGGTACGCGGTCATGGCGAGGTGGCCCGTCACCGTCCACTCATGATTGGCTGGATTGCTGGGGCCAAAGCTGAACAGGAAGAGGGGAACGAGCCAAAGGATGCACTGGCCCACGAGGACCGCGAAGACCCGGGCCTCTTCAATGCCTCGGATAAGCCAGGGCATGGGTAGCAGATAGAGCAGCGGCATAAGCAGGAGCCACATGGGTGGCGGACAAATGGCTGCCCGGGAGGGGTTGGGCTGCAGGAAGCCCAGGGCAAAGGCATAGAGGGCGGCCAAGGACATCGCGAGGAGAAACAGGGCAAGGCCCAGGATCCAGTACCAGCGTCGGCGCTCGTAGGCGCTATCGGGTGCGGCCTTCACGGTGCCAAGGCCCCGGTAGAGCACCCGGCCCAGCGCCCATTTGAGCCCAAGCCAAAGCATGGGAACCCAGACGAGATACTCGATGGCCAGACGGTCCAGTACATGAGCCCCCATGTAGTTCGGGCTCAGGGCGGCGAGCACGAGGACGATGGCCATGAGCCCGCCCAGGGCCGTGGCTAGGCCGCTCTTGCGAGACTGGAAGGCGGCGTACTCGCGGGTGGTGGCGCTGAGGGCGTCGAGATCAGGGGTGGTCATGGCTTGCCTTCCTTCGGGAGCAGGGCTCGGAGTTGCTGGTGATAGGCATGCAGAGCGACGCGGCCGTCCTCCGTGATGCGGAAGCTGGTGACGGGAATGCGCCCCTGGAAGGCCTTCACGGTTGCCAGGTAGCCCGCCGCCTCCAGTTTCTGGGTGTGGCTCGAGAGGTTGCCCTTGCTCAGGCCCGTGACCCGCTGGAGGAAGAGGAAGGCCACTTCCTCCGCCGAGGCCAGGACGGTGAGGATGGCCAGGCGTGCCGGTTCGTGGACGGTGCGGTCAAGGTCCAGGATGGCCTTGGGGTTCGATTCGATTTTGCCCATGAAACAAGTTTGCAATGCAAACCAGTTTTGTCAATCCCTTTCCTGTTCCTGTGCTTGAATCTCTCCATGCGACCCATCGACCTCCGTTCTGACACCGTCACCCAGCCCTCGCCCGAGATGCGGGCGGCCATGGCTTCCGCGGAGGTGGGCGACGACGTGCTGGAGCGGGACCCCACGCTGGCCCGGCTGGAAGCGCGGGTGGCGG
>JANYAS010000124.1 GCA_025361205.1 Holophagaceae bacterium
ACGCCCTGGAGGCCTCGGGCGCCCAGGGAGGCGGGGTCCGCGTGGGGCTGCATGTGGATTTCGACGAGGACCATCCCGGCCCCGGGAGCCTCGGCCTCTGGCCTGCTCCACGGCCAGCCGGCCCGGCCACGGTCTGCCTGGAGGTGGCCGACGATGGCGCGGGTGTGCCGCCGGACCAGCTGAGCCGGATCTGCGACCCCTTCTACACCACGCGGCAGGCCGGCCGGGGCCTGGGCCTGGCCGCGGCCCTGGGAATCCTCCGGGCCCACGGGGCGGGCCTCCACGTCTTCAACGGGGAGAGGGGCCTGGTCCTCCGCCTGCACTTCCCTCCGGGCGGCGCCTGAGGCCTGGGGCCGTCACAGCCGTCCGGGCCGGGCATCCAAGGCGGGGAGGTCCCATGCCCCGTGGCGTTCAAGAGACCATCACATCCTTCCTCGAATCCGGCCCTTTTGCGGTGGTGGGCGCCAGCACGGACCGCTCGAAGTACGGCAACAAGGTGCTCCGCTGCTACCAGCAGCACGGGAAGGAGGTCTATCCCATCAACCCGAAGGCGCTGGAGGTCGAGGGCCAGAAGGCCTACCCTTCGCTGAGCAGCCTGCCCGTGAAGGCCCGGGCCATCTCCGTGATCACGCCACCGGCCATCACCGAGCAGGTGGTCCGGGAGGCCGCCGCGGCGGGGGTGACCCATGTCTGGATGCAGCCCGGTGCCGAAAGCGAGGCAGCCGTCCGCGCGGCCGAGGAGCTGGGCCTCTCCGTCATCGCCGGCGGAGCCTGCCTGCTGGTGGTGCTGGGCTACCGGGAGGGCTGAATCCGCTGCGCAGATTCAGAGGGGAATTCGCGCCGCGAATTCAGCCTAGGCGAGGCCCAGGTTCCGGCGAACCTCCAGCCGGTGCTCCTCGTGGGCCTGGACCATCTTCGGCACCTCGCTCCGCCACAGCTTCGAAAAATCGGCGAAGGAGATGGTCGGCTTCGCTTCGACGCCAGGGGTCGAGGGTTCGATTGAGTCCTGCGAGGACGTCTCGCGGGTACCAGGCTTCGGGGTCATGGGTTGGGATCCTCAGTAGAGAAAGGTAAGCGGTCTGGAGCTGGTAGGCAACCACGGATTCGACGGATTTCGGGCGGCCCCGCACGCTGGCGAGGGCCTCCTGGCCCTCGGTCATGCGACCGGGGCCCTCCTCGTCCACCCGCACGTGGTAGAGCTGCAGGGAGCGACCCACCCGGGGGGCGATGCCCAGGAAGGTGAAGGGGGCCCAGGCGTGGGCGCGGGCCATGCGGTCCAGGGGCACGTAGCGGCCCTCGCGTTCGGAGCGGGCCAGCATGGCCTTCAAGGAACCCTCGGGATCCCGGTCCGTGTAGGCCAGGTGGACTTCGCCGCAGCCCGCCCGCCGGATGCGGCCCAGGAGGAAGGCTATGCCTTCAGGATCCGTGTGGGGCGCGTCGAAGACCGCGCCGAAGGCGGGTCCCAGTGCCAGGGCGCCGGTGGTCTTGCCCGTGGCCTGGCCCCCCATGAAGATGATGACCGGCTCGCCCCGAGAGGAGGCCAAAGCCCGGTCCCGGAGGCGTTTGCCCAGGGCGTTCAGGTGGATGGCAGCCCGCCCGGCCGGATCCTCCATTGCCTCGTAGCCTTGGGTGGGATTGCGGCGCAGGCTGGGCAGCAGGGTGGCGAGCATGTCGCCGTTCACCAGCTGGCCGTCCAGGGTGCCGGGAGTGTTGGCGTAGTCCTCCAGGGCCCGGTCCGCGTGGCGGGCCAGATCGGCGGCTTCCGTTTCCAAGGCCTCCCGGAGGATGCGTCGATCGTCCTCCTCCAACTCCCAGTAGGAGCGGCGCTCGTGCCAGGGGACCTGATGCCAAGCCGCCGGCAGCTGGGAAGGAAGGGGAGTCATCGGGACACAGTACTCGATTTATGCTGTGTGGATGATGCGTGCCGCCTCCATCCTTCTCTTCCCCGGCCAAGGTACGGAGGCCGTGGGCATGTCCGCGGGCTGGGAGGCCCACGGGGCCTGGGCTGACACGCTCGAGGCCGCGGAGATCCACACGGGCGTGCGGTTGCGGCGCCTGATGGCGGAAGGCCCCTTGGAGGAGCTCCGGTTCCAACGCCATGCGCCCTGCGCCGTGCTGGCCCATTCGGTGGGCATCTATCGGGCCTGGCGCGCGGCGGGCATGCCCCTGCCAAGGGCGGCCACCGGGCACAGCATGGGCTTCTATTCGGCCCTGGTGGCCGCCGAGGTGGTGCCGCTCGAGGCCGCGCTGGACCTGTTTTCCGCGGTGGAAGATCTGAGTGAGGCCGCCTTTGCGGGCAGAGCCATGGGGATGGCCTTTCTCATCGGTGTGCCGGAACTGGAGGTCCGCCAGGCCCTCCTCGCCCATCCGGCCCTGGCGCTCTCCAACCGGAACGGCCAGGCGCAGTTCACGGTCTCGGGCCCCGTGGATGAGTTGGAGGCTGTGGTGGCGGCGATGGGCCCCACGGCCCTGAAGGCCGGGCTGTTGCCGGTTCGGCACCCGCTGCACGGACCGCACATGGCGGCCCTCCTGCCTGCCATCACGCGGAGGCTGGCGGATGTGGTTCCGTCCCCACCCGCCTTTCCGCTGATCTCCCATTTCGATGGCCGGCTGCTAGTGACCGCCACGGCTGCCTGGGATGAGGGGCTGGCTTCAGTGGCCCTTCCCGTGGATTGGCCGACGGTGGTGGCCCGGCTACGGGACCTTGGCGCCCCCCTCGCGGAGTGTGGCCACGGCAATCAACTGGCGGGTTTGACCCGGTGGGCGGACCGGGACCTGCAGGTGGAAAGCCTGAAGCGGCCGCCCCCGTCAGCCTGATCTTCTTTGAAGACCTGACGGTGAAAATCCGTTTTTTCGAAGTCCCAATTCGCTGGATCCTCCGTCTCCCGCTCTGCCATGATGGGTTCCCAGATCCTCCAGCCAGGACGCTTCGATTCATGTCCACCCCCGCTCTGATTCTTGGCGAGGCCCTCGCCAACCGCTGCTCCCAGGTGCTCTATCGCTGCCTGGAGGAGGTCGGCAGCACCAAGGGAGCGCTCTACTTGAAGGCGCCAGGGCAGGGTGACTTCGAGGTGGTGAGCTTCTATGGCTGGCCCCGGGGCACGCGGCCGCCCGTGTCCATTCCCGAGGGACATCCCTTGCTTGTCCACACCCAGCGGGAGCGCCGGGCCTACGTGGTGAACGATGCCGCTGAGGCCCCCGAGCTGGAGGCCTTCAGCCAGGGGGGCGAGTGGCCGCGGTACCTCATCACGCCGGTCTACCTGGCGGGCGAATGGGTGGGCCTGTTGATCCAGCGGGACCGCATCAAGGGGGGCACCTTTGATGTCGCGAGGGACGAGCCGCCCACCCTGGCCATTTGCGGCGACCTGGTTGAAGCCCTCCGGGAATTCAGGCTCTACGGAGCTGTCACGCGGCCCGGGCCCACCCCGCCTTCCGTGCCCCTGGCCCTGGGGCCCGTGCCGGAGGGGCTGCCCACGGCCTCAGCCATCATCGACGAAGTGGCCCCGGTGCCCGAGCGCCTGCTGCCGCCCGTGACCGTGACCGCCGCACCCATACGTGCGCCGGGAACCCACATTCCCTCGACTGGCCCTTCGGCCCATGAGCGGCTATACGGCTTCCCTGGTGGGCAGGACGGCTACGCGGCGCTGCCCTGGGAGGCGGACCGGACCCTCAGCGGGTGGGTGGCCCCGGCGCCCGTGAATCCGGAGCGGAAGCCTGGCATGATCGCGCCGGAACAGCGGGCCTTCTTCTGGGAGATCGCGGGCCTGCTCAGCCAGATCCTGTCAGCCTCGGCCGTGGCCCTGTGGATCGAGGACCCGGAGGAGATCCGCCCAATCCTGGCCTACAGCCTGTTCCCCCTGTCGCCGGACCTGCAACAGCAGATCCTGGCCCACGCCACCTTCCACCTTCCGGCCGTCCAGGAGCAGCAGCTGCGTCTCATCACCCGCAATGAGCTGGCCGCATCGCCGCCGATCAGCGGGGCCTTCGCGACTTACCTGCCCCTGCTGCTCAACGAGACCCTGGGCGGGCATGACCTGCTCGTGGTTTTCCGGCAGGAGGACCAAGGCTTCTCCATCTCCGAAATGGAGGCGATTCAGAAATTGGGCCGGATCCTTGGTCTCCACATGCAGGAGGCTCGCCTTCACGAGCGGTACCACCACGCCTTTCTGTCCGTCAGCCACCGGATTCTCCAGTCCGGCGAAAGCCGGATGCCGAGCCTCCGGCCCCACAGCCTCGCCACCGCCCGGCTGGCGCGGGACCTGGCGTTGAAGCTCGAATTGCCCACCGAGGAGGTCGAGGCGGTGAGCATCGCGGCGATTCTCCACGACGTCGGCCTGCTGATGCTGGATCCGCAGATGCTGAGCAAACCGGAACTGAGCCCCGAGGAGCTGAAGAAGGTCCGGAACCATCCCGAGCTGGCGGCGGTCTTCCTGAAGGACCTGCGCTTCCCCTTCGATGTGGTCAGGATGATCCGGCACCACCACGAGCGCTGGGATGGCCACGGCTA
>JANYAS010000092.1 GCA_025361205.1 Holophagaceae bacterium
CTGCACAAGCCTTAGCAGAGTCTCGGCATTGGCTACGTCCGTGAGCCGAAGCTTTCCGTCCTCAGCCTCCATTTTCAACTGGTGACAACTTGTCACCAGTTGGCTGCCTTCCTTGTTCAGACGCTCTTTCAGCTTGTTCCAGTACTTCCGGGCGACTTGGTAGTCCGGCTGCTGGGTCAGCACTTGAACGACATCGATGACCGAGAACAGCCAGGTCTCTGTCGCGTCGTCATACAGGCGGCGAATGGAATGACCCTCAAAGATCGCGGACTGATTGCTCATGCCACCTCCAGAAAGGCCTTGGGGCTGGGGGTGGATTGGATCAGGCGGAAGATGCCTTCCGTGTTCCAGCATTGGAGGGGCTGGGGTCCTCCCGGCGTCTCGAATCGCAGCCCAAGGGGGGGGACAAGTTGTCCCCCCCCTTGGAAGGCCTCCGAGAGCGAAGGGTAACGCTTCCAGAGCTTCTTGAGGTAGTCGGACGGATTCACCGAGTCCGTCAAGGCAGCGATGACATCCGTGAGGACAAACCACCATTCATGGTCGTGAAGGGTGCGCCGGATCTCATTGCGCTGGAAGAGGGCGATGCGATGCTCGGGATTAGGATTCTCGGCGCTCATGCTCAACCTTCCTGGTATTCGGTGAAACTGGCCACAAGCGACTGAAAGGTTTTGGGAGGGTGTTGCTCAAAGCCCTTCTGATCTACGTAGACGAACCGATAGTTCACGCCGCCGTTGTCCTTACTGGCCTGAGTGGCGTCATCGCACCAGTGGCGCAATCTAGCCATTTTCTGGGGAAGATCCAGCTCCTCCCGGCCCTTGGTCTCGATAATCCAAATCTGTCCATCCGTCGTTTTCAGAATGAAATCGGGTGTGTAGGTGGAAAGGTCCCCATCGGCCTTGACGTAATCCAGCTTGAAGCCCACAGCCAAGTAGTTCTTTGCGAAGGAAGCCACGTCCTCGGCGCCTTGCAGGAAGGCGGCAAAACTCAGTTCAAAGCCGCCCGCATTGGCCTCTCCCACGATGCGGTTGAAAATGGATTTTGAGGCCGCCAGGAAGGGGCGATTTTCGGTGCGGAAGGGGCGAGTATCCCGAAGGCGGATGTGATCCTCGATGACCGAAGTGCCCTTGTCCCGGATGGTGAGGTCATTGATGGCGGCCTTGAAGCCATCGAAAAGAATCTTCCCGGCTTCGGGTTCCGACAGGTTACGGAGCACCACCGGGTCTTCCAGGTCCACGGGCGAGGCCTCGAAAAGATGATCTCGCACGAAGGTCTTCACCTTCCCGTAAACGACGTCATAGCCGCCGACTAGGCGAAGTTCCTTGAGTAACAGACGGGCGAAGAAAGCCACCACCGAGCGGTAGTCTGCTGGCCCTGCGCCATCGAGCAGAATGGTGTGGTGCACTTCGGCATCCAGCATGGTCTTGAAGATGATTTCCCGTGTTTCTTCAAGTGTGAAGGGTTTGAGAGGCAGCTTCTTTGTGTTGAGGGCGGAAGGGTCCAGGTCTTCAAGATCCTTGAACTCGCGTTGAAAGCGCCTACTGAGCTTGGGAAGGGTTATATCGAGGGCCTCGATGTCTTTCTCGGGGTTGTCGCTCTCAACTTCCACGATAAGGGATTCCTTGCGGGAAGCGCCCTCTCCCATGGGCACCCGCTCAAATGTGACGCCTTCACTTTGGATGGACTCGACGAATTCCATAAAGGCGGGCGTGCCCATGACGGATACGGTCTCGCGCACGTCAGTGCCGCGATACATGCGACGGAGCCCGCGCCCCAATGTCTGCTCCGGCAGGATGTTGGACTGTGCAACGTAGGCTCGAAGACCGACGATGTTCGTCACGTTCCGCACATCCCAGCCTTCCTTTAGCATCAGGACGGACACGATGGCCTTATGCGGCGATTTCCATGTGTCTATGTTGTTGGCTTCCTTCCGCAGCTTTTCGAGTTCGTCTTTGTTCTTGCCGGTGGCAGATTCTGAAATCTCGCCGTTGTTTTTGGTGTGGATGACCAGGACGCCACCCTGCAACTCGGGACAGGTTCGTTCGAGGTAGGCACCCACCTCGTCGCAGTTCTTGGTGTCGTCCACCATCACGAAGAGAACCGCCTTCTTGCCCAAAGGTTCGTGTTCAGCGTAACTCTTCTTCCACTCCTCGATGCCCAGGTTGAGGTAGTCCTGGTACTTCTCAGAAAAGATGGCGCTCTTGCGCTCCTGCAAACGGTCGCGGCTGGCGGCGTCGGGTAGCACGGGATGCTTGACCACGTTCTGGTATATGGCCTCCACAAGCGGGTAGTCCGATACGGTCTGGACGAAGATGGCACCGTTGTCGTGCCGGGGTGTGGCTGTGACGTCTATCTGGATGGACAGGCGCCGGCCCTTTTGAAGCATCCGGTGGTGGATGTCCTGGATAGACTTGAACCAGGCCATCCGGGGATCGTGGATATGGTGAGCCTCATCGTTGAAGATGGCCAATTCCTCGATGTCCCGGACAATCTCTCCCAGGTCGGTTTTACTGTCTGTGGTTTTGCCGGTGGGTTTGGGGCCGAAGGGATCCAGGAAGTAATCCCGAAGGTCGTCATCTTCCAGAGACGGGTCCTGAATATCGCCGAGGTAGACGCGGTGGATGTTTGTAAGGAACAAGTTGCCCGTGTCCCGAACGACCCGTACATCATCCTGGATGTGCAGGGTGAGCTGAAAATCATCCCGCCAGTTCTGCCCGCCGTGGCCGTTTTCGGGAAGGATGGGGTCATTGAAGAAGATCCGGAGTCCATCAAAGTCGGCCCGGAGACGGTCCAGCACGATGATGTTCGGGGCAATGACCAGGAAGTTGCGGGATAGCGTCGAATCGGCCTCGTACAACTTGTGGAAGAAGCTCCAGGCGATGAGGAGGGAAAGCACCTTGGTTTTCCCTGCTCCCGTGGCCATCTTGAGCACATAGCGCGGCCAAGCCTCGTCAAACATGCCGGATGAAACCGAACCGGAAGCGTCAAAGCGCAGAAGATCGAATTTGTCTCGGGCCTGGCGGACTTCATGGAGCCAAATGGCCGTTTCCACGGCTTCCCGCTGGGCGTAGTAGTAGCGGAATGGACTGAGGGTTCCATCCGCCTGTTCAAGCAAGTGGTCGGTTTCGAACCACCATCGGAGCAGAGCCTTGGAGGTAGGCGAAGCCCCGGCGTATCCCTGCGCTCGCCAATCCTGAATCTCGTTTCGCAGTTTCGCCACCAGGGGGGGGAGGAGCTTCTCGTAAGCCGTGGCCCGTAGCGTCTCGTCCGCCGGGAACCACCGATGTTCAGGAATCAACGGGGCATAGGGCGAGGCCGGAAATTCAGGGTGCAAGGCCATGATGGCTCCAAGGGCTATCTCATTATTGGCCACGTTGATGGGTGACACGGGAATTCAAACGCCGCCTTTTGATCTGCTCATGGAATGGGGGGAGAGTGACCGTGGAAATCCCCAGGGATGAATGGGGGATCAGACAGGCCGAGGCGCATCGCCGCCCGCGCGCGTTGCTTTGAACCTTCACTGGGGCGGAGAGGATGCGCATCCCTGGGCTCGGGTCGCTAGACTGGTGGCCCATGCTGCATCTGCCGCCGATCTACCCCATCACTGATCCCACCCGCCCGGAATCCCTGTCGGCGCAGATCCGGCGGCTGGGGGCAGCGGGGTTCCCGCTGGTTCAATTTCGGGGCAAGCCGCTGGATGCAAAGGCCCAGTGGATCGAGCTGCGGGCGGCGCTGGCGGAGGCTGCGGCCAATGGGGGTTGGCCTTTCATCTGTGTGAACGACCGGGCGGATCTGGCGCTGCTCGCGGCCCAGGAGGGGTTCGCGCCCTGGGGCCTGCACCTGGGCCAGGAGGACCTGCCCGCGGCCGAGGCTGCCCAGTTGCCAGGGCTCGGCGGCTGCCATCTCGGCACCTCGACCCATGAACCGGCCGAGTGGGATGCGGTGAATCCTGCCTGTGACCATGCGGGCGTGGGGCCCTTCCGCGGCACGTCCACCAAGTCCGATCACGCCGCCCCCATCGGATTGGAGGGCCTCCGTGCCGGCTGTACGGCGCTGCATGCCCAGAAGGTCGCGCCCATCGCCATCGGGGGCCTGACCCTTGCCGACGCGCAGGCCTGCTTCGAGGCGGGTGCTGAAGCGCTGGCCATGGTGGGCGAAGTCCACGGGGCTCCCGATCCAGCCGCCCTCGGCTGGGAGGCCCAGCGGTTGCGCTGGCGGGCCCGCCCGCCCTTCCGGCGGGGCCAGGGCCTCGTGATCCTCGGCGGCAGCGGCGGGGGCAAGACCACCCTGGGCCGGGCCCTGGCCTGGCATCTGGCCCTGCCCTTTCACGATTTGGACGAGGTCATCGAGGCCCGCCAAGGCCGGCCGGTAAGTGAGCTGTTCGCCACCTCGGGGGAGGGGGCGTTCCGGGCCCTGGAATCAGAGTGCCTGCCCTCCCTGCTCCTAAAACCGGCGGTCGTGGCCCTGGGCGGGGGGGCCTGGGAATCCCCCCAGAACCGCGCGGCCGTGGCTGCGGCGGACTTCGCCCCGCTCTGGCTGGCGGACACCCCGGGCCGGGCCTGGGAGCGGGTGGGCCAGGATCCTCGGCGCCCCCTGGCCCAGGACCGCGAGGCCTTCATGGCCCGCTGGGCGGCCCGCCTGCCGGCCTGGTCCCTGACGCCCCTGGCGCTTCCCTTTGGTCACAGTTCCCGGGAGTTGGCCGCCGCCTTGCTAGACTGGTGATTCACCCCCAGACACGAAGGTCTCCTCTGAGCTCGATGTGGACTTGATCCTCTCCGATTTGCACGCGAATCTGCACGCCCTCCGGGCCGTGCTGCGGTTCGCGCATCGGCGGGCCATCCACCGGTTCGTGCTGCTGGGCGACCTGGTGGGCTACGGGGCCAACCCCAACCAGCTGTTGGACAAGGTTCGTGAACTCCGCCCCCGGTTCATGGTGCGCGGCAATCACGACAAGGTCTGCGCGGGCCTGGAACCGGACAGCACCTTCAGTCAGCCGGCCCGCCAGGCGGCGGACTGGACCCGAGAGCGGCTCCGCCAGGACAATTGGCGCTTCCTGGCCGACCTGCCGGTGGGACCGGTCTGGGTGGGCGCGGACTACCAGATCGCCCACGGTTCCCCCATGGACGAGGACGCCTACCTGCTCCACATGCGGGAAATCAGCCAGGCCTTCGACGCCTTCCAGGGGCAGCTCTGCTTCTTCGGACACACCCACCTGCCCGGCTGCTTTGAACTGGACGAAGCCAGGCACCAGCTGAACTGGATTTGTCTCCAGCCGGGCGATTGGTTCCAGCTCCAGCCCCACTGCCGCTACCTGGTCAACCCGGGCTCCGTGGGGCAGCCCCGGGACCGCGATCCGCGCCTCTCTTTCATGACCTTTGATCCCAAGCACCGCCGCCTGAGGCTGCATCGCCTTGAGTACGATGTGAAGGGCGCAGCCAAGGCCATCCTGGCCGCGGGGCTGCACCGCAATCTGGCGGACCGACTGAGCCAGGGCATTTGAAAGGCAGGGGCTCCATGGGCCAAGCATCGTTCCTTTCCGCCCCCGTCCTGGAGCAGTTCCTGATCCAGGCCCGCCTTACCGGGGCGGTGGCCAGCCTGCGGCTGCAGGGCGCCAATGCCCGGCTGCTGGGGGATCTCCGTCTGCACGCGTTCCGCCCCGGCTCGGCGCTGGAACTCTCGGGTCTCCACAACCGGGACGCCGTCCCTGAGGAGGGCACGCCGGTTACCCTCACGCTCCTCTTGGGTGACGAGGTGCTGACGCTCGAATCCATCCTGCTGGCCCCGGAGGGCGAGGGGGGCGAGGGCACCCTCCTGCGGTTGGACTGGCCCCGGGAATCAGCCCGCTTGCAACGTCGGCGGGATGTGCGTGTGGCGGCCCCCGAACAGTCGCCTCTGAAGGTCCGGGTGGGCCTGGGCGACCGCATCCTCGACGGCCTCCTGGTGAACCTCACGGAGACCGGCGTGGGCTTGGCCCTGGAGGAGGCCTTGATAGTGGAGCTTCACGCGATCGTGGAAATCGACGCGACCCTGCCCGACGGCACGCAGCTCCGCTGCCCCGGCGAGGTGCGCCACCTCACCTACCTGGAGGGTCAGGACTACCCCACGCGCCTCGGCGTCGTCCTCCTGCCGCGCCCCGACACGGACCTGGAGCCCATCCATCGCTTCATCCAGGCCCGACGTACCGACCGGTCCCAAAGTTTTCGACAAAGTTGAGCTTATTTAGTTCATCCGCGAATCCCGGGGAAAAGTGGAACGCCGAAATCTGGAGTAATACCAAGGAACGCAAAAGCTTTTTTAACCACCGATGAACACCGATCAAGATCATTTTTTATCGGTGTTCATCGGTGTTCATCGGTGGCCCTTTCTTCTTTCCATCAGTTCCCATCCGTGGCCTGGGGAAATAGCCTCGGGAAACCTTTTCTGCGGCTTCTGCGTTTCTGCTTCCCAGAAATCCCTGAAGCACCATTTCTTCCCAGCCCCTACCCGCCCCCCCGCTGGAAGCCGCGGTGGAATCGGGCCATGAAGGCGTCCGCCTCCTCGTCCGAAAACCCGTCGAGGCAGACCTCCACGCGGTGGCGTGGCAGGACCACGCTGCCAAGCCGCTGCTCGGCCAGGGGCACGAGCCGGAGGGTCCAACGGCGCTCGCCATCCCCGCCGCGGAAGACGCCGTCCTCCTCCTGGATCCGGGCCCCTAGCCCCAGGGCGGCCGGCAACAGGCGAAGGAACTCCTCCCGGCTGAGGCTCATCACCAAGGTCAGATCAGCCACCACCTAACCGCCGGCCACGGGCGGCCAGATGGCCAGCACCTCGCCCTCGGAGAGCACCCGCCCGGCCCGCTCTGCCGGGGCCAGCCAGACACCATCCACCAAGACGATGGCGCACTGGCCCTCCGGGATGCCCTGGCGCTGGATCACCTCGGCCACCGTGGTGCCGGGCTCTACATCCAGTTCGACGCGAAGGCGCGAGCGCACTTCCGCCGGAAGGTGGACGGAGAGGGAGGCAAACAATTTAAGCGTGATCCTCATGCCACGCTGTGGGCAGCGGCCAGGTAGGCCTGCATGATCTGCGTGGGATCCTCCCGCAATCGCTGCTTCCACTTGCCCAGTCGCACCCGCCCCTCGATGAGTCCCCGGAAGGCGCCGATGTGGTCGGAGAAGCCCACGGTGTTCGCCCCCACCAGCCGGTCGTCCTCGAACTGCAGGTTCAGGTACCGGTAGCGGGACGCGTCCAGTACTTCGGCGGATTCGCCGCCGGACGCGCCCTGCCATTCGCCGAAGGAGGAGGAGGCCAGCCCCAGGGTGGTGAGCACGTTGAATACGAAGCTGCCCTTGAAGCGGGCGCTCCGCCCGGCCATGTTGAGCGCCGCGATGCGGCCCTGCTCCACGGCGTTGGGCTGGATGGCATTGAGCTGCCGCCGCCCGGTGAGGCAGTCTGTGGCCTCGGCCACGTCCCCGGCCGCATAGACGCCGGACACGTTGCTCTGAAGGTTGGCATCGACCAGGATGCCCTTGCCGATCGCAATGCCGCTCCCCGCCAGGAACTCCAGGTTCGGATCCACGCCCACGGCACTGAGATACAAGTCGGCTGGAAGGATGTGTCCGTCCGCCAGGGCCACCTGGAGGGCGCCCCCCTCGGCGGTGATGCCCTGGGGCTGGGTGTGCGTGAGGATCCGCACGCCCTTGGCCTCGCACCACTTGCGAATGAGGCCGCTGGCCGTGGGGTTCATCATCCGGCGCACCATGTAGCCGCTGCGGACGAGGATGGTGAGGTCCACGCCGCGCGACAGCAGGCCCTCCATGATGATGCAGCCCACGAAACCGGCGCCCATCTGGACGATGCAGGTCCCGGGCTTGGCCTTGGCAAGGATGGTGCGGGCGTCGGCAAGGGTCCAACAGGCGTGCACGCCGGGAAGCCCGATGCCCGGGATCTGCTCGAGGCTGGGTCGTGAGCCGGTGGCGATGAGCAGGCGGTCGTAGGGCAGGAGGCTGCCGCCGCCCAAGGTTACGGTGCGCGCCCCCGTGTCCACAGCTTGGGCATGGGCCTGCACCAGCTGGATCCGCAGACGCCCGTAGTGGTCCGCGTCCTTGCGGAGGTGGGTGCCCCCTTCATCGATCTGGCCCTTCAGCAGGTAGGGGATCGCCATGCGGGCATAGGGCGGCCCCGCCTCGCCGCAGAGCAGGGTGATCTCCGCGGCGGGGTCGGCCTTGCGCAGGGTTTCCGCCGCCACCACGCCGGCGGGTCCGCTTCCGATGATGACGTGTCGCATGGGGTGTCCTGGCGTGCTCAAACAAGCGGATATTCGAGTTCATTGAAACCGATTACCACCAATACACCAAGACCACCAAGAACTGCAGGGGGCGTGCGAATTTGTTTTCTTGGTGCCTTGGTGTCTTGGTGGTGATCATTTGGCGTTTCAAGAAACCATTCAGCTCAGACGCCAAGCCGCGTTCGCGTCTCGGCGGTAGGGACCCCTTCCGGAGTCCAACCCCGTAACTGGTAGTACTCCGGCAGCATGACGTCGAGCTTCGACACGGCCCCCTTCTGCGGCCCGGTCTTGGCGGGTTCCTTCATGAGGCGCGGCGGCAGGTTGTCGTCCTTGGCCGTGAGGCCGGCGGCGAGGTTGAACTCGCGCTCAAGGTTCCAGATGCGCTCCCCCACGAGGAGCAGCCGGTCCTCGGACCAGTCCCCCTCGCAGGCCCCCTGGATCTGCGGTTGGATATCCGACAGGCCCCAGGCGAAGGTGGTGAAGAGGCAGAGCCCGCTGGAATCCACCACGGCGGTGAGGTCCTGGAAGGCCTTCAGCATGGCCGGTTTCCCTTCCGTGGCCTGGGGCTCCATCTTGATGGGAATACCCAGCACCTCGGGGGACACCATGTAGCCGCGGAGGTGGCAGGCACCCCGGTTGCTGGTGGCGTAGGCCAGGCCCATGCCCTGCAGGCCGCGGCCGTCGTAGGCCGGGAACTCCTGGCCCTTGACGGTCATGGACAGCTCGGGCCGGCCGTACTTCGCACAAAGGCGCTTGGAGCCCAGGCCGATGACCTTGCCGAAGCCTTCTCCCGTGGCCGTCAGCTCGGCGAGCTTGACCACGGCCTCCGTGGAACCGAAGGGCAGCTCGAACCCGACTTCCTCTTTGGTGAGGATGCCCAGGTCGTAGAGCTCCATGGCCGCGCCCACCGTGGCGCCGAAGGAGATGGGATCGAAGCCGTGCTCGTTGCAGAGGAAGTTGGCGTAGGTGAGGGCTTCCAGATCGGATACCCCGTTGGCGGCGCCCAGGGCCCAGGCCGCCTCGTATTCCAGGCCGCCGGAGGCGCCCTGGTACTGCGGCTTGTCCTTGATGGTGAAGTGGCCGGGATCCATGCGGGAGATGCGGCCACAGGCAATGGTGCAGCCGAAGCAGGCGCCGTTGGTCACGAGGTTCGCCTTGCCATCCGTAGGGCGCTTCTCGTGCATGGCCTCGCCGGAGATGGCCTGGGCCGACTCGAACTGCACGTCGCGGTGATTGCGGGTGGGCAGCGCTCCCAACTCGTTGATGACGTTCATGAGCACCTGGGTGCCGTAGGTGGGGAGCCCCTGCCCCGTCACGCCATTGGCCGCCAGGGCCTTCTTCCCGGCATCCACGGCGGTGAAGAAGGCGTCGGGATTGGCGATCTGGTAGGCATCCGTGCGCGTGCCCCGCACGGCCACCGCCTTGAGGTTTTTCGAGCCCATGACGGCGCCCACGCCGGACCTGCCAGCCGCGCGATGCAGGTCGTTCACGATACCGGCATAGAGCACGCCGATTTCCCCGGCATGGCCAATGGAGGCCACGCGGATCTGGGGATCCTGGTGTTGCTTCTTGATTGTCTCTTCGGTTTCCCAGACGGTCTTGCCCCACAGGTGGGCGGCATCCACCAGCTCCGCTTTCCCATCCGTGATGAGCAGATAGACCGGCTTCGGGGCGGTGCCTTCAAAGATCACCATGTCCCACCCGGCGAACTTCAGCTCGGCGCCGAAGTACCCCCCGGAATTGGAGCAGGCGATGGCGCCCGTGAGCGGCCCCTTGGTGACGACCGAGTAGCGACCGCCCGTGGCGGCCATGGTGCCCGTGAGCGGCCCCGTCACGAAGATGAGCTTGTTCTCCGGGGCGAAGGGATCGACTTTTGGATCGACCTCAGCGAGGAAATACTTGGTGCCAAGGCCCCGCTGGCCCAGGTAGTCGCGGGCCCAGTCCATGTTCAGCGGCTCCTGCATGCAGGTGCCCGCTGCAAGATTCACGCGAAGAACGTTCTTGGTCCATGCCATGGCAGTCGCTCCTCACACCGTTGCTGGGTTGGTGTCTGTCTTGCCGGCCCACTGACGCATCTTCCCCAGCCCCGTCCAGTCGGCGTCCACATAGGTAATGGCGCCCGTGGGACAGGCCTTTTCGCAGGCGGGCCCATGGTCACCGCAGAGGTCGCACTTTTGCACCTTGCCCGTCGAAGCCACGTAGTTGATGGTGCCGAAGGGGCAGGCGATGGTGCAGACCTTGCAGCCCACGCAGGTGGGCTCCAGCACGATCTTCGCGCCGGTGGCGGGATCCAGCCGGATGGCGTCCACCGGGCAAGCGAGCACGCACCAAGCCTCGTCGCACTGGGTGCAGGTGTAGGGCACGAAGCGACCTTCGTGATGAAAGGCGAATACCTTGATCCGGGACTTCGCGGTGGTGAAGCTTCGGTGGTTCTCCCAGGCGCAGGCCATCTCGCACTGGAGACAGCCTGTGCACTTGTTGGGATCGAGGTGGAGGGATTTCTGCATGGCAAAACCTCCTGGCGGCAAGGCACTCATGGTAGATGGCGATGATCATAAATCAGATAACGAGGTCCGGCGCCCCTTTTTACTGATTTCCATCACCATCCGTAGATGCAGTGATAGTGGGGGTCTACAGCTCCCATATGATCATCTAGAGACTCGATCTCATTCTGTTTCGATCCCACGTCGCCGAGGTCAGGCCTTCCGCAGGCTGACCACCGTTCCGCTGGCGCCCAGGAGCAGCATGATCACGGCCTGGACCATCGTTTTGTAGGAGATCTCGTCGCCCCCGAAGATGGAAGAGCGGAGGAAGAGCAGGCCCACAACCAGCAGCAGAACGTAGATGCCCAGCATCACCTTCCGCGCTTTCTCGTTGGTCGCTGGCGTGTCGGCGGCGAAGATCCGGTTGTAGAAGACGAGACCCACGGCCGCCAGGATGTTGAGGGCCACGAAGATCAGCCAGAACAGGCGGGCGGCCGCTGTGGCGCCGGGCTGGCCCACCAGGGGTTTCAACATGGAACCATAGAGCGAGCCGCCCAGGCTCGAGCCGATGAGGCTGCCGATGACCCCGTACAGGAAGGCATAGCCCATGTAGACGGCCTTCTTGTCCTCCGGTGCCACCAGCCCCACGTAGCTGTAGTACTTCGGGTGGGCGGTCATCTCCCCGATGGAGAACACCGAGATGCCCAGGATGAACACCCACACGTTGGTGGAGGCCGCGAGGCAGAGGAAGCCCAGCGTCCCGATGACGATGCCCGTCACCATGGTCGGCAGGGGCCGGATATTCTTGACCAGTCGGCTCACGAACACCTGCAGCAGGATGATCGTCCCGCCGTTGACCACCGTAACGTGCTCGGCGTCGAACTTCAGAGGCACCCCGAAGGACGCGAAGAACCGGTTCACTGGCGTGGCGTCCACGAAGTCGCGGAGGTACCACAGCACGGAGCCGAAGTTCTGGAAGTAGAGGATCCAGAAGCCGGAGTAGATGACGATCATCAACATGAACCGGGCGTCGCCCAGCACCATGGCCGCACCGTGGGCGACCTCCCGGAGGCTCTTGGTGTTCGCGGACTTGGGCGGGTCCTTGAAGAGAAACACCGTGGGCAGCAGCATGGCCGCGCAATAGATCGCCGAGGCGATGAAGACATAGCGCCAGGAGAAGCCCTTCAGCACACTGACGACGAGGGGCGCGATAAAGGCGCCGATGTTGATCATCCAGTAGTAGATCCCGAACCCGAACCCCGAGTTTTCCTCCGTGGTGGTCCGCGCCAGGGTGCCCGAGATGATGGGCTTGAATAGGCCCGCGCCAGTGGCCATCAACAGGAGCGAGGCGAATACGGCCCCGTACGTGGTGACGTTGCCCGCGATGAAGTAGCCCGCGGACAGGATGGAGAAGGAGAAGAGCAGCATCTTCCGATAGCCGTAGCGGTCCGCCAGGGCCCCGCCCGCGATGGGGATCACATAGGTGAAGGCGTAGATGAGGCTCTGGAGGAAGCCCACGGACTGCTCCGTGAAGCCCAGGCCCCCGGCTGCGACCTTATTCGTGAGGTAGACCGCCAGCACCGAGTTGAGGCCGTAATAGGCGGCCCGCTCGAAGAGCTCCATGGTGTTCGCCAGCCAGAAGACGGGCGGAAAGGAGCGGAGCACACTGGTGGGGCGCGTTGTGGACATCCTGGAAGTATATAGGAGCGGTGCGCCTTGCCGTGCCGCCCGTTCGCGGGTGCAATGATGGATCGAGAGGAAGCCCTGTGAAGACCATTTCCCTCCGCGTCGATGTGGATACCCTGGAAGGCTCGCTCACGGGCATCCCGACCCTGCTGCGCCTGCTGGACAAGCACCAGATGCGGGCCAGCTTCTACTTCAGCTTCGGGCCGGACAACAGCGGCAAGGCCATCCGCCGCATCTTCCGGAAGGGCTTCCTGGCCAAGATGCGCCGCACCAATGCCACGAAGCTCTACGGGTTCAAGACCATGATGTACGGCGTGCTGCTGCCGGCCCCCATCATCTGGAAACGCGCGGCGGCCGAGATGCGGGCCGCCCAGGCCGCCGGCCACGAGGTGGGCATCCACGCCTGGGACCACGTGCAGTACCACGATCTGCTGGACCGCAAGTCCCGCAGCTGGCTGGCGGACTGGTACGCGAACGCGCACGAGGCCTTTGGCGCCGTGTTCGGGGAGAAGCCCCTGGGGGCCGTGAGCCCGGCCTGGCGCTGCAATGACACCACCCTGGAACTGCAGGAGGCCTATGGCCTCGCCTACGCCGGCGACTGCCGCGGCTTCGCCCCCTTCTATCCGATCGTCAAGGGGAAGACCCTAGACACCCTGCAGATCCCCACCACCCTGCCCACGCTGGATGAGCTGCTGGGCCTGGATGGGCGCACGCCGGAGCAGGTGAACCGCGAGGTCTGGGAGCTGGTGCGCGAGGACGCCCTCAACGTCTACGCCCTCCATACCGAGGTCGAAGGCGGCGCCCTCTTCGAAACCTTCGATACCTTCCTGGGCGGCCTGCGCGAGCGCGGCGTCCAGGCCCGCACCCACGCCGACTGGCTGCCCGAGCTGCTGGCCGCCAAGCCACCCGCCAAGGCCATCTCCCGCAAGGAGATCCCAGGACGGGCCGGGTGGGTGAGTTCTGAGTCTGGAGTCCAGAGTCAGGAGTCCGGAGTTACTGCTCTCTGAGGCGGCCTTTGACCGCGCCTTTATTCTTCCTTCGGGCGCAGCGGATCGAGCAGGTCGGTTCCAATTCAAAAAAAGACGCGGCCCGTAAGGGCCGCATCCAGTCGTACCTCCAGACTCCAGACTCCAGACTAATCAAGCATGCTGCTTCAGTTTGTCCTTGCCGCCGAACCACTGATCCCAGTACACCACCACTGGGGCGGCGATGTAGATGGACGAATAGGTTCCCGTGATGACGCCGATGACCAGCGGGAAAGCCAGGTCATGCAGGGCCGGGCCGCCGAAGAGCCAAAGGCAGACGCTGACGAACAGCACCGACAGCGACGTCAGGATCGTTCGGCCGAGGGTCTGGTTGATGGAGTCGTTCACCAACTTGGTGATGCTGACGCGGCGGTATTCCGGCCGGTGACTGTTCTCGCGGATTCGATCAAACACCACGATGGTATCGGCCATGGAGTAGCCCATGAGGGTGAGGAAGCTCGCCACCACCGGCACGTTGAACTCGTAGCCGAAGGCCGCAAAGAGGCCCAAGGCCATGAGGATGTCGTGGATGAGGGCCACGATGCCGCCCACGGCGAAGCTGGCAGTGAACCGGAACATCACATAGATCAGGATGGCGCCCAGGGCCCAGGCCACAGCCGTGAGGGTCTTGCGCGTCCATTCGCCCGAGATACTGGGGGAAAAGCTCTCATCCTTGAGAATGCCAACGGCGCCGAGGCGGTAGTTCTTCTGCACCGTGTCCTTCACGGCCTGGGGGACGTCCTTGGGGAGCTCATTGAAGCTCTGGTAGAGCCCCGAGCTCAGCTTGTCCCGGCCTGAAATGACCTTCTCGGCCAGGGGTGTATAGGCAGCGTTCAGGGCGAGATCATCGCCCGACGCGCCCAGGGGGTTGGCCTTGGCCAGCAGATCCGTGAGGTTCTTTGAGCCTTCGAGGTTGAGGGTGGGCAGCGAACTCCCGGCGGCCTCGGGATCCATCTGCTTGAAGATGGTGCGCAGGGCGGTGGCCTGGATGGTGCTGTCCTTTTGGTCACTGTCCTTCTTGGCCTTCACCTTAACGGAGAAGTCGCGCACGGACTTGTCGCTGCTCTCATAGGACACCACGGTGGCATCCGGATAACCGTTCTTCGTGAGAACGGCCCGGATGGTCTCGGGCTCCACGGCGCCGCGGAACCGCACGGTCATGTCGTTGCCACCCACGAACTGCATGCCGAGCTGGACGTGGTTGTTGTGGGTGAGGTTCCAGGGCCGCACATAGAGGATCGAAACCACGATGATGCCCCAGCTGATCGCAAGAGCCACTCCCTTGTACTTCATGAAGTCGTAGGAGGCTCCCTTGAAGAAGGTGTGCTTGCCCAGGGAAATGGTTTTCGTGCCCGGGTGGCGCTCCAGGATCCAGTCGTAGATGAACCGGCTGATGTAGATGCTGGTGAAGAGGGAGGCCACGACACCCACGGTGAGGGTCACGGCGAAGCCCTTGACCGGGCCCGTGCCGAAGATGAAGAGCAGCAGGGCAGCGAAGAGCTGGGTCACGTGGCTGTCCACGATGGTCCAGAACACGCGGTCGAAGCCCATATCGATGGCGCCTGGCACGCTCTTGCCCAGGGCCAGCTCTTCCTTGATGCGCTCGAAGATGAGGATGTTGGCGTCCACCGCCATGCCGAGGGTGAGCACGAAGGCGGCGATACCCGGCAGGGTTAGCGTGGCCCGGAAGGAACCCAGCAGACCCATCATCACGATGACGTTCACCGTCAGGGCGATGATCGCGTTCATGCCCGACCAGCGGTAGAAGAACACCATGAAGCCGATGATGGTGATGAAGCCGACCAGGGCGGCGCGCACACCGGCGTGGATGGAATCGCGGCCCAGGCCGGGGCCCACGACGCGCTCTTCCAGGAACTTCATGGGGGCACGCAGGGCGCCGCTGCGCAGCTGGCTGGCGAGGTCGTCGGCCTCCTGGGCGGAGATGCTGCCGGCGTTGCGCACGGGACG
>JANYAS010000106.1 GCA_025361205.1 Holophagaceae bacterium
CCTGGCCGTCCAGGAGGACCCTTCCGCGGCTGGGCTTCAGCCCGCCGGAGATGGCCCGCATGGCCGTGGTCTTGCCCGCGCCATTGGCGCCGATGAGTGCCACCAGGGTGCCCTGCTTCACGGAGAGGGTGGCGCCCGTCAGCACTTCGCTGGCGCCGTAGCCCGCATGGAGGTTCTCCACCTGCAGCATGGCTGCCTCCTAGGCCGGTTGCGGCACGGCGCCGCTGGATGGATCGGGTTCCGGGGGCTGGCCCAGGTAGGCCTCCACCACCTTGGGGTGACGCTTGACCTCGTCGGGCGTCCCTTCCGCGATGACCTTGCCATAGTCCAGCACAGTCACCGTGTCGCAGAGCTCACTCACCACGTCCATGTGGTGCTCGATGAGGATGATGGTGATGCCGCGCCCGTGGACCCGCTTGATGATCTCGATGAGCTGGACTACGTCCGGGTGGGCCAAGCCCGCGGCGGGCTCGTCCAGGATGAGCAGGTCGGGCTTGCGGGCCAGGGCCCGGGCAATTTCGAGGAAGCGCTGGGCCCCATAGGTGAGGTCCTTAGCCTTGGTGAGGGCCTGGTCTCTCAGGCCGATCCGGCCCAGCAGGCAGAGGGCGTCGGCCTGGGCCCGGCGTTCTTCAAGGCGGGCCAGACCCAGCAGCACCAGGGGCAGGGGGCTGCGGTACACGCCCTTTAGCGCCACCATGACATTCTCCAGGGCCGTGAGCTCGCCGAAGAGCTGCAGGTTCTGGAAAGTGCGGGCCACGCCGGACTTCGCCACCCGGAACAGGCTGCCCGTGGGCAGGACCGAGCCTCGTAGCAGGGTGCGGCCGGAGGTGGGCGTGTAGAGACCGGAGATGACGTTCACGACGGTGCTTTTGCCCGAGCCGTTGGGTCCGATGAGCCCGTGGATGGTGCCGGACCGGATGGTCATGGAAAGGCCATCCACGGCCTTCACGCCGCCGAAGTAGCGCTTGAGATCCTCGAGTACCAGCAGGGGGGCGCCGTCGGGGCTGCCCGGCGGCAGGATGGTTTCAATGTCCGAGGGCTCCGGCAGGGGCGCGTGCGGCACCCGGAACAGCTTGGCCAGGAAGAGGGACAGGAAGCCCATGAGGCCTTCGGGCAGACCCACCACCACGGAAAAGAGCATCAGGGCGAAGATGGCCTTCCGCCAGTCCTCGGTGTTCTCCACCAGCATCCCGCCGACCACCAACAGGCCCATGGCCACTGCGGGCGCCAGGGCCTGAAAGGGGCGCACGGTCTTCTTCATAAGGCCGCGGATGCCAGCTGCCAGGGCCGCCGCAAAACCTGCGCCGCTGAAGATCTGGAAGAGGTGGCGGTTGGACAACAGGTTGGGCAGCAGGACGATGACCGAGGCCCCCACGAAGGCGCCCCAGAGGCTCTTGCGGCCCCCCAGCACCACGCCCAGCAGCAGGATGATCATCAGGTCGTAGGTGTAGCTCTGGGGCTGAAGGTACTGAAAATTGAAAGCGTAGAGGCCGCCCGCCAGCCCGCCCAGCGCCGAGCCCAGCGCGAAAGCGGCGACCTTGTGGCGGTAGGTGCCCACGCCCATGGCGTCGGTGGCAATGGGGCTATCGCGCAGGGCCTCGAAGGCCCGGCCCCACTGCGAGGCGAGGAGGTTGCGCATGAGCATCCAGACCACCGCCAGCAGGGCCATGCAAAGCCAGTAAAAGCCCGGGGGCGTGAGGGCATGGCCGAAGACCGGCGGTCGGGTGAGGCTCAACCCCTGGGCACCGCCGGTGAGGCCTTCGAGCTCGTTGAGGGCCGTGGTGCTGAGGGCGGCGAAGCTGAGGGTGGCCAGGGCGAACTGGGGCCCTTCGAGGCGCAGGGCAGGCAGGGCGAGGAGTCCGCCCAGCAGGAGGCCCACCGCCATGGCAGCCAGCAGCGCAGGGGCCATACCCAGGCCCAGCTTGGTGACGGCGAGTCCTGCCGTGTAGGCGCCCAGGCCCAGGAAGGCCACGTGGCCGAGGTTCACCTGGCCCAGGTAGCCCACGGTCACATCCAGGCCGATGAGCAGGATGCCGTAGATGGCCAGCAGGGTGAGCAGGCCCAGGGCGTAAGGGTTCACCACCAGCAGGGGGATGGTGGCGAGGAAGGCGAAGACGATGAGTTCGGCCCCGCGGAGAAGGAGGAGACGTCTCATCTCACACTTTCCTGATCAGGGCTTTGCCAAACACGCCAGCCGGGCGCAGGGCCAGGGCGAGGATCAGCAGAACAAGGCCGGGCGCCTCGCGCCAGCCGCTGCCCAGGTAGAAGCTGGCGAGGCTTTCCAGCGCGCCGAGGCACATGCCGATCAGGACCACGCCGAAGCCTGAATCCAGCCCCGCGACCACGGCCACGGAAAAGGCCTTGAGGATGAGGGCAGAGGCCATGGTGGGGCCCACCGTGGTGATGGGGGCGACCAGGATGCCCGCCACCGCGGCCACCGCCCCCGACAGGCCGTAGGACAGCATCACGGTCCGGGTGGCGGAGATCCCCATGAATTCAGCCGCATCGCGGTCCGCCGACACCGCCTCGAAGGCCTTGCCCAGGAGGGTGCGGCGCTTGAACAGCTCGATGAGGCCCATGATGGCGAACACGCCCACGGCCACGGACAGTTCCACCCGCGTGACGTCCACCCCCAGCACATGGATCGGGTCCGAGGAGATCGGAGAGGGAAACGGTCGGTCGTCGCGCCCCCAGATGTTCTCGGCGGTCGAGAAGAGAAAGAGGCCCAGGATGATCGAGAGCAGGATCCAGCCTTCGCTCTTTTGTTCGAGCGCCAAGCGGACGCCCGCGCGCTCGACGAAAAGACCCAGCAGGGCGCCGAAGATGAGGCCCCCGGGCACCATCAGGCCATAGGCCCAGCCCAGGCTGAGGCCGTGGGCGAGGCCGAAGTTCATGAGGGTGAGGCTGAAGAAGGCCGAGACCATCACCAGTTCGCCCTGGCCAAAGTTGATGCTCTTGCTGGTGGCGTAGGTCAACTGGAAACCGTAGGCGATGAGGGCGTAGACCAGACCCATCAGGGCGCCACTGACCGTCATCTGTCCGATGATCGAGGGATTCATGGCGGGCCTGTCTGGGGAAGGTCAGAAACGGTCGGGGGGCCGAAGCCCCCCGAAAGATGAGTGGGGGTCTACTTCTTCTTGCCCTTGGCGGGAGCAGTACCGGCGGCTTCCTTGATCAGGCGGGCCTTGTCGGCAGCATTGCCGAAGACCACGCGGCCATCCTGCACCATGCCCATGACGACCTGCTCGCGGCGGAAGGCCTCGTGGGTCGTTACGTCCGCCGGATCCCACTTGGTGTAGGGGTGGTTCCAGGTGGCGATGACACCCTTCACGGGTTCCTTCAGATCCTCGAGAGCCTCCTTGACCTTGTGGGTATCCGTGGTACCGGCCTGCTTGATCGCGGCGGCCATCATGTAGACGGCGTCGTAGCCCTGGGCGGCGGCCACGGGGGAGGGGATGCGACCCACCTTGAAGGTCTGGTGATAGGCGTTGATGAAGCTCTTGGCCTTGGGCGTAATGGGTTCCTCGATGAAGGTCTGGGGCATGAGGGTACCGTTACCATTCTTGCCGGCATTGTCGATGAAGTTGGACATGGACAGGGTCCAGCCGCCGATGAGGGGCGCCTTCATGCCGATCTTGGCCATGCCGTTGGAGACGGCCGCCAGCTCGGGCCCGATGCCCCAGATCAGGATGGCCTGGGCTCCCATGGACTTGGCCCGCAGCAGCTGGGCGGTCATGTCCTTGTCGCCGATGTTGAACTTCTCCTGGGCAACCACGGTCAGCTTGTTGCCCTGCTTCTTGATCTGGTCCAGCATGTCGTCG
>JANYAS010000113.1 GCA_025361205.1 Holophagaceae bacterium
CTTCATCCAGACCAACGTGGTGGGCACCTTCAGCATGCTGGAGGCCTCCCGGCAGGCCTGGGCGGGGCAGAAGGAGTGCCGCTTCCTGCACATCAGCACGGACGAGGTGTACGGCTCCCTGGGCGACACGGGCAAGTTCCATGAGGCGATGGCCTACGCCCCCAACAGCCCCTACAGCGCCAGCAAGGCCGGCAGCGACCACACCGTCCGCGCCTACTATCACACGTACGGCATGAACACCGTCACCACGAACTGCTCGAACAACTACGGCCCCAGGCAGCACCCCGAGAAGCTCATCCCCCTGGCCATCACTCGCATGGCCAAGGGCGAGCCCATTCCGATCTATGGCGATGGCCTGAATATCCGGGATTGGCTCTACGTCGAAGATCACTGCGCCGCCCTCGAAATGGTCATGCTGAAGGGCACCGCCGGCGAGACCTACTGCGTGGGGGGCGACAACGAACAGACCAACCTCGCCCTGGTGGACCTGCTTTGTGATCGGGTGGACCAGCACCTCGACCGCCCACAGGACACCAGCCGCAAGCTCAAGACCTTCGTCCATGACCGGGCGGGACACGATCGACGCTATGCAATCGATGCCAGCAAAATCCAGAGAGAACTGGGGTGGAGACCTGAAACCACCTTTTCCGAAGGGTTGCGCCGGACCGTGGACTGGTACCTTGGGCCACGGGGATCTCAAGCGTGACGAGAGTGGACCCAAGTTCCGAGCAGGCGGTCATCACGTCGAGCCCGGTGCCCCGCTGCAGTTTCTGCGGCCGTAAAGGGGCGCTCTTGTATTCCGGGCTCACGGACAGGTTGTTCCAGGCCCCAGGGATCTGGCGCCTTCGGCGGTGCCCAGCCGCGCTGTGCGGGCTCCTGTGGTTGGACCCATGCCCACTGGAAACAGAAATATGGAAGGCCTATCAAACCTACTACACACATGGTTTGCAGCCTGAGCCGGAAACCCCGCAGGGAAAAACCGGATCTGCTCACAAACGCACCGTCATGCGCTTGGAGCGGGCGATTTATAGGTTGCTCAGGACCCCCTTTCGTTTGCTTGGCCGTGGGTTTGGACCCATTGAAGAGGCCTATCGGAGCGTGCGGTACACATCCACGCCGGGAAACATCCGCCTGCAAGTCCGCGCGGCACTCTATACCCTATGGCCTGAAAGGCGGGCAGCCACGGATCATCAAATGATGTACCTGATGCCACACCCTGGTGCCCGACTCTTAGACCTTGGGTGCGGTGACGGGTCGCTCCTGGCCGGCCTGCAGGCCTGCGGGTGGCGGGTCGAAGGCCTGGATGTGGACCCGCTGGGCGTCGAATCCACGCACGCTCGGGGAATCAAGGCGACCCTCGGGACACTTCCGGATGCGGCATTTCCGGGATCCTCCTTTGATGCGATCGTGATGAGCCACGTGATCGAGCATGCCCATGATCCAGAGGCCCTGCTCTTGGAGTGCCACAGGGTCCTGAAGCCCGGGGGAAGTCTGATTCTGGTGACACCAAATACCGGATCGCTGGGGCATCGATTGTTTGGCGAGGCCTGGTTACATCTCGATCCTCCGCGGCATCTCCATCTCTACAATCGTTTCTCTATGGCTCGGTTGGTCAGCGGGATTCCGTTCGCCGCATGCCGAATCCGGACCACGGCCCGGGACGCTTCGACCCTGTTCCATGCATCGGCTGATATCCGGATCTTGGGGCGGCATACCTGGGGCTCGAAACCGCGCATCCTTCGGAATCTCTGGACCCGCGGGCTGATGATCCTGGAAGCGCTTCTGATATTAGTACGACCCGATCTTGGCGAAGAGCTCGTCGTGATCCTCGAGAAGGGCGTTGAGGAATCCTAGGCCCTCCCCTGTCCCAGAAATACTGGGGACAGTGGCCCGGAAACCCAGCCTTGAAGACCCTGGCTCCCAGCATGGGCCTGCTGGATAGCTCCCTTGAATTGTGGCTTCTGGAGGTGCCGCCTGCAGTCCCACTCCAACTCCGATCTGTGCAAGTCCTATTTCGAGAGTCGGCGGGCGAACGCGCGGTGGGTAGGCCCCATGCGCCCCTTTCGGAAATCCAGGAAGGCGAGGATCTCGATGCGAATTCGGTCGAATCGCCCCCGGAAGACCCACTTCTGAATCCGGTACCAGAAGTGTCGTTTTTGGCGTGCGAGGTGATCAGGAAAGTAGCGCTGGATAAAGAACCAGCGATTCCGGCGGTTATAGAACTCCATCAGTGGGCTGCGCCGGCCCGTAGAGAGAGACTCCAAGTGGTACACCTGAACCTCGGGTACACCGCTGACCAGGTACCCAAGCTTCCGCGCTTCGAAGGTCAGAGCGGGGTCCTCGTAATAAAGAAAATATTCGCTGGGGATGTAATCCAGAGACTCCAGAACCTGAATGGAAGCGAACAGGGAGCAGCCGCTGACATAGGCCAGAGGGTCAGTCTCCAATGTGTCGGGCCGATCCACCAGGGAGATGCTGAAATCTTTCAAATCCAGGCGGCCGCCCATGTAGGTCACGGAATGGGTGGTGGGGTGGTGATGGTCCGCAAGGATGTTAGTGCCCCAGATCCCCACCTCAGGCCTTGCAAGGGCCGCCTTGACCAGGATCTCACTGTTGCCTTCAACCAGGAGGGTGTCGTTGTTCAGCACCCACGCGAAGGGGACTGAAAGGCCGCGGAGGAGCCTGAGCCCGACATTGTTACCTTCGGCATATCCCAGGTTTTCGTTATTGAAAATGACCCCCAGGGTGCCGGCGGGTGGCAGCGAGGGAGAAGCCAGGTCGATCTCCTGGAAGGGAAGGTCTGAACCATGCAGTACTGCCAAGGCTTCCTCGCGGGCGGCCTGGGCATCGTTCTCCACCCACAGCACCCGACTTGTGGCGGGTTCCTGGGATACCAACCTCTGTACGCATGCCAAGGTCTCTACTGGGTGGTGGTAGTTGAGGACGACGATCCCCACCTGGACATCAAGGAATGGGCCCTGGGGAGGAGACAAATGACTACTCCTTTGTGGAACGAAAGCAATTCAGAAGGTGCGAGAACAGCCCAGCGTCAGGATAGCGTTGCGAAAGCGTTTTCCGGATATGTATTCCCACGCCCGGTGATCCTCCATGGCCAGGGATCCGCCCGCCCGGTAGTGGGCCCAGCGCTGTTGGAAATCCACCTGCAGGGCGGTGAAATGATCGTCATTGCCAGGTGCCACACCGCTTAGGGGAATGTCGCGGGGCACTCGGATGCCGTCAGAAAACAGAACCCTCAGTTCCTGGCCCAGCCTGGGTCGCCAGGTCCAGGCAAGGCTCTGCCGGTAGACTTCGCCGCCAAAGGCCTGGCCGAGGCTATCGCCATAGCGGGAGTGCCCACTGAGGTAGGCGCCGTTGCCATAGGTTCGGAAGGTGGAACCGGGGTAGACCTGGTTGCGGGTGTCCGAGATCTCACCTGCCAGGTCCCAAGTTTCATAGACCCAATGGACTCCGAGGGTGTCGTTGTAGTGAGTGAGCGAAGGTGAGGCCTCGGAGTATCCCCATCCCCAGAGGCTATTGGGGTCGCTGTGCAGGAGCTTTGCGCTGGGTTTGGAGAGCTGATGCCAAAAGAAGGTGAAGTCGTGACGGAAGGCAGAATCGGGGTGGCGCAGGAAATCCTTCCACTGCCAGTTGACGTTCGATCCCCCGCGACTGAGGTAGATGGCGAAGCCCTTGGCTCCGGTCATCCGGGCGAGGGCTGGCAGGCGCAGGCGGAACTCCACGTCGGCCACGGCATTGGAGAGGTTCTTGTAGTCGGGATTGTTTTGATAGCGCTTGGCGGGGTCCGAATCCTGAGCGTTGCCGCTGGCTTCGGCGACCAAGAGATTTTCCGCGCCCAGGTAGGCGAGGGGGTAGTCGCTGATGTTGGCAACCTTCATTACCCGACTTCCATCCGAGCGTACGCCACCCCACCGGCTCACCGCACCCATGTTCATCTCGAAGAGGTCGCCGAAGCGGGCCTTGAACCGGGTGCCGCTGATCTCGGGGCGACGACGATCCCCTTGCGTCTCGAGGCTGCGGGCCACGTCCGTGGGATTGGAGATCCATTCGGGAACCTGCCGGTTCCATTCCAGCCGGCCCAGGAAGGTCTCCACCTTCCAACGGCCCAGGGGGATACCAAAGAGGGAGAGATCCCGCTCGGGGGTTTCCACAACGGCTCGGAGGAAGGGCAGATTGCTGGTGCCCATGAGGTAGCCCCCGGCCAGCCCATAGCCCCAGGAGAGGGGACCTTCCATCAAGCCAAATTTCCAGCCGCCGGGGGTGGTTCGGGTGGCCTCGAAGGACTGGAGCCGGATGCGCGAGGCCTCTGAGTTCTGCTCCCGGAAGGCGAGAAACCGTCCCTGGAGCGCCCATCCATCCCGAGTCCACCCGCCAGCCGCACTAAAACCTACACCCTGCAGGGCGGAGCCGAGGCCTTCTCCATCGATGAGCGGCATCCAGCCCGTTTCCTTTCGAGAGGCCATGAAGGTGCCAGCCTCCCAGGCGATGGGAGACTCCGGGGGAAGATGGTCGGGGTCCACCACCTCGGCGAGCCACCGATGGCGAAGGGCCAAGGCCCCATCCTGAGCGATGGGGGCTTGGGCCGCCAAAGGTGCGCCCAGCAGCACGCCAAGCCCGGCACGTAGAATCAGCCATCCTCGCGTCGAGGAAGACCATGGGAAAAGGGTCATGAACCTTCCGGAAAACCATTAGGCTAACACTCACCTTTCGGGGAGCACGCCTTTAGTAACGGTTGGAGGCGCCCTCGCGGCACAATGGGTCATGCTCTTCGATTCTCCCTCCACCTTCGGCCGAGCCTTCCGCATTGTCTCGTTTGGCGAGAGCCACGGGCCTGCGGTGGGGGTGGTGCTGGATGGGGTGAAGCCCGGGTTGCCCTTTGATCTGGAGGCCATTCAGCGGGAGATGGATCGGCGGCGGCCGGGGCAGTCGGACCTGGTGACACCTCGCTCGGAGGGTGACCGCGTGCAGGTGCTGAGTGGTGTCTTCGAAGGGAAGACCACCGGCCATCCGATCGCGCTGGTGGTGTTCAACGAGAACCAGAAGAGCGGCGACTACAAGGCCATCGCGGACCTCTTCCGGCCCGGCCACGCGGACCTGACGTACGATCGCAAGTACGGTCTTCGGGATCCACGGGGCGGGGGGCGCAGCAGCGGGCGGGAGACGCTGGCCCGGGTGGCGGCGGGGGCCTGGGCCAAGCAGCAGCTGGCGGTCCTGGGGGTGACCATTCGGGGGTTCAACCGGGAGATCGCGGGTATCGCGGGGAACCTAGTGGACTGGGCTTTCGTCGAAGCCAATCCCCTGCGGGTCGGCGATCCCGGCACCTTCCCCGCGCAGCGCGCCGTCGTGGAAGCCGCCCGGGCCGATGGGGACAGCGTGGGCGGCATCTGTGAGGTGTGGATCGAGGGCTTGCCCGTGGGCTTGGGTGATCCGGCCTTCGGCAAGCTGGATGGGCTATTGGCCCTGGCCTGCATGTCCATCGGCGCGGTGAAGGGAGTGGAACTGGGGGCGGGGTTTGCTAGCGCCCGTCGTCGCGGCAGCGAGAACAACGATCCTCTGGGGCCGGAAGGGCCGCTGAAGAACGACTCGGGCGGCACCTTGGGGGGCATCAGCACCGGCGCCCCCGTGGTGGTGCGCCTGGCGGTGAAGCCCACCAGTTCGATCTCGAAAGCGCAGAAAACCATCGACCGGGAGGGCCACCCGGCGGACATCTCCACCCAGGGCCGTCACGATCCCTGCATTGCACCACGCATTGTGCCCGTGGCCGAGGCCATGTGCGCCCTGGTGGTGTACGACGCCTGGCTCACCCAGCAGTCGCTCCGGGAAGGGGCCGTCCCGCCGCTGCAGGAATGGGATTGGGAAGCCCTGGAGACCCTGTTTCCGTCCCTTCCAACCAAGGGATGTGATGGCCGCCACTTTGGGGACGGCATGACGAAGCGGTGACTGACCCAGGCCGCGAACTGCCGATCATGAGATCCGATATGGAACCAGTGTTGATCAGCTTCCACGCGCCCGTCCACGACTTGGACATGGTGGCGCAGCATGTGGTGCGGGACGGCCTACCGGCCCACCTGCGCGACTGGCAGCGCCGGTCCGGGGCCCGCGAACTCATCTACCTGGCCACCTGCCAGCGGGTGCTCTGGATGGTGTGGGGCGGCGCGCCCGAGGCCCTTGATCCCGGCCCCGGCGTCCGCCGCTATGAGGGTGAGGAAGCCTGGGTGCACCTACTGGCCATGTCGGCTGGGTTGGAATCCGCCAACCTGGGGGATCGGGAGATCCCGGGGCAGCTGAAGGATGCCCTCGTGCAGGCTCGCCAGGTGGGTGTGGCGGGCGAGGAGGCCCAGACGGCCGTAGAGGACGTGATCCGGGAAGGCCAGCGGCTGCGCGCCCGGCTCGGGCTCGCCGATGGGAATGTCAGCGTCGCCACGGTTGCGCTCAAGCACCTGGTGGAAGGGTTGGCGGTGGGTTCCTCGATTGCGCTGGTGGGCGTGGGACCCATGACCCAATACCTCGCGGAGCGCCTGCCGGAACGGGGCTTCACGGTCGCCGTGGCCAACCGCACCCGCAGCAAGGCCCACGATCTGGCCGATCCCTTGGGTCTGGTGACGGTGGACTTGGCTCAGCTCCAGCACGACCCCGCCGGATTCGATGCCATCGTTACCGCCACGGCGGCTCCTGAACCGATCTTCACGCTCGACGCCTGGCAGTCCCTCCGGCGTCCCATCCTGCGGATCCTGGACCTGGCGCTACCTCCGGACTCGGAACAAGGGTTGGAGCAGCTTCCCTGGGTCCATCGCATCGACCTGAATGCCTTCCTGGCCCAGACCGCCACGGCCCGAGCCCTACGGGCCGAAGCCGCTCTGAAGGCGGAGCCCTACCTGGTCGGAGCTGCTGTGCGCATGCGACACCGGGCCCTGGCCAGGGACCGCAAGCGGCACATGCTCTCGGCCCAGGAGCGTCTGGACTCGGCGTGGGGGGCCCTGGAGGAGGAAGTCCAGGCACTGGAGGGCAACATGCCCTGCCTGGCTGACGACCAGCGCGAAGCCCTGAAGGAAATCCTCACCCGAGGTCGCACCCTTGCCTTTCGAGCCCTGGTCCAGACCCAACCCAAACCGAGTGTCGAGGAAGGAAGCTGATCCCATGAGAACGAAGCAGGAGCGAAGGGCCACTTTGGTCAAGCCGAAGCCCGAAGGGTGCGGCACAGGAGGTGCCGCATGAAGCGTGTCACGATCGCCACCCGAGGCTCCGCCCTGGCCGTAGGCCAGGCCGAACCTATGGTGAAGTTCCTGCAATCGAAGGGCTACGAAGTCTCGTGGCGCAAGTTCTCCACCTCCGGCGACCAGTGGCTGCTGGGGCCCTTGGACAAGGCTGTGGGCGGGGGCTTCTTCACCAAGGAACTGGAGGACGCCATGGCTGCGGGCCAGGCGGACCTCCTCATCCACAGCCTCAAGGACGTGTCCCTGGAGCGGCCCGCAGGGATCATACCGGCCTGCATTCCCCAGCGTGAGGATCCCTCGGACTGGCTGGTGATGCGGGCCGACGCGCCCGAGGATATGGTCATCGGGACCAGCGCCGTGCGCCGCGAGCGGGTGCTCAGCCAACTGTTCCCCCGGGCCCGGTTCACCTGGATCCGCGGCAACGTGCAGACCCGTCTCCAGCGCGTCCGGGATGGAATCCTGCGGGAGGAACCCCTCCACGCCACCATGCTCGCGGCAGCCGGGCTCAAGCGCCTGGGACTGGACCTGACCGGCCTCATGGTGCGTCCCATGTCCCCTGCGGAATTGCCGTCGGCGCCGGGGCAGGGCGCCCTGCTGGCCGAGGCGCGGGCGGACCGGACCGATCTGGTTGAGGCCTTGGCGGAACTGCACGATGGCATGACGGCCCGCTGCGTCACGCTGGAACGCCAGGTACTCGCGGGCATCGGGGGTGGCTGCCAGCAGCCACTGGGTGCCCTGGCCACGCCCCAGGCGGATGGCAGCCTGCTCCTTCAGGCGGCCTACGCGCCTGAGGGCGAGCTGCGGCGCGCCGAGGCCCGGGGCACGGATGACCGGGATCTGCTGGCGAGGGTTCTGCAGGGCATCGGCCTGTCATGACGCCCGCAACCGACCACCCCCGCCTGGCGCTGGCCCGACCGGCCCAGCATCCACTGGCAGAAACCGTCCGCAAGGCGGGGTGGAAGCCGGTGCCCTATGCCTTCACCCGGCTGGAACCCTCCATCGTACCGCCCCCGAGGCCCTTCTCCGCCGTCTCCGCGCTGCTGGTGCTCAGCCCTTCTGGTGCCAAAGTCGCGGCCCCCCAGCTGCCCGCAGGAACGTTGTGCCTGGTGCAAGGGGCCGGCACCTCCGATGCCCTGGGACGGGAGGATCTGGAGGTCCTGCTGCCTTCCGAAGCCAAGGCCGAGGCCCTCTGGGATCTGCTCCAGGCCCGGTTTCCCGACGGAGGCGAATTCATCCTGGCCCGTGGCGAGCGCAGCCGGGAATACCTGGAGGAGGCGGCCAAGGGCACGCCGTGGCTCATTCATCCCTGGGTCACCCACCGGGAGGCCCCCAGGGATCCGTTCCCGCCCCTTCCCAAGGTCGAGGGGGTGCTGGCCCTCAGCCCCCTTCAGGCTGAGATCCTGGCGCCCCTGGCCGCGAGGGTGCAGCGGTTTGCCTGGGGCGAAGCCACCGCCGAGGCCTTCGCCAAGGCTGGTGCCCCGGCCCACGCCCACTGCGAGCCGAAACCCAGCCTGCTCTGGGCCATGCTTGCGCAGCACCTGGCAGCTCAACTGATCATGAAGGAGGAGTCCCCATGCTGAACCGCTCCCGCCGTCTCCGCACCAGTGCGGCCATGCGCAACCTGGTGGCCGAAACCGACCTGCGCCCCCGCCATCTCATCCAGCCGTACTTCGTGCAGCCCCAGGCAGGCAGCAGCGAAATCTCCAGCCTGCCGGGCATCGTCCGGGCCGGGGTGGAGGACACGGTTCGCCAGGTGGAGAAGGACCTGAAGCGCGGCCTCGCCAGCGTCCTGCTCTTCGGCGTGCCCGATGCCGAGTCCAAGACGCCCGATGGCCGCTACGCCTGCGATCACGAGGGTGTGATCCCCCAGGCCGTGAGAGCCCTCAAGAAGGCCTTCGGCTCCGACCTGATCGTCATGACGGATGTCTGCCTCTGCGGCTGCACCAGCCACGGGCACTGCGGGGTGGTGGACGACGAAGGTGTGGTCCGGAATGACGAGACCCTGCCGATCCTGGCGGAGATGGCACTGCGCCATGCCGAGGCCGGGGCCGACGTGGTCGCGCCCAGCGACATGATGGATGGCCGTGTGGCCGCCATCCGCGAGCTGCTGGACGTGAACGACTTCACCCGGACCAGCATCCTCAGCTATGCCATCAAGCACGCCGGGGCCTACTACGGCCCCTTCCGCGAGGCGGCCGACAGCAGCCCGAAGTTCGGCGACCGTAAGACCTACCAGATGGACCCCCGCAATGCCCGCGAAGGCCTGAACGACGCCCTGCTCGATGTTGACGAGGGCGCGGACATGCTCATGGTCAAGCCGGCTTTGCCGAATCTCGATCTGATCTGGCGTCTGCGGGAGGCCCAGCTGGCGCCCATCTGCGCCTACCACGTGTCCAGCGAGTTCAGCAGCGTGAAGGCCGCCGACCGACTGGGCTGGCTGGATGGGGATCAGTTGATGTACCAGCACCTCATCGCCATCCGGCGTGCCGGCGCCGACATGATCGTTTCCTACGCCGGCCGCGAGGCGGTGGAGAAGGGTTGGATTTCTTGAATTTTTAACCGCAGATGACGCAGATTTCGCAGATAAGAAATCCGCTCTTTTCATCTGCGTTATCTGCGCCATCTGCGGTTCATTCTTAGAGGTTTTTATGAGCAACGAAACCATGTTTGCCGAAGCGCTGACCCACTTCCCCGGTGGCGTCTCCAGTCCGGTGCGGGCCTTCCGGGCGGTGGGCGGTACGCCCAAGTTTTTCAAGAAGGCTTCCGGCGCCTGGTTCGAGGATGAGGACGGCCAGCGGTTCCTGGACCTCTGCATGTCCTGGGGGCCGCTGATCCTGGGGCATGCCCACCCCGACATCCTGGCGGCGGTGACGGAGTCCATGCAGGAGGGCCTGACCTTCGGGGCGCCCAGTCGCCGCGAACTGTTCCTGGCCCGCCGCATCAAGGAGATGGTGCCCTTCATCGAAAAGATGCGCTTCGTTTCCTCGGGCACCGAGGCCGTCATGTCGGCCCTGCGCGCCGCCCGCGGCTTCACGGGCCGGGAGCGCATCCTGAAGTTCGAAGGTTGCTACCACGGCCACAGCGACGGACTGCTGGTGAAGGCCGGCTCGGGCCTCATCACCTTCGGGGCTCCCACCAGCGCAGGCGTGCCTAAGGCCATCGCCGAGTTGACCTCCGTGGTGTCACTGGACGACCTGGAAACCCTGGAGCGCACTTTCGCCGAGATCGGGAACGAACTGGCCGCAGCCATCATCGAGCCCATCCCCGCCAACAACGGCCTGCTGCTCCAGCGGCCCGAGTTCCTTCAGCGCCTGCGCGAGCTCTGCACCAAGCACGGCGTGATCCTCATCTTCGATGAGGTTATCAGTGGCTTCCGAGTGGCACCGGGGGGGGCCGCAGAGCGCCTGGGTATCACCCCGGACATGGGCACCTACGGCAAGATCATCGGCGGCGGCATGCCGGTGGGCCTCTACGGTGGCCGCAAGGACATCATGGGTGTCGTCGCTCCCGATGGCCCGGTCTACCAGGCGGGCACCTTGTCGGGCAACCCCGTGGCCATGGCCGCGGGTCTGGCCACCATGCAGAAGTTGACCCCCGCCTTCTACGCCACCCTGGAGTCCAACGCCCAGGCCTGGGCCACGGCCTTCGAAACCATTCCGGGGCTGCACTGCCCCCGGTACGGCAGCCTGCTCTGGCCGCTCTTCCAGAATGGCGTGCGCCGCAGCGACGCGGTTAAGGGCGAGTCCATCAGCACCTTCAACCGCCTCCACAAGGCCCTGCTCGATCAGGGCGTCTACCTGCCGCCCAGTGGCTATGAAGTGGCCTTCCTCAGCGCCGCCCACGGCGAGGCCGAACTGGCCCATTTCAAGAGGGCCGTGGCCGCCGTGGCCAAGGATTTTGTTTGAAACCGCAGATGGCGCAGATGACCCAGATATTGGCCCGCTGAGTTCCTGAATTCTCATCTGCGCAATCTGCGACATCTGCGACATCTGCGGTTAGGCCCTTTTCTTTTCTTGGAGTTCCCATGCAGCCCCTCCTTCGTGTTCTGAACGGCGAAGCCCTCGATAAGCCCCCGGTCTGGTTCATGCGCCAGGCCGGGCGCTTCCTGCCCGAGTACCGCGCCATCCGAGCCAAGGTCAGCTTCGAGCAATTGCTGAGCGATTCGGATCTGGCCGCCGAAGTGACACTGCAGCCCATCCGCCACTTCCCCCAGATCGACGGCGCCATCATCTTCAGCGACATCCTGGTGATCCTCGACGCCCTGGGCTGCGAGGTGACGATTCCCGAGGGCGGGCCCCGGATCGGCAAGACGCTGGACCAGATCGATATCGACCGTCCCCTGGACGAATCGATCTTCGATCCGGTCTGCGCGGCCATCCGCAAGGTGAAAGCCGCACTGCCCCCCCAGGTCACCATGCTCGGCTTCGCGGGCGCTCCCTGGACCCTGCTGGCCTATGGTATCGAAGGGAAGGGCAGCAAGAGCTGGGCGAAGGCCAAAGCCTTCATTCACCAGGAACCCGTGCTCGCCCGCAAGTGGATGGACAAGTTGGCGGACGCCGCCGCGCGCCTGCTGAACTTGCACATCGAAGCCGGCGCCCAGGGCGTGCAACTCTTCGACACCTGGGCGGGCGAACTGGATGCTGACGACTACGCGACGTTCGCTCTACCTGCAGTGGAACGCACCCTGGCCCAGGTGACCGCGGCACCGACCCTCTTTTTCGCCCGGACGGGCTATCTGCCGGATGCCCTGAACCAGCTCTCCTGCAAGGGCCTGGCGGTGCCCTGGCAGGTGCCCATCAGTGAGGCTCGCCGCCGGTTCCCAAAGATGGTGCTCCAGGGCAACCTGGATCCCATCGCCCTGCTCGCCGGGGAGGCCACCGCCCGGAAGAAGACCCGGGCCATCGTGGACGTCATGAAGGGCCATCCTCACATCTTCAACCTCGGCCACGGGCTCACCCCCGAGACCGATCCCGCCATCGTGGCGGCCGTCCTCGATGAGGTGAAGGCATGAACCAGCTCGCCGAGCTTATCCGACGCTACGACCGTCCCGGCCCGCGCTACACGGGCTACCCCATGCCTCCGGTCTGGTCCGAGGACTTCCAGGAGTCCGAGATCCTTACGGCCCTTGACCGCGCCGACGCCCGCCAGGACGAGGCCCTGTCGCTCTACCTGCACATTCCCTTCTGTCCCCGCCGCTGCGCCTACTGCGGCTGCAACGTGGTGGTGAGCCCCCAGTACGACCCCGTGGAGGCCTACCTGGCGGCCGTGACGAAGGAATTGGACCTGGTCTGCTCGCGGCTCAAGGGCCGTAAGGATCTCGGACTCCTGGAAGTCCTCGGACCAGACCGGAGGCATGGGGTAGCCCGTGTAGCGCGGGC
>JANYAS010000117.1 GCA_025361205.1 Holophagaceae bacterium
CAAGGTGATGGAACATCTCCGCCAGCGCATCAAGATGGAAGAGCGTTCGGAGAGCTTCGGGGACATTCAGATCCCCGAGGAGACCTACGAAGAGATGAAGATCGACGCCAAGTCCGGCAAGAAGGAACGCGTCATCAAGAAGCGCAAGTCGTTCCCTGGCTACCTGCTCGTGCAGATCCAGGTGGAGCGCAAGCCCGATGGTTCCGTGGAGATGGCCGATGCCGACTGGCACCTGGTGCGCAACACGCCGAAGGTCACCAGCTTCGTGGGGGCCAACAAGAAGCGGCCCACGCCCCTGACGGACGAGGAAGTCCGCCAGATCATGCACCACACCGAAGAGACCCAAGAGAAGCCCAAACCCAAATACCACTTTGAGAAGGGCGAAAAGGTCCGTATCATAGACGGCCCCTTCGCCAATTTCGAAGGGGACGTGGACGAGATCCACGAAGAGCGCTCCACCATCAAAGTGCTGGTGACGGTGTTCGGTCGAAGCACCCCCGTGGAGCTCGACTTCATCCAGGTGGAAAAGCGTTAAAGCTGTCCGGGGGACCGGGCTTGCGCCCTACACCCCCGGGCCCCCACGCCCTCACCCGGCAAAGCCGGGATCGGGCTTGACAGACAACCTGGCGTTCGCGGCAATCCCGCCCCCCGCCCACCAAGGCAGCAGTCGCCGGCATTCGTTGGAATCCGCTGCAGGAATGAGGAACAAGACATGGCTAAGAAGATCACCGGCTACATCAAGTTGCAACTGCCCGCGGGCTCGGCCACTCCGGCCCCTCCCGTTGGACCCGCGCTGGGCCAGCACGGCGTCAACATCATGGAGTTCGTGAAGCAGTTCAACGCGAAGTCCGTGGGCGCGGTCGAGAAGGGCACCACCCTCCCCGTCGTCATCACCGTGTTCGCCGATCGCAGCTTCAGCTTCATCCTGAAGACCCCCCCCGCCGCCGTGCTGATCATGAAGAAGCTCGGTCTGGACAAGGGCAGTCCCACTCCCAACAAGACGAAGGTCGGCAAGATCACCAAGGCGCAGCTCGCCGAGATCGCCCTGGTAAAAATGCCCGACCTCACCGCCGGCAGCCTTGAGGCCGCCGTCCGATCCATCGCCGGCTCCGCCCGCTCCATGGGTGTCGACGTCGTCGATTAGCGACAACCTTTTCCGCACGGGTCTCAAGCCCGGGCGGGCCGTTTCATACGGAGAGCCGCGACGTGCGGCAATCCCGGCCACCGCGACCGTCATCGCGGGAGATCGTTCGAATGGAGCCAATATGGCAAAACCTGGAAAGAAGTACCGGGCTGCCGCGGCCAAGATCGAGGATCGCCCCTACGAGCTGAAGGATGCTCTCACCGTGGTGAAGGACGTGGCTTACGCCAAGTTCGACGAAACGGTGGAAGTCCACATGCGGCTCGGAGTGGACCCCCGCCACGCGGACCAGATGGTCCGTGGCACCATCGTCCTGCCCCACGGAACGGGCAAGACCATGCGTGTGGCGGTGATCGCAGGTGGCGAAAAGATCAAGGAAGCGGAAGCAGCGGGCGCCGAGATCGTGGGCGGTGATGACCTGGTCGAGAAAATCGCCGGTGGATTCCTCGACTTCGATGCCCTGGTTGCGACCCCCGACATGATGAAGGGCGTCGGCCGACTGGGCAAAGTGCTCGGTCCCCGGGGACTCATGCCCAATCCCAAGACCGGCACCGTGACCTTCGACGTGGTCAAGGCCATCAAGGAGATCAAGGCTGGCAAGGTTGAGTACCGCGTCGATAAGACCGGCATCATCCACGCGCCCGTCGGCAAGCTCTCCTTCGGCATTGAGAAGCTGGAAGAGAACGCCAAGGCGCTCATCGATGCCGTCCACAGGGCCAAGCCGCCCGCGGCGAAGGGCAAGTATGTGAAGACGATGTATATCGCCTCCACGATGGGTCCCTCCGTCACCCTCAACACCACAACCGTTGAGAAGTAGGAGGCCGACCTTGGAAAAGAACCAGAAAATCGCCGAAGTCGCCGAACTCAAGAAGACCTTCGCCTCCGCCACATCCGCGGTCGTGATCGAGTTCAAGGGCCTTGCAGTTGAGAAAGATGCCGCCTTTCGCAAGAACGTCCGCGCAAGCAAAGCCCAGTATCGTGTCAGCAAAAACACCCTGCTCCGCCTGGCCGTGAAGGACACCTCCTTCGAGGCCCTGGGCGGTTCATTCAAGGGCTCCAGTGCGGTGGCCACCACCATTGATGATGTCATCGCCCTTGCGAAGGCCGTCAACAGCTTCCTCAAGGACAATCCAGCCGCCATCTTCAAGGCCGGCATTATGGACGGCAAGCCCCTCACTGCCCAGCAGCTTCAGGCCTTGGCCGAACTGCCGAGCCGCGATGTGCTGCTGGCCAAGTTGCTCTACCTCATGCAGTACCCGATCTCCGGTCTGGCGGTCGCCCTCGAGGGCATCCGCAAGCAGAAGGCCGGCGAGTAATACCCAACCCCGAACCCATAACCCACTTTCGAAACTAGGAGGCCATCATGGCTCTCACTGCTGATCAGCTCATCGCTGAAATCGAAACGATGACCGTGCTCGACCTGGCCAATCTGGTCAAGGCCCTCGAGGAGCGCTTCGGCGTCTCCGCCGCCGCCATGGCCGTTGGCGCCCCCGCGGGCGCTGCCGCTGTCGCCGTCGAGGAACAGACTGAATTCAACGTCATGCTGCTGGAAGCTGGCGCCAACAAGTTGAACGTCATCAAGGCGGTCCGCGAGATCGTCTCGGGCCTCGGCTTGAAGGAAGCCAAGGACCTCGTTGACGGCGCTCCCAAGGCCGTCAAGGAAGCCATCACCAAGGAAGAAGCCACGAAGATCAAGGAAAAGCTCGAAGCGGCCGGCGCCAAGGTCGAGATCAAGTAGCTTTTCTTTCACGAGTAACGCAAAGCGTAGGGTGTGTTCTACACCTTGCGCTTTGCGCTTTTGCCTGGTTGTGGTACGATTATTCCTTTCCGTCCGGAAACCTGTACGGTTTTCGCACCTTCAAAGGCCCCTGGTTGCCAAACGCCCGCCGTCTTAGCACCATCCTCGTATCTGGGCCACGCCTTCCACCGTTGGGTGGCGGGGTGGTCATCGGTGCGTACCTGGGTATCCCGCAGCCTCGCACATGAATCCCGTCCCTGGGCTGCGGTCCTGGGACAAAGCCGTCTTTGCTCAAGGCACGCAGCCGTGAATTGCTTGGTCGCGTGCCGTCCATAGAAGGTTCCGCCAATTCCATCTGGAGCGAACCATGAGTGTTCATCAGAACATCTACCGCCAGCGCCACAACTTCTCGAAGATTCGGTCCCTGGTTCCCATTCCAAACCTGATCGATATCCAGAAGCGGAGCTACGACGAATTCCTCCAGATGAATCTGCTGCACAGTGAGCGGCAGCCACGCGGCCTGAAGGCCGTGTTCGAGTCGATGTTCCCCGTGCAGAACGGCAAGAACCCCGATGGCACCGACGCCACACTGGAAGTCGAGTTCCTCGACTACACCGTGGGTCACTGGGCCTGCAAATGCGAGAAGTACCTTGGCCTCGAGCACCTCCGCACCCAGTGCAAGCAGTGCAGCCACAGCATCGTGTCGGACCACCCGAAGGATCCCACGGTGGACTGCCCCCAGTGCGGCACGCGCAACAAGAATGCCGCCACCATCTGCGACGTGTGCCAAGAGCCCGTCTCGATGAAGCAGAAGATGGGCATGGAAGAGTGCGTGGAGCGTGGTTCCACCATGGCTGCCCCCCTGAAGATCCGCGTTCGCCTCAACCAGTTTGAGAAGGACGACAAGGGCAACCGCCGCTTCAAGCAGAGCCAGGATTCGGAAGTCTACTTCGGCGACCTGCCGATCATGACCGACCGCGGCACCTTCATCATCAACGGCACTGAGCGCGTGATCGTAAGCCAGCTGCACCGCAGCCCCGGCGTGTTCTTCAGCATCTCGTCGGACAAGAGCCTCTACAGCGCCCAGGTGATCCCGTACCGCGGGTCCTGGATCGAGTTCGAACTGGACGCCAAGGGCCTGCTCTACGCCCGTATCGACCGCAAGCGCAAGTTCCTCGGCACCACCTTCATGCGCGCCCTGGGCCTCTTCAGCGAGGGTCTCGCCTCCAACGAGCTGATGCTCCGCCACTTCTACACCCCGGCCACCTTCCTGCTCAAGAAGGGCAAGCTGAGTGTCGCCGTCGGCGAGCACCTCTTCGGCAAGAAGACCGAGGAGGACGTCAAGCACCCCAAGACGAAGGAAGTCATCCTCGCCAAGGACAAGAAGATTAGCCGGCGCACCCTCGAGCTGATGGAGAAGTCCGGCGTCAAGGATGTCCCCGTCTCCCGCGAGATGCTCGACGGCGCCGTGCTGTTGCAGGACATCGTCAACATGGGTACCGGCGAAGTGCTCATGGAGGCCAATGACCCCTTCCTTCAGACCCACCTCGAGATGTTCCTGGCCAACGACATCCACACCTTCGATGTCTGTTTCCCCGATTCCGACGCCACCGGCAAGGTCTTCTCGGAGACCCTGGCCAAGGACCACACCGAGGATAGTGAAGAGGCCGGCAAGGAGCTCTTCAAGAAGATCCGGCCCGGCGAACCCGCCACCCTGGAATCCAGCAAGAAGCTCCTGTTCGGCATGTTCTTCGACGGCCAGAAGTACGACCTCAGCAAGGTGGGCCGCCACAAGATCAACGCCAAGCTCGGCCTCACCACCGACCTGGACTTCCGGACCCTCGGCCCCGACGACTTCGTGAAGACCGTGCACTACCTGCTTCGGCTGAAGAAGTACGACACCAGCCGCCAGGACTTCGGCGAAGTGGCGCCCGTCCGTTCGGACGATATCGACCACCTGGGCAACCGCCGCGTGCGGTCCGTGGGCGAACTCCTTGAGAACGGCTTCCGGGTCGGCCTCGTGCGCGTGCAGGGGGCTGTTGGGATCCTGCGCGATGCTGAACTTCTCCTTGATGGCCCGCTGCACGCGCACGAGGCCGACGCGGAAGCCGTTCTCCAGGAGCTCACCCACGGACCACCCGCCAGGATATCGGCGAGATCGCCCCCGTCCGGGCCGACGACATCGACCA
>JANYAS010000157.1 GCA_025361205.1 Holophagaceae bacterium
TAACAAGAAGGCGCCAACGGGCGCCTTCTTGTTGGCGTCTAAACAGACTGCTACTTCTTGGCGGCCGTGGCCTTCTTTGCCTTGGGCTTCACTTCGGCGGGCTCTTCCTTCCTCGAGGCCTTTTTGGGCTTTTCTTCGACAGCCGCTTCGGTCTTGGCGGCGTCCTTCTTAACCTTCTTTACGGGTTTTTCCTCGCCCTCGGCCTCATGGTCGTGATCACAGCCGGGGCCATGGACGTGGTCCACAGGTGCCACGGCGGCGGGTTCGCCACCCTCCTGGCCCTCCAGGTCGCCACCTTCCAGACCACCGGCATCGAAGCGGTTCACGGGGAGGCCGGCCTCCCGCTTGCGCTCCAGTTCGACCAGGGCCTCGAAGGCGGCCTTGTCCAGCCGTTCCTCGGTGACCTGGGCGGTCGTGAGCAGGTGCTCGAAGATCCGGTCCGTGCGCAGGCGTCCCTTGATCTCGGTCGTGTTGCCGCGGCGATCCAGGTCGGCCTTGAAGGCGTCGAAGGGCTGCAGGATCTGGTTCTCGGTCATGTAGGCCCGGATCTCGGCGTCAATGTCGGCTTCGGGGACTTCGATGGACTCGGCATTGCCGATGGCCTGGAGCAGGTAGCCGCTGCGAACGGCGCGCTCGGCGTCGTTCTGGCGGTACTGGCGATAGGCCTGCCAGTTCACCTTCTTGGGGTCCATGCCCTGGCGGCCCACGTGCTGGGCGAACTCCTGGCAGTAGTCGTCGAGCTGCAGGCTGACCATGGAGCGGGGCACCTCGAAGGGAGCCGCGTCCAAAAGGGTGTCCAGCATGGTGGTATGCAGGCGGGCCAGGGCATCGCGCTCGGTGGCCTCTTCGAGATCCTGCTTGACGGCGGTCTTTAGGGCCTCAAGGTTCTCGTAGGCGCCCATATCCTTGGCAAACTCGTCGTCAATGACGGGCACTTCCTTGGCGCGCAGATCCTTGACGTGGACGTCGTAGGCGAGGGTTTTCCCCGCCAGGACGGTGTTGGTGTCGTCCGCTGGATGGGTCAGGGTGAAGACCTTCTTCTCGTCAACCTTCAGGCCCGCCAGCTGGGCGTCGAAGGGCCGCTTCTCGTCGATCTCCAACACTTGGTCCTGGTACGTCTGAGCTTTCAGTCCCTGGGGTTTCACCCGGATATCGCAGGTGGCGATCAGGCCCTGGGCCACAACGCCATCCTCCACCGGAAGGAACTTGGTGGCGCGCTGCCGGAGGCCTTCGAGGTGTTCGAGGAACGTGGCCTCATCGATGATCCGCTTCTTCTTGGTGAGAACCATGGCCCTGTAGTCCGGCAGAAGCACTTCGGGCGCCACGTCGAACTGGGCCCGGAAGACGGCGTCAGCGCCTTCCTTCAAATCCAGCTTCTCCAGCGTGGGGTGGGAGATGGGCAAAGCGCCGGCCTCCTGCGCGGCCTTCCAGAAGTGCTTTTCGACGAGCTGCTGGGCCACATCCGATTGGATCTCGCGGGCGTATTTCTGCATGAGGACCGGGCGCGGGGCCTTGCCGGGACGGAAGCCGGGGATGCGCACCTTCGGGGCGATCTTCGCCACCACTTCGCTGAAGATGGCACTCACCTCAGTGGCGGGCACTGTCACTTCGACGGCCTTGCGGGTGGGGGACTGGTGGTGGAGGGTGGCAGACATGGATGCTCCTAGAAATCCGTGGAATGTGCGTGGGGGCGCTGCTTTGGCTTTTCAAGGTTCAGAAGCGCCGAAAGCGATTCTGAAGTGGTGCGAACGGTCGGACTCGAACCGACACGGTGTGAACCGCTGGAACCTAAATCCAGTGCGTCTACCAATTCCGCCACGCTCGCAAAAAAACCAACTTGTCAAACCGGTGGTGCGCCCAGAGCGACTCGAACGCCCGACCCTCAGGTTCGAAGCCTGATGCTCTATCCAGCTGAGCTATGGGCGCGCACCGAATCCCCTAGTCTACCTGGAAGACCCGGCCGCTTCGACCCCTGAGTCCATGCACCAGGCATCTTCGACCCCGTTCCGGCCCAGGGTGGCCAGGGCTGCCTCATCCAGGCCCATGGCTTGGGCTGCCGCGGCTTCGGTGACCAGATCGCAGGGGATGAGGCCCGGATCGTCGGTGCCAAGGGCGCACCGCACGCCCGCGCTTAGCATCAGGGGCAGGGGATGGGGGGCCACATCAGCGGCGAGGACCCGGTTGGAACTGGGGCAGATATCCACGGGAATCCGAAGCTCCGCCAGCAACTCAAAGGTGGCCGTGTCAGCCCTGATGCCGTGGACGATGCGGGCGACGCCCCCCTCCAGGACCGCCTCGCGGACATTCGAGCCAGGTCCATTTTCGCCGGCGTGGGCGGCGATGTGCATGCCCGCAGACCGGGCCCGGTCGAAGACGGGGGCCCACGCCCGGAAGGGGCTGCCCTCCAGACCGCCGGTGGAGAAGCCCTTCACGAAAGGGGGCAGAGCCGGCAGCACCAGGTCGAGGACGGCCTGACCGTGCTTTGGACCGAAATGGTTGACGGCATCCACGACCACGCAACTGCGAAGACCCCAGGAGGCCGCTTCGGCAAGCCCCTCCTCCAGGCCGCGCCAGAAGGCATCAAGAGTGATCTGGCCGCGGTGAACCACCAGGAAGTGTGGCGACACCCAGAGGTCGAACCCCGTCCCGCCCGCCAGCCGCGTGCGTCGCGCGACGGCCAGGGCGGCCTCACGAACCGACTCCCGACTGTCCAGCAGGGCCGCGCCGAATAGAAAAGCCTCGATAAAACCCTCGAAGGGCACTGCCGTGCCCGACCAGAGAGTCTCCAGGCTGGCTGGAAGGGCGAGGCAACGGCGTTCCGCTTCCCACCGAACCCAATGGGGATCGAGGGAACCTTCCAGATGGGTGTGGCGGTCGATGAGCGGTGGGGCAGGCGGCATCACCTGGACATTATGCCTACCTACGCCGGATCGCAGATCCGGCGCCTGCCTACTCCTCGTAGTCGTCCATGCGCAGGTCGCCGGGGTCGAAGCCTTCGGGACGGCCTCGCTCGATGGCGACGCCACTCTCGGTGAACGTCTCTTCGAGGTTCTCCGCTTCGGGCTCAGGGGTGAAGTCGTCCTCGATCACGTGGACGGTCTTTTCCTTCTTCACAACCTTTGCCTTGGCCGGTGCACCCTTTTGGTTGGCCCCGCATTTCGGGCAGAGAGCCTCCGGCTTGCCGAAGTCGTAGAACTTCGCCGCGCATTGGAAACAAGTGAACTTTTTTCCGAGATTCGCCATAACCTTGCCCTCGTTCAAACCCAAAGGAACAAGGTTCTACCAGATTTAGGTCCAGTTGTCACCCTTTGTCAGATTGGTCCTAGGCCCAGGGCGCAGCACCCAATCTGGAAAGGTTGCCATCGCACAGTTGATGGAGGACGGTGGTGGTGAAAATCCTGTATTTGACTTCCACGTCCTCGCCGAACCGATCCACGAAGGTGGCGCGGCTGCGGTCGAGTTCATCCCGAAGCAGCCCATAGAGGTTTCCCCGGAGGCGGGATTGGGCCACCTTTTCGGGGAAATAGAGCTCCACGTCGCCCACCAGCACCCGGGCCAGGCGCTCGGCCGCGGCGCGCGTGCGGGGATCCAGGCCGACCGGAGGGGCTGGCTCGATGGGTTCGGGAAGCACCTGGGTGGGGGCGCTGGAGGAGGGGGCCGGCGCATGGCTCCGGGTGTCCTCGTCCTTACCGGCGGCCAGGGCGGCGAGCATGGCCGAGGTAGCCAGCACCAGGGCTCGGACCTGCTCAGGATGATCCAGCTTGCTGCGCAGTCCGCTGTCCACCAGCAGCAGGGCCACAGCCTTCTTCTTGTGGCGGATGGGGAAGATGGCGAGGTCGGCGGCCTCGAAACTGCTGATGGGCGCGAGCAGGGCTGAGTAGCCGAGACCTTGCCGACGAAGGGACCGGGTCAGGCCTTGGATGAGGGCCTCGAGATCCGGCGGCGGAACCACGGCAGCCGTTCTCGGCGGCGCCTCGGCCTCGAAGCCCCGCTGCGCGTAGAGGGAGGCCAGGCCCTGTTTGAGAATGAAGAGGGCGCTCCGCTCGACGAGCGGGGATAAGGCATCCAGAAGCCGCCTGAGGAGATCGCTTTGACTGCTCGCGTCTTCCACGAGGTCCAGCGCGGAGGACAGCTGGGTCTCCGCATCCTCGACAGCGCCGGTCGGGGCGGCAGGGGCCATGGCGTCGCGCAGTTCCGCAAGCATGGCCTCGCTGGGATGGAACCCGGAAAGGGCACCCTGCCAGGTGGCCATCACCTCCTCCAGGAGGGTCTGGTTCTTCTGATTAAGCCACGCCTCCAATCGGGTCCGGAGGACATCGTTCTGGGGCTGGTCCGCAGGGCGGGGGTCGCTCATCGAGGGCTCGGTGGAGGTTGGCCCCAAGGATATCCGAAGAACCCTGTGGATATCAGTGGGCTGGCAATTGATCCAGGTAGCCGATAGGATGACCCAGGTTCTTTGGAGTCGTCGAATGGCGGATCTTTCCATCGCGGTGAGGCAGGTTGGTGAAGTGGCGGTGCTGCTTCCCACCGGGTTCATCAATGCCCATACCGTCCGGGAATTTGAGGAGGCTCTGGAGGGACTGGTCCAGGGTGGCCGTTACACGATCCTGCTCAATTGCAAGGACCTCAACTACATCAGCTCGGCCGGCCTGGGGGCGATCATGGGCCTGATCGAGACCGTGCGGGAGCACGGGGGGGATATCCTGCTGTCCAACCTGCAGGACAACGTCTTCGCCATCTTCGACACGCTCGGCTTCACCCAGCTCTACCGGGTGTTCGGTGAGGAGGAGCAGGCCTTGGCCGCCACTGCGCCCGGGCAGAAGGGGTGAGTGTGGTGGCCAAAATGGACCACGCCCAGTTCCGGCTCATCATCCCGAGCCAGACCCGCTACCTCAACCTGGTGACGGGCCTGGCCAAGCGCGCCTCCCTGGTGGCGGGCATGGATGATGCCACGGCCGCCAAGGTGAGCATTGCGGTTGACGAGGCCGTGACCAACGTGATTATTCACGCCTACCATGGCGAGGGCGAGCACAGCGTGGAGCTGGAACTGCGCTTCACCGACACGGCCCTGGAAATCCACATCTGGCATTCCGGCCAGGGCATCCGCGGCGACCAGATGGTGCTGCCGGATCCCAAGGAATACATCAAGCATCCGCGCAAGGGCGGCCTGGGACTGCTGCTCATGAGCCGGTTCATGGATGAGGTCCAGTTCAAGGCGGACGAGGTCTCTGGTCGCAACGAGTGCTGCCTGATCAAGAAGATCAGCTGAACTGCCGGTTCATTTCCGATGCCGACCAATCCCTTCGACCGCCTCCGCCAACTGGCGCTGAAGATCCCCGAAGGGGCGCAGGAACTGCTTCCCCTCATCGACTTCCTGGAGACCTTCCCGGAGCAGGGCAGCGAAGATGACCTGATCCACCTGGTGGGCATCACGGTCATGGGCATCGCCAAGGCGAGTCAGGGCGGGCTGTGGGATGGCGGGAAGTGGCTCTTCCTCCGGGGCGCTGCACCAGCCTTTCCGACGCACCCCGGCGAGGGCTGGCAGGTGTTGCCCTGGCGGTACGGGGACGAGTTGTACGGCCACCTCGTCCTCCGGGCGGAGACGCTGCCGGGCGCCGTGCCCCTCCTGCTCTCCATCAGCGCGCCGCTGCTGGCCTGGCGCCGGGCGGAGGCGGTGCGAAGCTCGCAGAACCAGGCCTTGGCGCTCCAGTTGTCCAGGCTCAATACGGTCTTCGAGCTCACCCGGAACCTGGGGGAGGTGGAGACCCGGCGCGATCTGGTGCGCCTCATGGCGAACACGCTCATGGGCGAATTCCGCATCATGCGTCTGTTGGTGGTGGATGCCCAGGGGCAGGTGCTCCACACCAAGGGTCTGGGAACCCTCCCCGACTATCTGGACGGGGAGCAGCTGCACGAGGTGGTGCAGGCCCGGGGACTCGTCCACGCCATTGAACTTCTGGACCAGAACCACAGCCATGGTTTCGCCTACGCCGCAGAACCGACCGTGGGTCTGCTGTCCGAGGATGACCTAGTCTTCCTCCGCACCCTGCTGAACCTTACGTCCTCTCAACTGTCCAGCCTGGAATTCCGGGAGTCCCGCCTGCAGGCGGAACGCATGGAGAAGGATCTGGACCTGGCGCGCAACATTCAGCGCAGCCTGCTGCCCAAGGCCCTGCCCGAGCCCGAGGGCTGGCAGTGCGCGGCGGCCAACCTGCCGTACCACGTAGTCGGAGGGGATCTCTATGACCTCTGGATGGCCCGGGACGAGGCCCATGGGGATCGCCTGCACCTCGCCGTGGGCGACATCTCGGGCAAGGGGCTGCCCGCCTGCCTGATGATGACCCAGCTCTCGGCCTTCCTGCGGGCCACGGCGGACCACCGCGTCGGTGACTGGGGGAAGTTTGCGGAACGGGTGAATCGCCGTATGAACGCCGTCCGGGACGGGAACCGCTACACCACCCTTTTTGCGGGGAGCCTCAACCCGGCCAACGGCGACCTGCGCTATGTGAACGGCGGCCACAATCCGCCCCTCTTGGTGCGGCAGGGCGGGGAGGTGGTGCGGCTGGCCCCCACCGGTCCCATGGTGGGCCTGCTGCCGGGGGTCTCCTTCAGCGAGGGGCGGGCGCACATGGAACCGGGCGACGCCCTGGTGATCTTCACGGACGGCATTGTGGAGGCTGAGAATGCCGCCGGCGAGGACCTGGGGGATGGCCCCCTCGCGGACGTGGTGCTGCGCCATCCCGAGGCCAGTGCCTACGATCTGTTCGAAGACCTGCTAGTGGAGACCTTTCGGCATCTGGAGGACGGGCGCTTCCGCGATGACGTGACGCTGGTGGTCATCAAACGCATGGGCGCTTGACCCGTTTCGTATCCTGAACCCGGAGGCCGCCCCATGAATCAGACCAAGACCCTGCTCCTCATCGTGGCCATGACCGGCCTGCTCGTGTGGATCGGCGACCTGGTCGGAGGGCAGTCCGGCATGGTTCTGGCTCTGGCCATTGGCCTGGTCATGAATGGCGTGAGCTACTTCTTCTCCGACAAGATCGTGTTGGCCAGCTACGGCGCCCGGCCCGTCACCCAGGCCGAGGCCCCGGAGCTGCACGCCATCGTGGCGAACCTTGCGCAGCGGGCCGGTCTGCCCATGCCCCGCATCGCCATCATTCCCGAGGACACCCCCAACGCCTTCGCCACGGGGCGCAATCCCGAACACGCCGTGGTGGCCGTGACGGAGGGCATCATGCGGGTGCTCAGCCGCCCCGAGCTGGAAGCCGTCATCGCCCATGAACTGGGCCATGTGAAGCACAGGGACATTCTTATCAGCAGCATGTCGGCGGTGCTGGCGCAGGCGATCATGTTCCTCTCCCGCATGGCCATGTGGGTCAGCCCCCGAGACGAGGAGGGCCGCTCCAATCCCTTGGCGGGCATCGCGATCATGATCCTGGGGCCCATCGCGGCCATCCTGCTGCAGATGGCCGTGAGCCGGTCCCGCGAGTACTTGGCCGATGAATACAGTGCCCACCTGACGGGGCGCCCCGACCTGCTGGCCTCGGCTCTGGAGCGGCTGCAAGCCTACAACCAGCAACTGCCCATGCAGTCCGCCCAGCCCGCCACAGCCCACATGATGATCGTGAACCCCCTCAAGGGTGGGGGCCTCATGAGCCTCTTCTCCACCCACCCCCCCATGGCAGCGCGGGTGGAGCACCTGCGGCACATGCCCATCGAGGCAAGGTAGGTTCCGGGTCCAGACTGAACGCCCGCCGAGTTGGTGCCGATAGGATGCCCATGCGGGATCGGCTCGGCAAATTCGAGGTGGTGCGCCTCCTGGGCAAAGGGGCCATGGGGGAGGTCTACCTGGGGCGGGACCCGAAGCTCGGCCGAGAAGTGGCGCTGAAGGTGATCTCAGCGGGCTCGGCCTTCGGCGAGGAGGCCCAGGCCCGGTTTGAGCGGGAGGCCCGCGCGGCGGCCATGCTCAACCATCCCCACATCGTCACTGTCTTCGAATTCGGGGAGGACGAGGGGGTCCACTACCTCGCCATGGAATTCCTCGATGGGAACGAGCTAGAGACCCTGATCCGGGAAGGGAAAACGCCCAAGGCCGAACTGCTCAAGGTGCTGGCCCAGGTCTGTGATGGTCTGGCCTACGCCCACGAGCAGGGCGTGGTCCACCGCGACATCAAACCCGCCAACATCCTGGTCACCAAGCGCGGCAAGCGGTTCCACGCCAAGCTCATGGACTTTGGCGTGGCCCAGATGGGGCCCTCGGGGCTGACGCAAACCGGGACCTGGATGGGCACCGTGAGCTACATGGCCCCCGAATACCTGGACACGGGCAAAGCCACGACCAGCTCCGACCTCTTCGCATTGGGGGTGATCCTCTACGAGGTCCTCACGGGGGGCCGAAAGCCCTTCCGGGGCGACACCACCACGTCCGTTCTGAACCGGATCCTCCTGCACCCTCCTGAACCGATTCCCCCGGAGGATCTGAAGGATGCGTCGGGACGCCTGCTCGCGGTCGTGAAGCGGGCCTTGGCGAAAAATCCGGCGGATCGCTACCCCGATGCCGAAGCCCTCGGCTCCGCCATCCGCGAGGCCATGCTGGCCCCAGCGGAAGGTGTCGCGGTCGGGGCCCCTTCGCAGGGAGGAGCGGTTAAAGCGGGAGCAGAGGTTGCGGGCGCGCGGATTCGCGTGGGCAAAGGTGGGCTGGGGCAGTGCCTCAGCTTGAAGGTGGCCCTGCGCCAGGCCAGGGCAGGTACCGAGATTGCGATGCTGCCTGGGGTCTACCGGGAGTCCGTGGTGGTGGACAAGGATGTGGTGATCCTGGCCCTGGGCGAACCCGGGGAAGTGGTTCTGGAGGGCGTTGCCGGCCCGGCCATGGTGATCCGAACCCGGTCGGCCACCCTGCGGGGACTCACCCTCCAGGCGGCCCTGGGCCATGGGGTTCTGCGGGTTGAAGGCGGCTCCCCCCTGATCGAAGGCTGTGCCATCACGGGCGGGGGCGTGTGCGTGGAACTGACCGGGGCCGGGGCTGCGCCAGTCCTGCGCGACTGCAGCATCCAGGCCGAAGGGACGATCGCCCTCCGGGTGGGGAACGGAGCCAGTGCCCGCATCGAAGGGGGCCGGATCGAAGGCCACGGGGAAGTCGGGGTGTGCGTTGAGTTCGGGGCCCATGCCTTCCTCCAGGGCACGTTACTGGGGCCTGGGAACGGCCTTGGGCTGCGAGTCCGATCCCGGGGTCAAGCGACCCTGGAGGCCTGTTCCCTGTCGGGAGCATCCGGAGCCGTGGAACTGGAAGGCGATGCCCGAGCGCTGCTCACCAATTGCCGACTCACGGACAGCCGTTTCGCTGGATTGCTGGCCCTGGAACACAGCCATGCGGTGTTGGAATCCTGCGAGATTGACGGTCATGCCTGTGCCGGAGTGCACGTGTTGGCGGGAGCCAATATTGTCCTTCGCCAGTGCCGCGTGATCGGCAATGCGGGCTTCGGCCTGTCGGTCATGGACCGCGGTCTGGTCACCCTGGAAGGGTGCGTGGTGCAGGCCAATGGCGGCTCCGGCCTGCTGATCCATCACGGTGCTACCGTTCAGGCCCGGAATTCCAGCTTCTCGGAAGGGCGGTCCCTGGGGGTGGACTGCGCGGAAGGCGGCCAGGGGGTGCTTGATGCCTGCGAGATCTCGGGCAATGCGGGGGTCGGGGTCCAGGTGGAGCCGGGCGGCAGCCTCCTGCTGGTGCGCTGCACCCTGAAGGAAGGCCGGGACACCGGGCTGCTGCTGCTGCTGGACTCCCAGGTGACGCTGGAGGAGTGCGTGGTCCACCGCAACGCCAGGGGAGGCATCCTCCTCGCCAAGGATGCGGCGGACCCCATCCTGCGGGGCGGGAACCGCATCGAGGACGGCTATCACCGGGTGGACGGCAGGGGGAATCTGGTGCGGGTGGCCCCAGTCCAGGGCAGCTAGGCGGCGCGGGCGGACTTCGAGGGGAAGTGGGCAGGCGGTCCCCCGGACAGCATCATCAAAGCCCAGCCAATTCGTCCAGAAGGGGCGGCCAGGACAGATCCTCGGAAGTGGGCCAGGGCAGGGGGCGGATCAGGGGATCCCCCGTTTCCAGGACCGCATCGCCGCGCACGATCAGCGCGACCGGCAGTTCCCGCAGCTCACCAAGTTCCTGCTGGAAAGTCTGGATGTCCAGGAGGGACACGCTCTCACCGGGAGGCGGCTCGAATACCAGCAGGGGGTTGGTGGCGCTCCGGTCCGCCCGCAGGCTCGCCAGCGCCTGTGACAGGGTGTCCACGGTCTCCAGGCGGAGGAAACCCGCGGTGCCCAAAGCCTGGCGCACCTGCTCGCGGTCGGGGCCAGCCGCCATCACCAAGACGAGCCGGGTGCAGCGACGCCCCAGCCGCCTGAGGGCGTCTGGAGTCTCCTTGCCGGCCGGGGCCACCCGGGCGGCAGGCCCCTTCGATGCAGCAGGGCTCCTGGGGCCGGAGTCCCGGGCACCCTCACTGGCCGTCCCGGAGGAGGCCCGCTGCATGTTCTCGCGGAGTTCCAAGACCCCCTGGATCTCCCGCAGCTCGACCTCTTGAAGCTCTCCGAAGAGGATGTCCACGATGATCTCGCCATCGCGCTCCCAGGCGTTGACCAGGACGCCCCGGGCTTCGAAGATCGGAAGTTTCGGAAGGTCACGGATCTTGAGCATGGGGAACGCCTTCCCCCGCTCGAAGAAGCCTAGTCCCGGCGTCACGCGCATGTGGTCGTCCAGCCGCATGACCCGGTCCACCCGGAAGGCCAGCCCGCCCAGGGACAGGTTCACCAAGGGGCCGGATAGTCCGTGCCCGGGGATGCTTCCGTCCTGGGCCACGACATAGGCCTTTTCCCGGGGCCGGAAGGGGTAGCGCTTATGCTGGCGGCGGTCCGAGGGGATCATCTGCGCGGGCAGGGTGAAGCCGTAGAGGAGGTAGCCCTCCCGTCCCTGGAAGACCGTGGGCGCCTCGAAGCGCTGTTCCTCCAGGGAGAACAGCATCTCGAAAGGGGCCCCGGGAGCCATCTCGTGGGGCAGGGGACGGATCAGCTTGAGGACAAGCAACCCCTTCTCAAGGTCCATCCGATGGACCTTGGCCGTGTAGGGGAGGGAATGGGCCCCTTCCACCCTGATGGGAAACTCCGCCTCCATTCGAAACAGGTCCAGCATGGCCTGCCGAATTTGGGCAAAACCCTCCACGGGCGTTCCGCGCCCTGACCCATAGGTTGATTTTTCCTGGCTCATCCTCCCGCCTTTATCAAAGCATCGGGTGGGAGGCCCAGGGGATTGAGTCCTAGACGTTGAAAAGGAAGTTCATCAGGTCCCCATCCTTAACAATGTAGTCCTTCCCCTCGGTCCGCATCTTCCCGGCATCCTTGGCGCCCTGCTCACCCCGGCATTGGATGAAATCTTCATAGGCGATGACTTGGGCCCGAATGAACCCCTTCTCGAAATCCGTGTGGATGACCCCCGCGGCCTGGGGGGCCGTGTCGCCCTTGTGGATGGTCCAGGCCCGGACCTCCTTCACGCCGGCGGTGAAGTAGGTCTGGAGGCCCAGCAGGTCAAAGCTGGCGTGGATGAGGACGTTCATGCCGGGCTCGGTCAGGCCAGCCTCCTCGAGAAACAGGGGGCGGTCCTCCTCGGGCAGATCCTGAATCTCGGCTTCGAGTTTCGAGCAGATGGGGATGCAGGGAGCCTCCCGCTCGGCGGCCAGGGCCATGAGCTTCCGGTAGTGGGCGCAGCCCTCGGGATTCCGAATGTCCTCCTCCCCGATGTTGCCCACGAAGAGCGTGGGCTTGAGGGTGAGCAGGCCATAGGACTTGACGAGGGCCTTGTCCTCGGCAGACAGGCCGGCGGTCCGGGCCCACTTGCCTTCGTTCAGGGTGGCGTCCAGGCGCTCCAGGACGGTCACCATGGCGATGGATTCCTTGTTGCCGGTCTTGGCCACCTTGCGGTGGCGCTCCAGGCCCTTCTCGACCGCATCCAGATCCTTGATGACCAGCTCGGTCTCAATGATGCTGACGTCGCGTTCGGGATTCACGCCGCCCTCCACATGGGTGACATTGCTGTCCTCGAAACAGCGGACCACCTGGATGATGGCATCGGTCTCCCGGATGTGACCCAGGAAGGCGTTGCCCAGGCCTTCGCCCTTACTGGCCCCCCGCACCAGACCCGCGATATCCACGAACGACTGGGCGGCGGGGAGGATGCGCTGGGGTTTCACGATCTCGGCCAGGGGCGCCAGGCGGGGATCTGGCACGTCCACCACGCCCGTGTTGGGCTCGATGGTGCAGAAGGGATAGTTGGCCGAAGCCGCGCCCGCACGTGTCAGGGCGTTGAAAAGAGTGGACTTTCCCACATTAGGTAAACCCACGATGCCACAGGCGACAGCCATTACATCCTCCAAGCCCTCCAGTATCGCCTACCTGAGATGTGACGAAAAGAAAGGCTTCTGGCACTTGCGCGGGCGCCCCGGGCGCCATACTCTCCCGGCCAAGGTCGAGCTACGGCCATGGGGGGAGGCAGCATGATCGTGCGGGCAGAATGGCCGGGCTATGTGATGGACGTCCTTGTTCGTCCCGGCCAGGAAGTGGAAGAAGACGAGCCCCTGATGATCCTCGAGGGCACGGATGTCTCCCGCACCTCCTTCTATATCAACGCGCCAGAATGCGGGAAGATTCGGGAGGTCCTCCTTGAAGAGGGCGATTTCGCCTATGAAGACGATGATCTGGTGGTGATAACGGACTCAGAAAGAGACGACTGATGCTGTCCGGGGGGACCGCCCGCTCGCTCTGCTCGCGATGTCCCCCCGGGCCCCCGCAACATAGGCGGAATGAACCCGCCCGAGTTGCCTAGCCTCTCCAAGTCAGTGCTGGCGGGCTACACTGAGGCCATCGTTCTTCACAAGGAGTGGCTGATGGCCGTGGTGCGAGCCGAGATGGCGGGGAAGGTTCTGGAGGTTTGCGTCGCGGAAGGCGATGTGGTGGGCGAGGACCAGGATCTGATCATCATTGAATCAATGAAAATGCAGATTCCCGTAGGCAGCCCCGAAGAGGGAACGGTCAAGAAGGTCTTCGTGGTGCCCGACCAATTCGTGAACGATGGGGATCCCATCGTCGAGCTCGGGTGATGGAGGTCCGGGTCGAGCTTCTCGCCGGGGAGGATGCGGGTATCGTCCTGCTGGGCCTGGATCGCCCCGCCGCCAAAAACGCCCTGGGACGGCAGCTTATGACCGAGTTCCGCCAGGCCCTGGCTGATCTCAGATCCGATCCCTTTGTCCGCGTTGTGGTGCTGCACAGCCTGGTGCCCGGGGTGTTCTGCGCCGGGGCGGACCTGAAGGAACGGGCGGCGATGTCTCCGGCCGAGACCTCAACCTTCGTCCATAGCCTGCGGGCCGCGTTTACGGAACTGGAGGATCTGCCCATGCCGGTGATCGCCGTCCTTGAGGGCGCCGCCTTTGGAGGTGGGCTGGAAATGGCCCTGGCGGCCGATCTCCGTGTAGCCGGGACCGAGGCGAAGATGGGTCTGGTGGAGACCTCCCTGGCCATCATCCCCGGCGCCGGAGGCACCCAGCGGCTACCCCGCCTCATCGGGGCTGCGCGGGCCAAGGAGCTGATCTTCACGGCCCGGCGCGTCGGTACCGCCGAAGCGGAGCGTCTGGGTCTGGTAGATCGCGTGGCCCCCGCGGGCCAGGCCCTGGATGCGGCCCTGGCCCTGGCCCGGGAAATCCTGCCGAACGGGCCCTTCGCCGTGCGGATGGCTAAGTTGGCGGTCAATCGCGGGCTCGGGCTGGACCGGGACGCCGGTCTGGCCTTGGAGCAGACCTACTATGCCCAGGTGATCCCCACGAAGGATCGGCTGGAGGGACTGGCCGCGTTCCGCGAGAAACGCAGGCCCCAGTACCGGGGCGAATAATGGCTCACACGCATGGTCCCACGACCACCGGGCGGCTGGCCCTCAGTTCGCTGATCTTCGGCCTGAACTTCCTGGCCCAGGGACTCGGGGGCCTCTGGACGGGTTCGCTGGGGCTGGTGTCCGACAGCCTGGAAAACCTCAATGATGCCGTGGTGAACCTGCTGGCGCTGGGCAGCATCCGCGTGGCCAACCGCCGCGAGCCCTGTGACCGCTGGACCTACGGCTGGCATCGGATCGAAATCTTCAACACGTTCCTGGGAGGCCTGCTCCTCGTTGTTCTGGCGGGAGCCGTGCTGTTCGAGGCCTGGGACCGGGTCCGGCACCCGCACCCCATCAAATTGGGATGGGCCATTGGGTTCTCGGCCATGGGCCTACTGCTGAACCTGGCCGCCACCTACGTGCTCTTACCGGCCAAGGGCTCGGGGCAGGAACGGGATCTCAACCTCCGCAGCGCCTACCTCCATGCCCTCGGGGATAGCCTCGCCAACCTGGCGGTGATGCTGGGCATGGTGGTGATTCGGGTCACCGGCTGGCGCTGGGTGGATCCTCTTCTGGCCGCAGCCATCGCGGCGGTGATCCTACGGGGGGCCTTCTTGCTGCTGCGAGATGCTATCGGCATTCTCATGCACCGGGCCGCCTTCGATCAGGAGGAGGCCAAGGTCGAGCTGCTCGGGCTCCCCGGTGTCCTGGGCGTGGAGGACCTGCGCTCCTGGCGCGTCTGCAGCCATCTGACCGTCTGCACCGCCCACGTCATCGTGGAGGCTGAAAGCCTGGCCGACACCGAGGCCCATCAGCACCGAATCGAGCAGCTGCTGTCGGAACGGTTCGGGGTCCGCCACCTCACCCTCCACTTCGAAACCCCAGCCATGGCCGACCGGCACCAGCACCGTTTCCTCCATCAGCACGACATCGAAGCCCATGAACCCCATGATCGCGGCGGGCACAGCTGAGGCGGCTTGCGCCGCCTCAGCTAGAAAAAAGCACTGAGCGCTGAAGGTGCTCAGCCCCCCATGCCGTGTTTCTTCATGATGACGGCCCGCTGGGCATCGTACTCGGCCTGAGTAATGAGCTGCCCGTCGAACAGTTCCTTCAGGTTTGTCAGGTCTTCCTTCAGGGAAGTGGCGGGGGCAGTCGGGGCTGCGGCGCTGCCGGCGAAGGAGCCCTGCTGGCCCATCTGCTGGGAGGCACCAGCCATCTGCTGGCCCATCATGTTGCCCATGCCGAAACCGAGGCCCACCCCCATGCCCATGCCGGCGACGCCGCCGGGGTTCTGGGCGGCGAGGGGAATGGCGTCGGCCACCTGCATCTGCGTGTAGGCGCCCATGACGGGGGCCATCATGCCCACGCCGGTGCGCTTGTCCATCATGGCTTCCACTTCCTCGGGGAGGCTGATGTTCTCCACGAAGAACTTGGA
>JANYAS010000161.1 GCA_025361205.1 Holophagaceae bacterium
GCCTTGGCGGGACGGTTGGCCTCCAGGGCCTCCACCTTCTCGCCCACTTCCCGATGCCGCTGGGAGAGCCGCTGCATCATCTTCACGGCCACTTCGGGGTTCTGCCGGATCATGCGCAGGAAGGTGCCCCGGTTGATGGCGATGAGGTCCGAGTCCTCCAGGGCCAGCGCCGTATGCTGACGCGGCAAAGCTTCCAGCAGGCTGCCCACCCCGAAGAAATCACCCTTGGCCAGTTCCTCCGCCCAATCACCCTTGGGCTCCTCTAATACGTAAAGCCGCACCGTGCCTGAGATGATGATGTACATCTGCTGGCCCATCTCCCCTTTGCGGAAGATGACCTCCCCCTCGAGGAAGCGCAGCTTGCTTTGATCGATGAAGCTGGGTTCGGCCATGAGGGTCCCGGGGAGCTTTCTAGATTAACCCAGGGCCTGTCTGAGAAGGAAATTCACCGGTCTGCGCCAAAGCACCGGACCAGCAGATCTTCAAGGATTTGGGCCTCCGTGGCCGAGAACCCGTCCAGATGTGGGCAATCCAGATCCAGCACAGCCGCCACCTGGCCGTGGATCCACACCGGCAGCACCAATTCGCTACGAGTGGCGCCATCGCAGGCGATGTGGCCCGGAAAGGCGTGCACATCCGGCACCCGTTGCGTGGCGCCGGTCCGCGCACAGGCCCCGCAGACGCCCCGTTCGAAGGGGATGCGAAGACAGCCCATGCCGCCCTGGTAGGGCCCCACGGCCAACAACCGGTCCTCGATGCGGCGGTAGAACCCGCACCAGTTGGTCTGCGGCAGGGTCTCCCACAGCAGGCAGGCCAGGGTGGCCTGCAGGGCCACCTCATCGGTTTCGCCTGCCAATGCCGCCTCGATCTGGGGCAAGGCCTCCCGCAGCCGCGCCACCCGTTCAGCTTCGGGCAGCAGGGTGCCCCGCGCCACCTTCGCCAGCAGGATGCCCTCACTCATCGTCGTCTCCGTTAACCTGATGCCATGTCCATTCTGCGCTACCTGGCGGCTCCGCTGGCACCCCTCTACGGGGCAGTGGTGCGCGCCCGCAACCGGAGCTTCGACACCCACCCGGAACGGGCCGCCCGCGTACCGGTGCCCGTGGTGTCCGTGGGCAACCTCAGCGCGGGTGGCACGGGGAAGACGCCCCTCACCCTGTTTCTGGCCGAAGGCCTGGAGGCCGCGGGTTGGACCAACGCCGTGCTGTCGCGGGGTTACGGCGGACGGCGCGCCATCGATCCCATGAGCGTGGAGACCCACTCGAATCCCCGGCAGACCGGGGACGAACCCCTGCTCATGGCCCGGCGCCTGGGCCCGCAGCGGGTGGTGGTGGGCCGGCAGCGCCATGCCGCCGCCCTGCGCGCCCTGTCCCAGCGGCCCGGCCTGCGCTGCCTGCTGCTGGATGACGGCTTCCAGCATCGGGCCCTGCACCGGGATCTGGATCTGCTGGTGCTCGACGGCGTACGCCGCTGGGGGAATGGCCGCCTGCTGCCCCTGGGCGACCTGCGCGAGCCCATGGCCAGCGTCCGGCGCGCCCATGCCCTGGTGGTAACCCGGGCCACGCGCGTGCCCGACCGCGCCGAGGTGGAAGCCTGGTGGGCCACCTATGGCTCCGGCGGCCCCATCTTCTGGGTGGACTTCGCCCTGGGCGAGTTGCGCCGCTGGGATTCGGGAACGGTCGACGACCAGCCCGGGACACCGGAAGGCCCCGCCTTCGCCTGGTGCGGGCTGGGCCATCCCGAGGCTTTCTACGCGGATCTGCTGCTGGCGGGCCACACCTGGGTGGGCTCGCACAGCTTCCCGGATCATGGCGGCCCCACACCGGCAGACCTCCGGCGCATGCAGGCCCTGGCCCGCAGCGAAGGCGCCGGCTGGCTGGTCTGCACCGAGAAGGATGCCGTGAAGCTGAGCCCGGAACATGCCAGCGCCCTGACGCTGCCGCTCTTCGTGGCCGAGCAGCACGTTGCCGGTGGCGAGCGCCTGCTGGCCTGGGTCCAGACTCAATTGAATTGAACACCCAGGTTGGAAGGAACCTGCCCACCTTCCACGATGAGCCTCGAAACGCTATGCTTGCGGCGACCCACCCACTCCAACCTATTGCCTCCAAGGAGGACACGATGTTCAAGCCGCTTGTCTACGGTTCCCTTCTCTTCACGGCCCTGGGCCTCGTGGCCGGGGACACGGTCAAGATCGCCCTCACCGGCCCCTTCAGCGGCGGCTCCGCGCCCATGGGCACGTCGGCCCGGGACGGTTCCAAGCTCGCCATCGCCGAGATCAACGCCGCCGGCGGCATCCAGGTGGGCGCCAAGAAGATGAAGATCGAGATCATCGAGCGCGATGACGAAGCCAAGAACGAGCGCGGCGCCCTCATCGCCCAGGAACTGGCCGCCATGAGCGACCTCTCTGGCGTCATCGGCACCGTGAACACCGGCGTCGCCCTCGCGGGCGACAAGCACCTGCAGGAGAAAGGCATCACCAAGATCATCTGCCCCGCCGCCGGTTCCGCTTCCATGACCCAGTGGGCCAACAAGCCCGACAAGCCCGGCGTCAAGGACAACTCCATCTTCCGCTTCGCGGCCTACGACGGCATCCAGGCGGCCATGGTCGTCGAGGAGGCCATCAAC
>JANYAS010000040.1 GCA_025361205.1 Holophagaceae bacterium
CACACCTCGCACTACGGCCGAATCTGCCCCATCGAGACGCCGGAAGGTCCGAACATCGGCCTCATCAGCTCCCTCAGCTGTTACGCCCGCATCAACGAGTTCGGCTTCATCGAAAGCCCCTACCTCAAGATCGAGAACGGCCACATCGTCCACTTCGCCAAGGTCACCAGCGTGGGCGATTCCAAGCTGGGCTACATGGAAGTGGTGCGCCTGAACGAGCTCGAGGCCGAGAACAAGAAGCTTGAGAAAGCCGGCAAGCGGCCCGCCAAGTACGAGATGCACGCCTTCTACCTCTCCGCGTGGGAGGAGGACGTGCACGTCATCGCGCAGGCCAATGTCCGCGTGGACAAGGACGGCCAGATCCTGGACGAGGACGTCACCGTCCGCTTCGGCGGCGAGACCAAGATCGTGTCCCGCGACAAGGTCACCCTCATGGACGTGAGTCCGAAGCAGGTGGTCTCCGTGGCCGCCAGCCTCATCCCCTTCCTCGAGAATGACGACGCCAACCGAGCCCTCATGGGCGCCAACATGCAGCGCCAGGCCGTGCCCCTCATCCGCACCGAGGCCCCCATCGTGGGCACCGGCATGGAGTACGTGGCCGCCAAGGATTCCGGCGCCTGCGTCGTCTGCCGCCGTTCCGGCATCGTCGAGTCCGTGGACGCCAACCGCATCGTGGTGCGCGTCGAGGACGATCCGGAAACCGAAGGCATCGAATCCGGCGTGGACATCTACACCCTGGTGAAGTTCGCCCGCAGCAACCAGAACACCTGCCTCAATCAGACTCCGCTGGTGAAGAAGGGCGAATACGTCACCGAGGACCAGATCCTCGCCGACGGCCCCTGCACGGATCACGGCGAACTGGCCCTGGGCCGCAACCTCGTCGTGGCCTACATGCCCTGGCGTGGCTACAACTTCGAGGACGCGATCCTGATCTCCGAGCGCGTGGTGAAGGAAGACCTCTACACCACCATCCACATCGAAGAGTTTGAAGTTCACGCCCGCGACACCAAGCTGGGTCCCGAAGAGATCACCCGCGACATCCCCCAGGTCCGGGAAGAGGCCCTCAAGAACCTCGACGACAGCGGCATCATCCGCACCGGCGCCACCGTCAAACACGGCGACATCCTGGTGGGCAAGGTCACGCCCAAGGGCGAGACCATCCTCTCCCCCGAGGAAAAGCTGCTGCGCGCCATCTTCGGCGAGAAGGCCAGTGACGTTAAGGACGCCAGCCTCACCGTGCCCCCGGGCATCGAGGGGACCGTGGTGGACATCAAGGTCTTCACTCGCAAGGGTCAGGAGAAGGATCTGCGCACCCAGCAGATCGAGCGCGACCAGATGGCCAAGTGGGAGAAGGATCTCTCCGACGAAGAGCGCATCATCCGCGCCGAGGCCAAGAAGAAGGTCGTGACCCTGCTGAAGGGCAAGGAGCTCGACGAGGTCCTCACTGACGACAAGGGCAAGGAGCTGCTCCCCAAGGGCAAGAAGCTCACCCAGAACATGCTGGAGGCCGTCTCCTACCACCGCTTCCGCCAGGTGTCCGTCGCCGCCGGCAAGACCCGCATCAACGCCGAAGTGCTGGACATCCTCGACAAGACCGAGAGCCAGCTCAAGGTCCTGCGCGACATCCTGAACGAGCGCATGGAACGCCTGCTCAAGGGTGACGAGCTGATGCCCGGCGTGCTCAAGACCGTGAAGTGCTATGTGGCCGTGAAGCGCAAGTTGCAGGTCGGTGACAAGATGGCCGGCCGCCACGGCAACAAGGGCGTGGTCAGCCGCATCCTCCCCGTGGAGGACATGCCCTACCTGCCCGATGGCAGCCCGGTCGACATCGTGCTGAACCCCCTCGGCGTGCCCTCCCGTATGAACATTGGCCAGGTGCTCGAATGCCACCTGGGCTGGGCCGGCAAGACCCTCGGCATCCATTTCTCCACGCCTGTCTTCGACGGCGCCCGGGAAGCAGACATCAAGGGCTTCCTCGTCCAGGCCTGGGAGAAGAACAACAAGCTCGGCCCCGACATCACCGGCAAGACGAAGCTCTACGACGGCATGACCGGCGAGGCCTTCGAACAGCCAGTGAACGTAGGTTGCGTCTATATGCTCAAGCTGCACCATCTTGTCGACAATAAAATCCATGCCCGGAGCATTGGACCCTACAGCCTCATCACGCAACAGCCCCTCGGCGGCAAGGCCCAATTCGGTGGCCAGCGCTTCGGTGAAATGGAAGTGTGGGCCCTCGAGGCCTACGGCGCCGCCCATGTTCTGCAAGAACTGCTCACGTATAAGTCCGACGATATGCACGGCCGCACCCAGATCTACCAGGCCATCATCAAGGGCGAGACCATCAAGGAACCCGGTCTTCCTGAGAGCTTCAACGTCGTGAAGAAGGAACTCAACGCGCTCTGCATCGATGTCGAGATGCTCACCCGCGAAGAGCTGGATCCAGGCTTGGAGGAAGACGAACCCGTGGCCTTCTCCATCGAAGGTTGATCTCCCTTCCGCATCCGTTGCCGACGAATTCCGAGAGGTCCCCATGTATCAAGAGCAGCAGAACATCAACGCCTATGAGTGCATTCGGGTCACCCTGGCCAGTCCGGATAAAATCCGGTCCTGGTCTAAGGGTGAAGTCACCAAGCCGGAGACCATCAACTACCGCAGCCTGAAACCCGAGCGCGACGGCCTCTTTTGCGCCCGCATCTTTGGCCCCGTGAACGACTGGGAATGCCTCTGCGGGAAGTACAAGCGGCAGAAGTTCAAGGGCGTCACCTGCGACAAGTGCGGCGTTGAAGTCACCAAGAAATCCGTGCGCCGCGAGCGGATGGGCCACATCCAGCTGGCGAGCCCCGTCAGCCACGTGTGGTTCTTCAAGGGCGTTCCCAGCCGCATCGGCTACCTGCTGGACATCCCCTTGAAGGATCTGGAGCGCGTGCTCTATTTCGAGGCCTACACGGTCACCGAGAGCGGCGGCACCCCCCTGAAGGAAGGCGAGATCCTCAACGAGGACAAGTACCGCGAGTACCGCAGCATCCACGGCGAGGGCTTCAAGGCCCAGATGGGCGCCGAGGCCATCAAGGAACTGCTCAAGCAGGTCGATATCCAGGCCATCACCATCGAACTGCGCGACCTCATGAAGAAGGAAACCTCCACCCAGAAGCGCAGCAAGATTGCCAAGCGCCTCAAGGTGGCCGAGTCCTTCCAGCGCTCCGGCAATAAGCCTGAGTGGATGATTCTCGACGTGATCCCCGTCCTGCCCCCCGAGCTGCGCCCCCTTGTGCCCCTCGACGGCGGCCGCTTCGCCACCTCCGATTTGAATGACCTCTACCGTCGCGTCATCAACCGCAACAACCGCCTCAAGAAGCTCCTCGAGCTGAAGGCCCCCGATGTCATCGTGCGCAACGAAAAGCGCATGTTGCAGGAAGCGGCCGACGCTCTCTTCGAAAACGGCAAGCGCGGCCGCCTCCTGCGGGGCGTCAGCAACCGTCCTTTGAAGTCCCTCAGCGACGCACTCAAGGGCAAGCAGGGCCGGTTCCGTCAGAACCTGCTGGGCAAGCGCGTGGACTACTCGGGCCGTTCCGTCATCGTGGTGGGTCCCGACCTCAAGTTGCATCAGTGCGGCCTGCCCAAGAAGATGGCCCTCGAACTGTTCAAGCCCTTCATCTTCAATCGGCTCGAGCACAAGGGTTATGCCGCCACCATCCGCCAGGCCAAGGAGATGGTCGAAGAGGGCCGCCCCGAAGTCTGGGACGTCCTGGAAGAGGTCATCAAGGACCATCCCGTCCTGCTGAACCGCGCCCCGACCCTGCATCGCCTGGGCATCCAGGCCTTCCAGCCGGTGCTGGTGGAAGGCAAGGCCATTCGCCTGCATCCCCTCGTCTGCACCGCCTTCAACGCGGACTTCGACGGCGATCAGATGGCCGTCCACGTGCCCCTCAGCCCCATGGCCCAAATCGAGGCCAAGGTGCTGATGATGTCCACCCAGAACATCCTCAACCCCGCCAACGGGCGCCCGAACGTGGTGCCCAGCCAGGACATCGTGCTCGGCGGCTACTACCTCACCAAGAAGCGCGTCGGCCGCAAGGGCGAAGGCATGATCTTCGGCAACGTCAATGACGTGGTCGCGGCCCACGAGGCCGGCGTGGTGGATACCCACACCATCATCCAGCTCCGCTACACCGGCGAATGGGTGGACACCGAAGCCTGGCACGCGAAGGATCCCAAGAAGAACTCCGAACAGGAGGTCTTCGAGGCTCCCGCCGAGATCGTCAAGAACCAGATCAAGACCACCACCGTGGGTCGCGTCCTCTTCAATCGGGCCCTGCCCGCCGAGCTGCCCTTCGTCAACGGCCTGCTGAAGAAAGAAGGCCTGCTCTCCCTCGTGAACCGCGCCTACAAGCTCAATGGCCCCGAAGTCACCATCCGCATGCTGGATGCCATGAAGGACACCGGATTCATGTGGGCCATGAAGGCCGGTGTGTCCGTGGGTATCGACGATCTGGTGGTGCCCGAGTCCAAGGCCAAGCTGCTCAAGAAGGCCTCGGATGAAGTCCGCGCCATCGAAAAGGAATCCTACGAGGGTCGTCTCGACGCCTCGACCCGCTACAACCGCATCCTCGAGGTGTGGGGCAAGACCAGCGACCAGGTCGCCGCGGACATGATGAAGGAACTTGAGAAGCGCAACGAGACCGGGGAATTCCTCAACTCGATCTACATCCTGGCCGACTCCGGCGCCCGCGGTTCCAAGACCCAGATTCGTCAGGTGGCCGGTATGCGCGGTCTCATGGCCCGCCCCAGCGGCGACATCATCGAGACCCCGATCAAGGCCAACTTCAAGGAAGGCCTCAGCGTCCTCGACTACTTCATCTCGACCCATGGCGCCCGCAAGGGCTTGGCAGACACCGCGTTGAAGACCGCCGATTCCGGCTACCTCACCCGCAAGCTGGTGGACGTGGCCCAGGATGTCATCGTCAACGAGGACGATTGCGAAACCCTCAACGGCATCGAGGTGGAGGCCATTGTCAACACCGATGGCACCATCCGCTCCCGCCTCCGTGACCGCACCATGGGCCGCGTCTGCCTCGAAGATATCGTCGATCCCTATGACGCCACCAAGACCCTCGCCCCGGCGGGGACCCTCATCTCAGAGGAACTGGCGTTCAAGATCGAGACCAGCGGCATCGCCAAGGTCAAGATCCGCTCCACCCTCACCTGTGAGGCCCGGCGCGGCATCTGCGCCAAGTGCTACGGCCTGAACCTCAGTTCCGGTCGCCTCGTGGATCTTGGCGAAGCCGTGGGCGTCATCGCCGCCCAGTCCATCGGCGAACCCGGCACCCAGCTCACCATGCGGACCTTCCACGTGGGCGGCGCCGCCAGCCGCACCTCGGAGAAGAGCACCCACGAAGCCCAGATCGCCGGCATCGTGCGCTTTGACGGCCTGGAGAACACCAAGGACCAGCACAAAACCGTCGTCAACCGGAAGGGCGAGACCGTCGCCCTCACCCGCAACGGCTACATCCTGGTGACCGATACCGACGGCAACGAGCGTGAGCGCTACAAGGTCACCTCTGGCGCCATCCTGAAGGTCAAGGACAAGGAGAAGGTCGAGCCCCGCACCGTGCTCGCCGAGTGGGATCCCTACAATGACGTGCTGCTCACCGAAGTCGGGGGCATCGCCGACTTCAAGGAATTCGAGCCCAACGTCTCCTTCCAGGAAGAAAAGGATCCGATCTCTGGCAACTTCCGCAAGAAAGTCATCGATCCCACCGACGACAAGATCCACCCCCACATCAACGTCAAGGGGGACAACCACAAGGTGCTGAAGCGCTACAACATCCCCACCGGCGCCTACATCGAAGTGGACGAGGACCAGGAGCTGCTGCCCGGCGACGTCATCGCCAAGACCAGCCGCCAACAGGCCAAGACCAGCGATATCACGGGCGGCCTGCCGCGTGTGACCGAGCTGTTTGAAGGCCGCAAGCCCAAGGATCCCGCCATCATCAGCGAGGTCACCGGCTTCGTGAAATACGGCAACCGCGTGCGCGGCAGCCAGAAGGTCACGGTCGAGGCCGAAACGGGCGAGAAGGGTGAATACCTCATCCCCCGCGGCAAGCACATCCAGGTGCAGGACGGCGACGAGATCCGCGCCGGCGAGAAGCTCACCGAGGGCGCCGTCAGCCCCCATGATCTGCTCAAGGTGCAGGGCGACAAGGCCCTCCAAGCCTTCCTCGTCAACGAAGTGCAGGAGGTCTACCGCGCCCAGGGTGTGTTCATCAACGACAAGCACATCGAGGTCATCATCCGTCAGATGATGCGCTGGGTCTTCATCACCGACGTGGGCGATACCCCGCTCATCGTCGAGGAGAAGGTGGACAAGCACCGCTTCAAGGAGATCAACGAGCAGGCCCTCAAGGACGGGCTCCAACCCGCCACCTGCGAGTCCCTGCTACTGGGCATCACCAAGGCCGCGCTGACGTCCGAGAGCTTCATCTCTGCCGCCAGCTTCCAGGAGACCACCCGCGTCCTCACCGAGGCCGCCCTGGAAGGTCGTGTGGACTACCTGCGCGGCCTCAAGGAGAACGTCATCCTGGGCCGGCTCATTCCCGCCGGCACCGGCATGGCCCGCTATCGCAACCTGGACATCGAGGAGGGCGAGTATCCCGAGCCCAGCCTCAACGAATTCCAGGGTGGCGAGGATTTCGACGACGAATACGCTCGCATGGCCCAGCACGTGGAAGACCTTCAGGGCATGACCGAGATCGACGGCGAAGACCTGTAGCCGAGAGTCGGTCATCGAAGATAAGGGCGGGAGCGATCCCGCCCTTATCTGTGCTACCGCTCACAAGACGAGCACAGCATCTACTGGCGGGGTTCTGATAAACTACCCCCTTATGCTTCAGCCACCAACAGTGCCCACCCTGGACCTCAAAGCCAGCCTGAAGAAGCCCCTCCAGTGGGCCTTGGCGGCGGGCCTGCTCACGGCTCTGGTGACCCTCTTCATGCCAAATTACTACCGGTCCGAGGCGCGCCTCCTGCCCGTG
>JANYAS010000048.1 GCA_025361205.1 Holophagaceae bacterium
GAGCGCGTCACGGTGCGGTTCGTGAACCTACATCGCCAGCTCCACAAAGAGGCAGAGCGCCAAGCATTGGTAGACGAGCTGGAGCTCATCGTCCGAGAGGGACTCCAGCTGCCCCAGCAATTCGAGGCCTTCGTCATCGCCGGCATGGTCGCTTAGGCAGAGCAGGCGCTCGAACCAGGCCTCGGCGTGGGAACGGTCCTCCGCCAGCAGCTGATCCAGGAACTCTTGAGCTTCTTCGTGACGGGCGCGCCCATTAAGGGCGCGGGCCAGTCCCAGACGGCCTTCAAAGGAGGTTCCGGCGGCGGCCTTGAGGGCCGTCAAACCGGGGTCCAGTAACTTGATCCAGGGGCGAGCCATGGGATGCCTCATGAGGGAGTCCAGGGTATCACTTGATACTGTCCGGGGGGACCACCTGCTCGCTTCGCTCACTACGTTCCCCCGGGCCCCCGCTGCCCGGATCGGGGAACCCGCCCCGAGCAGCCAGTGCGGCGGCAAGCCCCTCACAGAGCAGGCGCGCCATCGCCGCGCGCGTTTCCACCGTTGCGGATCCCAGATGAGGCAGCAGGACAGTGCGCGGGGCCTGGAGCCAGCGGGGATTGACGCGGGGTTCGCCCTCATATACATCCAATCCCACCCCGCCGAGGAGGCCCGATTCCAGCCTGTCGATGGCGGCATTCTCATCCATCAATCCGCCCCTGGCCGTGTTGATGATGACGGCACCCCGGGGCAGCTGTTCCAGTGCGGCGCGATCAATCAGGCCGCGGGTATGGTCGGTCAGGGGGCAGTGGAGCGACAGTACATTACTGCGTTGGAGCAGGTCGATCAGGGGCAGTCTAGGGGCCCGCCCCACGCCGAAATCGACCTCGCCGCCGCGGCCCTCGCGGTCCCAGAAGAGCGGTGTCATATCCAGGGCCCAGGCGCGCCGCGCGAAGGCGAGGCCGATGGGACCGCTGCCCAGGATGCCGCAGGCCTTACCCGCGAGTCCGGAACCCAGCAGCTGGTCCGGCGCCCAGCCCTTCCAGTGACCCCGCCGGAGGAGGGCTTCGCCTTCGGCGATGCGGCGGGTCACGGCCAGCAACAGGGCTAGGGCGATGTCGGCGGTGGCGTTGGTCAGCACTCCCGGCGTGTTCACTACGGTGATGCCCCGGGTCTGACAGACCCTGAGGGGCAGGTGGTCCATGCCCACGGAGTAGGTGCCGATGGCCTTCAACCTCGGTGCTGCCTCGAGATCGGCCTCGGTGATCGGTTCGGAGACCAGCACCACCAGGGCCTCGGTCTCCCGCAAAGCCGCATTCCATTCAAGGGAACGGAAGGGCGCCAGTCGAAGGTCCGGGAAGCGGGCACCAAGATCGACCAAGGCGGGGCCCACCAGAGGGGAGGTCGCCAGGATGCGGGTGGTCATCGCTGAAGGGCCTTCAGGGCTTGGCGGATGGCTTCTACCAAGGGCGGCTTCGTGGCGCGAAGGTCAGCAACCACGGGTTGCACCACGTCCTCCTTGAACCCTAAGTTCGTCAAGGCCGAGCGCAGGCTCTCCTCCCAGGGATCACCGGTCGGGCTGCCGAGCAGGCCGTCCAGGCCCGACAGGCCGCCCATCTTCTCCGACAGTTCGAAGCACATCTTCTCGGCGGTCTTCTTCCCCACGCCGGGGATGCGGGTGAGGGCCTTCACGTCCCGGCCCCGGATCGCGCTCACCAGGTCCTCCAACGAAAGGGCCCCGAGGGCCGCCAGCGCCATCTTGGGCCCCACCCCGTCCACCTTCACGAGCATCCGGTACAGTTCCCGCTCCTGGGGTATCGCGAAACCCAGCAGCGCGATTTCGTTCTCCCGCACCAGCAGCTCGGTGTGCAGCACCACCTGGGTGCCCACTTCCGGCAGCAGCCCGTAGGTGGAGAGGCTGATCGCCGCCGCGTAGCCAACCCCCCCGCACTCGACGAGGGCCAGGTTTGGAAGTTTTTGGATGAGGTCTCCGCGCAGGCGTCCGATCATCCATCCAGCATACTGGGTAGAACGTAGAAGCCGGAGGCGTCTTGGACATACCTCACATCGGGTCGAGGAAGCCAGGCCTCAGCGCAGACCGTGCCGGGCCTTGAAGGCGGGCCAGTCGGCCTTGAGGGCGATGAAGGCCTGCACGTCTCGGCACTGAAGGAAGGGATTGCAGGACCGTTCCCAGGCCATGGTTGAGCTGGGCCGTGCGCCGTAATCGTGGCCGGGCCAGACGGTCGTCTCGGGCGGCCACTCCCGCAGCAGGCGCTGCAGGCTCTCCCACTCGGTACGGGCATCCTTCTCCGTGGCCGTGCCGCCCACCTTCCCCACAAAGAGCAGGTCGCCGGTGATGCCGGCGTTCTGATCCAGCACCAGAAAGGCCAGATGGTCCGGGCAATGGCCGGGCACATGCCAGGTCTTCACGGAAAAGGTGGCGAAGGGCACCAGTGTTCCGTCCTGCAGCGTGCGATCCACCGGTCCGGGATGCCCTGGCCCGCCCAGCACCGGCGCCCCCGTGAGGGCCTGGGCCGTTGCGTTTCCGTTGGAATGATCCGCATGCCCGTGGGTGTTCAGGATGGCCGTGATTCGCAGCCCCTGGGCCCGCGCTCGTTCCACGGCCGCCTCTGGATCATAGGAAGGGTCCACCAGCAGCCCCTCCTTCGCCTCCCGATCCCCCAGCAGGTACCCGAAGTTGCGGTCACCGCCGAGACGCAGCTGCTCGAATATGAAGCGCATGATTACTCCTGGGAGGGATGCTCCCAGCCATTATCCGCCGCCCCGTTTCGAGAAGGAACGTCAGGTAATTTCCTCTGAGGTCGCATGCCGCATCTCCCGCCGGCATCCGTATTTTGAATCGCCGCTGAACGCCACCATGGAATTGGGCCAATTCCCACCTTGCGCAAGGCTAGAAATATCCGATATTGAGACTTGTTTCCAGATTCGGGGAGGCCCTCGGTAAGCCGTCGTAATAAAACAACCCTTCTCGAAATTGGCGAGAAAACATAAGGGGCCGTAACGGAATGGCGAATTCAAGCAAGGTGTTTCCGTAACGGCCCCAAATCGCAATCGATGTAGGGCCTTGGCCCCTAGGAATTTAGCTCCTGACCGACCTCACACCTTGTTCTGCTCCATTGCCTAGGGCCCTAGGCACATCCCCCAAGGAGGAACCCCATGAGGAACCCCATCATCACGTCCTTAGCACTGGCCTTGGCCTTCGCGGCCATCGCGCCTCAGGTCTCAGCCAAGGACATGCAGAAAGCCGGTAGTTGCGTTCTGCTTCCTGCCGACGACCTCAAATGGAATGAGGTCCCAGGCTTCCCGGGCGTGAAGATGGCGGCCCTTGAGGGGGATCCCGCAACGGGGCCGTGTCACATCATGATGAAGCTCTCGGACGGCTTCGCTGCCCCGCTGCACCACCACACCTCGGACCACTTCGTCACGGTGGTCTCGGGAACGCTGTCCCTTACGGTGGACGGCAAGGAGACAAAGCTCCCTGCCGGTTCCTTCTTCTTGTTTAAGGGCAAGAAGGTGCACGTCACCAAGTGCGAACCCGGCGCTGACTGTGTGCTTGCCATCGACGCCCGTGGGAAGTGGGACGTGCTACCCGAAACGGTAGCAAAATAGCCTACCTTGCTAGCAAGAACTAGATCATCAGCTATCAGGTAAGAATCAGCTCAATTCGCAACCTCTCGTCAGTGAGGTCAACCATGAGTACCCGTGTTGACGAAATCGCCGACGGAATATTCCGAATCAGTACCTCGGTTCCGATTTCCGCCATTCCTGGTGGATTCACTTTCAACCAAATCCTCGTCAAGGACGAGGTGCCATTGCTGTTTCATACGGGCCCTCGCGGCCTTTTCGAGGCCACGCGGATCGCCATCGAATCGGTGCTCCCGGTCTCCTCGCTGCGATATCTGGGCTACTCCCACTTTGAAGCAGACGAATGTGGGGCCATGAATCTATTCCTCGCAAATGCCCCGAAGGCTGTTCCGCTGTGCAGCAGAGTTAGCGCTTTGGTGTCTATGACCGACGTGGCCGACCGCCCCCCTTGGGCGCTGAAGGATGGAGAGTATCTAGACTTGGGGCGCCATCGAGTTCGTTGGCTGGACACCCCCCACGTGCCCCACGGGTGGGATGCAGGGCTGATTTGGGAGTCCATGACTGAGACGCTCTTCTGCGGGGACCTGTTCACGCAACCTGGGATGGATCTCCCTCCGATCACCGAAGGAGACATCTTAGGACCCAGCGTGGGCATGACCGCAGGTATGGACTACTTCTCCTGCCACCACAAGGCCCGAACCATCTTGGCTAGGCTGGCGGAGCTGCGGCCCAACATCCTCGCCACGATGCATGGCAGCGCCTACTGTGGTGACGGGGCGGCGCTGCTGTTGGGGCTCTCTCGGTCGTTATCCGAACCAGCGAGAATCCATCGACGAAATCGTGACGATGAATTCATGGGTGCGAGTTCTGAGGTTGATTAAGAACAAGAACCCCCTGGGTTCCTCTGGGGGTTTCTTGTGGACCTGATCAGGATCGAACTGACGACCTCTGCTTTTTTTGCGAAGTTGTGTCCAATCTTTTCTATAAGTTCGCTCCAGTAGATGGGTGATGACGGATTCGCAGGGTGGTGGCGGAGGGAGGGCGGAGCCCGACCG
>JANYAS010000035.1 GCA_025361205.1 Holophagaceae bacterium
GCGGCGTTAATTTATTTCTCGTGGGCGGGCGCCCTCACTCATCCAAACATCATGGCGTTCGGTTTTACTTTGCTTGTAACCGCTGGTTTGGCATTGCGCATTCTCCTCGAAGAACGTCTATTGGTCGTGGCTTACCCGGATTACCCCCAATACGCAGCTCGCACGAGCCGCGTACTCCCATTCCTGCTCTAGCCATGAGTCGTCTCTTGCCTAACCTCTCGTTCAACCCGGACCCAACCGTGCTCGACAGCTGTCATGCTTTAAACATTCGGCCCTAGGTTGGGCCGGTTAACTTTGTTCGTTAGGCAACCAACTCATTTTTTCGGAGGCATCCTTGAAATACCTCTTCCTTCTTTTCCTAGTCTCAATCGTTGCCTGCACAACGCCCAAGACGGCTCTTCCAAATATTTCGAACGAAGAGCAAGTTCAAGAGGTTGATTTCAGTAAAATCCGGATCCAGCTGAAACCCCGTCCACCAAGTTATCCCCAGGAGGCAAAGGAAAAGAGAATTGAAGGAATGGTCGTTCTTCGCTGCACAATCGATCGTTCTGGAATTCCAACTCGGGTTGAAGTGATCAGTGGCCCAGAGGAGTTTCGAAAGGTAGCAGAGCAATGGTTATTGGAGTGGCGATTCTTCCCGACAATCATTGATGGTAAGCCAGAGAAGGTCAAATTTATTATCACTATGCCTTTTATGCTTGGATGATTAGAGATTCCCAGGTTGCCTAACCCTCCGCTCAACTCGGACCCCGCCCGCATTGTCTTCCGCTCTCTCTCAACTTCTCGCTTCCTCGACTCCGCTCATCGCCTCGGTGCAGGCAGGGCCCGGTTAGATTCTTTCGTTAGCCTGCCCACTTACGTGGCGTTGAAGCACTCTATTTCATCTCTGGGTCCGGTCTATCCTTCAACATCCCACAACTGAAAGAAACCCAGTGGCAAAGACCAGGAAGCAGGTTGAGAAACAAAAAAAGGAACAGGAAAAGAGGAAGAAAATTGAAAAGGCAGTTCTAAAAATCGCAGCAGCAATGACCGCCAAAGATACTGAACAAGCCTTGTCCTCGGCCATCTCTGAATCAAAGTCAAAACGAGAGAAAGCATGACCATTGCTCTGGCCTAAGGTGCGTTCGATCGGACCATGCGCAAGCGCATGAGCTGGTAACGGTGGCCTTCACTCGTCGTCACGCCCGCGCACGCTCGGGGGGATGGCGAAGCCGTCGGCCTTGTATTCGTTGATCTTGTTGCGCACGGTGCGCAGGGCGATGTCGAGCTGTTCGGCGCAGTGGGTGCGGTTGCCCTTGAGGGCGCTGAGGGTCGAGAGCAGCCAGAAGCGTTCCAGCTCGGGCAGGCTCAGGCCCAGGGGCAGCACCACGGAAGTTCCCATGGGCACGCCGACCAGGGGCTTTCTCGGGTCCGCCAGGACGGCGCCCGAGGGCAAAGCGCCCGCCTCACGCCGGGCCGCGACGGGGCTGGTCGGGGGGGTCCAGGCTTCGATCACGAGGTGTTCCGGTGGATCCTCGGGTAGCCCATCCAAGGCTTCCGCCGGCAGCAACCAGCGGAGGTCCCGCTGGCTGAGGCGGCGGGCCTGGTTGAGCACCACACAGCGCTGGATGACGTTCTCGAGCTCGCGGATGTTACCGGCCCAGGGATGGCGCGTCAGCGCGGCGAGGAAGCTGGGCGTGAGCTCGGGCACGGGCCGGTCATTTTCCCGGGCATAGCGCTCCGCGAAGTGTGCGGCCAGCAGGCTCAGGTCGCCGGGCCGGTCGCGGAGGGGCGGCAGGTCCAACGGGATGACGTTCAGCCGGTAGTAGAGGTCCTCGCGGAACCGTCCGGCCTTGACCTCGGTCTGGAGGTCCCGGTTGGTCAGGGCGATGAGGCGGACATCCACCGGGATGGGCCGGGTCCCGCCCAGGCGGTCCACGGTGCGCTCCTGGAGTACCCGAAGCAGTTTGCCCTGGAGGCCCAGGGGCAGTTCGCCCACTTCATCCAGCACCATCGTCCCGCCGTCCGCCTGTTCGAAGCGGCCTAGCTTCATGCCCGTGGCCCCGGTGAAGGCGCCCTTCTCGTAGCCGAACAGCTCGGATTCCAGCAGGTTCTCGGGGATGGCGGCGCAGTTGATGGCCACGAAGGGGCCGTTGCGACGGGGGCTGGAGCCATGGATGAGCTTGGCCAGCAGTTCCTTGCCGGTGCCGCTTTCGGCCTGAATGAGGATGGTGGCGCGGCTGTCCGCGGCGCGGCGGGCCAGGGCCAGGGTCTCGCCCAGGACCGGATCCTGGGTGAGGATCACGGGGGCCTCGGAAGGTTCTTCGGCCTTGAGGTGGCCCTCGGCCTTCATGGCCTTGTTCAGGGCGGACGTCAGTTCCTCGGGGCTGAAGGGTTTGGAGAGGAAGTCGAAGGCGCCGAGACGCATGGCCTCCCGGGCGGATTCCAGGCTGCCAAAAGCGGTGATGAGCAGCACGGGGAGGCCAGGATCCACGGCCTTGAGGCGGGCCGTGAGCTGCAACCCGTCCATGCCGGGCATGCGCAAATCGGTGACCACGGCATCGTAGGCGCCGGGCCGAACCATGCGCAGGGCTTCCTCGCCACCTCGGGCCTGTTCCGCGAAAAAGCCCGACCGCTTGAGACTCAGGGCCATGCCGTCCCGCATCCCGGGATCGTCGTCCACCACCAGCACCCGAAGAGGAGTCGCCATATCTAAGCACCCTGGCGGCCAGCGCGGTCGCTTCCTCCGTTATCGGGCCGGGGGATCCAGACTGGAGTTTTGTGCAGGGCGGCGCTTCAGGATCCGGCGGGGCAGAACACCCGAGGCGGGTTCGCCTCGCACCGGATCCCCATGCCGACCGATGAGGAGGTAGAGCTGGCGGCGGCTTACGCCCAGGCGTCGCGCCGCCTCCACACGGTTGCCGTAGGCCCGCCTCAGGGCGCGGTGGAGGAGGAAACGCTCCAGGTCGTGGAGGTTGGTGGCCAGGTCTTCGGCCTCGAGCCGCGGGGGACCGGCGCGTTCGAGGCTGGGGAGTTGCCCCAGCAGCTTCCAGCGCAGCACCCGGTTGCGGAGTTCCCGCAGGTTGCCGGGGCAGGGCAGGACCGCCAGGGCCGGGGGCAGGGGCCCCCCAAGGCCCTCCTCTAGAGCCAGGTGGGCCAAGAGGCCGGGAAGGGCTTCGGGGTGCTCGTCCAGCCCCGGCAGGCTTAGGGCGAGACAGGCGATCCCGGGCGACGGGGGGGGGGCAGAAGATGGGTGGGCGGCCACGATGCCCCGGGGATGGGCGGAGAGCCAGGCCAGGCCCTGTTCCTGGCTCTCCGCGTCGAGCCAGGGAACCCCCCGTCGGCCGGCCAGATCCGCGGCGAGGGTGGAGACGCCGGTCCCCGGGGATCCGTGGATCCAGAGGGCCTCGGGCCGGGCCAAGAGTTCCTCCAGGTGGGCGCCCCACTGGGCGCTCCCCGGCAGGAGAGCCAAGGGGATCAAAGCGCTACCGCCCGGGTATCACGTGGAAGAGCACGGCAAAGACGTGACAGGCGCTGCCAGCCACCACGAAGAGGTGCCAAAGGGCGTGGTGGTAGGGCAGCTTCTTCAGGCTGTAGACGGCGGCCCCCACGCTGTAGAAGACCCCGCCCCCGAAGAGCCAGTAGAGCCCATGGGCGGAAAGGGAATGCCCCAGCGGCTTGGCGGCGAACACGATGAGCCAGCCCATGAGCAGGTAGATGCCTGTGGAGATGTAGCCCATGGCCTTCGCGAAGGCGGGGTTCATGTCTTTATGGGAACGCACGGTGTGCAGGTGATCCGCCGCGGGGGGGCGGAAGGCCTGCTTCGCCAGCCGTGCGTAGAACACCGCCTTGAACACGATGCCCAGCACCGCCAGTCCCCAGGCGAAGCCGAACAGGGTCCAGCCCACGGCGCCCCGGAGGGCCGAGAGGCAGAAGGGCGTGTAGGTGCCGGCGATCAGCATGAAGATGGCCGAGTGGTCGAAGATCTTGAAGACCAGCTTCACCCGGGGGCCGCGGAAGGCATGGTACAGCGTGGACATGAGGTAGAGCAGGATCAGCGTGGAGCCGAAGATGGCCGCGCCCACCACGTCCCGAGCCGTGCCGTGCTTGGCCGCGAAGACCACCATGAGTACCAGGCCTGCGATGGCCAGGGCCAAGCCCAGCCCGTGCGTGAGGCTGTTGGCGAGCTCCTCGAGGGGCGTCTGGTCGGTCGTACCTAGGACATCGGTGCCACGGGACATGGCCCCAAGGATGACAGACTCTAGGGGGCTCATCCTCCTCTAAGGATTTGGTCTTCTGGAGCCTTCAGGCGCGACCGCCTGCTCCTCTCTTTCCCCCTTTCCCTGGGCCTCTAGGCCCAGGGAAAGGGCCTGGTGGTAAGCCAGGAGCGCCTCGCCTCGGAGGCCGTGGCCTTCGCCATGGCGGTGGTCCATCCCGCTGCTGGCAATCTGGGCGGGGGCGGATTCCTGTTGTCCCGCCCGGCCGAGGGGCAGGCCGCCTTCGTGGATTTCCGGGAAACGGCGCCAGCCGCCGCCCATCCCCAGGGCGCCGCCGATACCCGGCGCTGGGCGGACAGCGGGGATGCGGAGCAGTAGGCAATTGCTTCGTCCCACCTTGTTGAAAGCATCCGCCAAGGTGGCCTTCTTTATCGCATCCCTTCGAGATATCCAGACCCCTCCAACAACGACGAAGCCCCCTTGCGGGGGCCTCGTCTACGGTAGGAAAGGACTACGGCTCGCGTTCCGCCTTGTTGAAAGCGTCAGCCAGAGTGGCCTTTTTGAATTCGGGCTGGCGGGCCTTGGCGGCATCCATATCGCCCTTCTCCTGGTCCTGCTCCAGCTGCTTGACGGAGAGACCAATGCGGCGCTCGGTGGGATCCAGCTTCACGATCTTCATGGTGAGATCCTGGCCGGCGAGGAACTCCTTCTGGATGTCCTCTACCCGCTTGCGGCTCAGCTCGGAGACGTGCACCAGACCCTCGATGCCGTCGCCGAGGTCGACGAAGGCGCCGAAGTCGGTCAGGCGGGCGATCTTGCCGATGATGACATCGCCCACATTGTGGCTCTCAAAGAAGATCTCCCAGACGTTGGGTTCCATCTGCTTAACGCCGAGGCTCATGCGCTGGGCCAGGGGATCCAGGTTGAGGACCTTGGCGGTGACGCTGTCACCCTTCTTCACGATTTCGCCGGGGTGCTTGATCTTCTTGGTCCAGCTGAAATCGGACACGTGGATCAGGCCGTCGATGCCATCTTCCAGTTCGACAAAGGCGCCGAACTCCGTGATGTTGCGTACGGTGCCGGTGACGATCATGCCGGGCTGGTACTTCTCGGCGATGGCCATCCAGGGGTTGGGGGTGATCTGCTTCATGCCCAGGCTGATGCGGCGGTTTTCGGAATCCACCTGCAGGATCAGGGCCTCGACCTGGTCGCCCAGGTTGACCATGCCCTTGGCGGACTTGACCTTCTTGGTCCAGCTCATCTCGGAGACGTGCACCAAGCCTTCGATGCCGGGTTCCAGCTCCACGAATGCGCCGTAGTCGGTGATGGAAACCACCTTGCCCTTGACCGTGGCCTGGATGGGATAGCGGTCCTCGACGGACAGCCAGGGATCCGGGAATTTCTGCTTGTAGCCCAGGGAGACGCGCTCGGTCTCCTTGTCGTACTTGAGCACGGCCACTTCGACCTTGTCGCCCACCTGGAACATTTCGCTGGGGTGGTTGAGCCGGCCCCAGGACATGTCGGTGATGTGCAGCAGGCCGTCCACACCGCCGAGGTCGACGAAGGCGCCGTACTCAGTGATGTTCTTGATGGCGCCCTCGACCAGCTTGCCTTCTTCGAGACCCGCGAGGGTCTCTTCCTTCAGGCTGGCGTTGATGGTCTCGAGGAACAGTTTGCGGGACAGCACGATGTTGCCCCGGCGGCGGTTGACCTTGATGACCTTCATATCGAAGGACTTGCCGATGAAGGGGTCCAGGTTGCGGACAGGCTTCATGTCCACCTGGCTGCCGGGCAGGAAGGCGCGGATGCCGATGTCCACGGCCAGGCCGCCCTTGACCTTTTCGAGTACGGTGCCGTGCACGGTCATGTTGGAGCGGAAGGCCTTCTCGACCTCGTCCCAGATCTTCATCTTCTCGGCGCGCTCGCGGGAGAGGCGCACGTTGCCGTTGGCGTCCTCGAGCATTTCGAGGAGCACTTCAACGACGTCGCCCACCTGCACGCCCTGCGTGCCGTCCGGGTTGTTGAACTCGTCCAGATTGACGGTGCCCGAACCCTTGTAGCCGATGTCGATGATGACGTCCTTGCCGCGGATTTCCACGACGGCGCCACGGACCACTTCCTCCTCGCGGAGGCCCCGGGTCTCACCCTGCAGTGCAGCCAGGAACTCCGCGTTTTCTTCGGCGTCCTCCTCGTACGCCGCGTCGAGCACGGTGATACGACCCATCTGCTTAGGGCCCTGACCCTTGATGATTGCTTCTAACTTGGACATGTAAGTCCACCTCTTTTGGTTGCGCCCGCTCATTGGCAGTGCGCTGGAATCCCGGCACACGAAGTCCGGCAGAACGAAAAGGTTATCCAGGAATGCCCCGGGAGACCAGTGGAAAGGCTGGGACCACCCCGGGCGCTCCTCGTGAGGGAGCCCCAAGTCCACGGATTGGGGGGGGCCAGGGGCGTGGCTGGACGTATTCCCCAGCAAAAGATCACTTCCATGGCAATTGACTGAGGCTGGGGCGAGCCTATATTTCCAGCACCAATTGTGACAGGGGGGTTCATTCATGAACAAAGCCTGGTGGATCCTCTGGCTCGCCACCCTCCCCCTGACGGCTCAGTCCTGGGAGGTGGGCGCCTTCCTTGGCCAGCAGACCTACGACAAGTTCACGTGGAGGGACACTGGGTCGGGAATGGACACGGAAGCCAAGCCCGAAGGCAAGACGGTGGGTGCGCTCCGGGTGGGCTATGGCCTGGTGGACATCGGCCCGGCCCTGTTCCAGTTCAGCGCGGCCTACCAGCCGAAGGTATCCACCGACGTGAAGTTCAGCGCCCCCGGCGTCAGCGGGCTGGGCATCGGCCTCAACCTGGACCACCAGGCCAGCAGCCTCGGCGTGGCGCTCATCTTCAGGGCCGGGGTGTCGGCGTCCGTGGGGTTGGACTACCGCTGGGACAAGCTGGAGGGCACCTTCCAGGGACTGAGCTCGACCACCACTTATGGCCGTCCCTGGGCGCGGGCCAACGTGGGGTTCGCCCTCCCCACGCCAATCGCGAAACCCTTCCTGGGATTGGAGGTGGCGGCTCCCCTGGCGAACAAGAGCGTCAACGCCCTGGGACCCACGACCGACGAGGAGGCCCTCAAGGCCCTCGCGCCGAAGCTGCAGGTCGGACTCTACGGCGGCATCCGGTTCTGATTAGGGGCCGTTACGGAAGCACCTTGGTTGAATTCGCCATTCCGTTAGGGCCCCTTATGCCGTTCGCGTCATTTGCGAGAAGGGTTGTTTCATTACAACGGCTCAGACGCTGATCACCACGATCTCGGGATCCACTTCCTTCTGCAGCATGCCCTCGATGGCGACCAGGGTGCCCGTGAGGCTGGCGGGGCAGCTGCCGCAGGCGCCCACGTAGCGGATCATGACCTGCTTCTCGTGGCGTCCGATCAATTCCAGGCCGCCGCCATCCGCCGCCAGGGCGGGCAGGATGGCGCTTTCCAGCACCATGCGGATGTCTTTCAGCAGGGGATCGTTGTCGTCCTCGACCTTGCTGAACACCCGGGGCGGGGCGGGGGTGCCGGATGGGCCACCCGACCCGGCGGCGGCGCGAATGGGCGCGGCCAGCAAGGGCAACATCTCGGGCCAGCCCTTGTCATCGGTCTTGGTCACGGTCAGGAACTTGTCCTGCATGAAGACCGAGGTGACGTTCCCGACGGCAAAGAGGCCCTTGGCCAGCTCGTCGTGCTCGGCGGTCTCCGCGTTGGGGAAGGACTTGGGAAAGCCCACGGCCACGGATTCCTTCAACACGAATTTCACCGCGTTGGGGTTGGGCGTGTATTCGATTTCAGCGATTTTAGGCATGGAGGGCCTTCTGTTTTTTAACCGCAGATGGCGCAGATGGCCGCAGATGAAAAAGCGAAAAAGCTGGGTTCAGTTTGATCTGCGTCATCTGCGTCATCTGCGGTTTCGATTCATTATTCTTACTATTCGGTGGAGGCTTCGGCTTCGCCCTTGAGGGCGGCCTGGAGGGTGGCCCAGGGGAGGACGGCGCACTTCACCCGGCTGGGCAGGTCCTTCACGCCGGAAAAGAGGGTGAGCTTGCCCAGCAGGGGGGTCTGGGTGGCGGGATCCAACTCCCCACGCACCATGCCGCGGAACTCCACGGCCATGGCCTCGGCCTCGGCCACGGATTTCCCCTTCACATAGCCGGTCATGAGGCTGGCGCTGGCCACGTCGATGGCACAGCCGCTGCCCTGGAACTTGATGTCCTGGACCAGGCCGTTTTCAATGATGAGGGTGAGATCGAGCTCGTCCCCGCAGAGCGGGTTATGGCCTTCCGCGTGGTGGGTGCAGGTCTCCAGCTTCCCGAAATTCCGGGGCTTCTTGTTGTGCTCCAGGATCACTTGCTGGTACAGCTCGCGGGGGTCGCTCATTGGAACAACTCGATGGCCTTAACTACAGCGGAAACCAGGATGTCCACTTCCTCGCGGGTGTTGAAGTAGGCGAAGGAGGCGCGGGTGGTGGCGGGGACGTTGAAGCGGG
>JANYAS010000107.1 GCA_025361205.1 Holophagaceae bacterium
TGTCTCGACAGCCTGGTGCGAGCCGCGCGCTCGGCGGCGGTCTGCTCGATGATGCTGGTGTAGGGGATCGCCACCACGATGCGCCGCTTGCCTTTTTGAAGCGCGTGTTCCAGGGCGAAGGCCATGGAGGCGAGGGTCTTGCCTCCACCGGTTGGCACGGTGAGCGAGAAGAGACCTGGCGCTAATGTCCCCCCCGCACGACAGGCGGCCAGCACTTCCCTTCGGACGCGATTCACGGGCGTGTCCGGCGCGGCGGCCTGCTTGGCAGTCATGTGGGTGTCGAAGCGCTCCTTGAGCGACCTCAACTCCTCGGCCATGCTTCCGCGCGCCTGGGCCCTCCCGGGATCCATGAAGGCTTCTGTGTCGAGGAAATCCGCATCCACCAGGCAGGAGAAAAGCATGCGGATCCAGAGGTGGATGTCTTCCTGAGCGGATACAGAGGGGGGGCTGATGGGGGCTTCGGTCTGGAGAACATTCACCCCTGGCAAGCCTTCAAGAGCTTTGGCCAGCCGATCCTTGCGCTCCAGCCGCTCGGAAAGAGCCCCGCCGGTACCCATCTCGTGGATCCAATCGGGCAGTCCCGCGTGGTGTCCCGCGATGAGGTAGGCCAGAATCCGACCCGCTGGCACGTGCTTCAGGGCCAGCAGGGCTCCGGCCGTGCTGTGATCAACCTTCCCGGGCGCCCCTTCGATGTGGGCATCGGGGTCGTAGCCGCTGGCTTTGCGGATGTAGCCCTGAAATTCTGGGCTGAACTTCCCGAGATCGTGCCAAAGCCCCGCAAGGCGACCCCAATCGCCATTCCCGAAAGAGCCTGCAAAGGCTTCTGAGAGCCGGGCGGTTCCTTCAAGGTGTCCGGCTAGGGGATGGAGGTGCCACTGGCCTGCTTCATCCTGCCGGACATGAGCGAGGGGAAGACATGGGGAATCGTCCCCTGTCGTGGTCATGGCGGCGCTCCGGAATGTTCGTGTGGTGATTCCTGAAGGTTAAGAGGGTTGTTTATAAAAAGTCGTGAGCCCGGTCACGAATGGCTGGGCTACGCCATGAAGCCTACGGGAAAGGGTTTGACAATTTTTGTCCATTGTTGCCCCTTTTTGGATAACCACGGACAGGTGGTGCGGCCAACGGCATTCTTGTGGGCCAACTCAAGGAAGTCGGGGCCGGGCATAGAGGACACCGCGCAGGCGCTCCCGATGGCCCGTTCGATGACGGCTTCAGCCACATGCATTCTCGCCTTTAAATAAAGTATTCAGGGATGATGAATGGGATGGAAGGGGGGAAATAACCACCTTCTTGCCAACCCCTGCATCCCCTTTGTCCTGGCTAGTCAATTTTTCATGGCACATAAAATAAAAATGCCATATATTGAATTCATGGTGGAAAGTCCATGAATGCCACAGTGACGATGGATGGGGCGGGGCGACTGGTGCTTCCGGTGGCGGTGCGGAAGGTGCTTGGGTTGAAGGCGGGATCGCGGTTGATCCTGGAGGTGGAGGGCGGGGAGGTCCGGCTGCGCACGGTGGATGCGGCCATCCGGCGGGCCCAGGCCCTGCTGGCGCCCTACCGGCCTGAGGATGGAAGCCTCCTGTCGGACCAGCTGATCGCAGAACGCCGTGAGGAGTACCGCCGTGACCATGAAGGTGCTTGATGCGAGCGCCCTGCTGGCGTTGCTCTTAGGTGAACCGGGGCAGGCGCCGGTGGGGGAGGCTGTTCTATCCGGCGAGGCCATGGTGGGCACCGCCAACTGGGCCGAGGTGGTCGGGATCCTGGTGCGGACCGGTCTGGCTGCGCGCGACGTGAAGAAGATCCTCATGGGTCTGCAACTGGACGTGATCCCGCTGGACGCAGACCTGGCCATGGCGGCGGGTCTGATGGAGGCGCCAACCAAGCCCCTCGGCCTTTCCCTCGGTGATCGCTGCTGTCTGGCCCTGGCGGAGCAGCAACGCGCGACGGTACTTACGGCAGACCGGGCCTGGCTCAAGTGGAAGGGCAAGGCCAAGGTGGTGTGTATCCGTTAGGGGCCGTTCAGATCGAATATCCATGGCTGTCCACTTCCAGGGCCCGCTGTTTCTCGGCGAGGTCGGCGAGGGTGGTGGCTCTGAGGACTTGCCGGGCGGCTTCGGTGCTGCGGGTCCAGAGTTCGCGGACGGCGCGGGCGCCGGGGGTGGCGTCCGCAGGTAGGTCGATGGCACCGAGTCGGCCCTCCAGGACTTCGAGCACCTCCAGCGCCGTGATGTGGCTGGGATGCCGCGCCAGTTCACAGCCCCCACTGGGGCCGCGCTGGACCTTGACGAGGTCTGCGGCTTTGAGGCTGCCCAGCAGCACGCGCAGGAACTTGGGGGGCAGGGCCTGGCGCTGGGCGATGGCATTGACCAGGGCGGGCCCATGTCCTGCCTGCAGGGCCAGGTCCACCATGAACTGCAAGCCGTAGCGGCCCTTGGCTGAACCCTTCATGAGTGATCCTCCGCCGTCAGGATACCCAAGTATATAATCAAAACAATTGACAAACTTGACAGTTCCCTTTTCCTTTCCATACTTCAGGCGTCGGGCACCCCCCGAAGCCTGAAGGAGGCCACCCCATGAGCAGCCCCACCGATCGCCCCAACCGGGTCGAGCATGCCTATGACCTCGTCGGCTACACGCCCGTCGTGCGTCTCCACCGCCTGGTGCCCAAGGGCTCGGCCAAGGTCTACCTGAAGCTCGAGAGTGCCAATCCCGGAGGCAGCGTGAAGGATCGCATCGCCTTGAGCATGATCCAGGACGCGGAGGCGCGCGGCACGCTGAAGGCCGGCATGACCCTGCTGGAGGCCACCAGCGGCAACACGGGCATCGGCCTAGCGTTTGTGGCGGCGGCCAAGGGCTACAAGATCCTGCTGGTCATGCCCGACACCATGACCCAGGAGCGTCGCGCCCTCCTGAAGGCCTATGGTGCTGAGCTGGTGCTTACGCCGGGCTCCGGTGGCATGAAGGCGGCCGTGGACAAGGCGCAGGAACTGGCGGACGCCGACCCTTCCTACTTCCTCGTCCGCCAGTTCGAGAACCCCGCGAACCCCGCCGTCCACCGCCGCACCACGGCCCTGGAGATTCTGGAACAGGTGCCGGAACTGGACGCCTTCGTGGCGGGCGTGGGTACCGGCGGCACCATCACGGGCGTGGGCGAAGTGCTGGCCGAGAAGAAGCCCGGCACCCTGGTGGTGGCGGTGGAGCCGGAGACCTCACCCCTGCTCAGTGCGGGGACGGTAGGGCCCCACAAGATCCAGGGCATCGGTCCCAACTTCGTGCCGGCCATCCTGAACCGCGAGGCCTACCACCGTGTCCGCGCGGTGGGCTACGACGACGCCATCGCCATCGCCCGGCGCCTGGCCCGCGAGGAGGGTCTGCTCTCCGGCATCAGCACGGGCGCCATTGTCTTTGCAGCCCTGGAAGTGGCGAAGGAACTGGGTGAAGGCAAGACGGTCGTGGCTGTCCTTTGCGACACCGGCGAACGCTACCTCACCCATCCGCTCTATGCCGAGATCGACGGGCCGGTGATCTGAAAAGCGGAGACAGGATTCACAGGATGAAAAGCCGGATAAACAGGATCCAAGGTTTCTGGTCTCCCACCTGCAGGCATGAGATCACACCGTCCTCGGATCTGAGCGGGCTTTCATCCTGTTCCTCCTTTTTCTAATCCTGTTAATCCTGTCCAGGCTTTTCCGCAAGGGGTTTGCAGCGCTTATGCTTGGATACCGTACTGGGGTTTCCATGAGATGCATTGCGCTGTTTCTTGCCGCCCTGCTTCTTCCCGCGCAGGCGGCGGTACTGGCACCGGTGCCGGAGAAAGCCACGGCCTTCGAGCGAGCCGTGGTCCAGGAGATGAGTGACGCCCGGGTTCAGCCCAGGGCCTATGCGAGGCATCTGCGGGAGTTCCGCCTGTATTTCGACGGCACCCTCTGGAACCGGCCGGGGCGTGTGCCGCTGCAAACGGAGGAAGGCCTGGCCGCCCTGGACGAGGCCATTGCGTTTCTCGAATCGGTGCGCCCGGTGGGGCCGCTGCGATTCAACGAGGGCCTGGCCCTGGCGGCCCGCCGGCACGCCCGCGACATCGGGCCCCGCGGGGCCCTGGAACATGTGGGGGCCGATGGCAGCAGGCTGTCGGACCGGCTCAACCGGCTGGGTACCTGGCAGGGGGTCATCGCGGAGAACATCGGCACCTACGAGAGGGTTCCGCGCGAAGCGGTGATCCAACTGCTGGTGGATGATGGCGTAGCGAGCCGCGGGCACCGGAAGAACCTCTTCAATCCGAACCTGCATCAGGCCGGGGCCGGCTCTGCGCCCCACCGGGACTACCAGGTGGTGACCGTCATCGACTTTGCGGATGGGTTTGTGCCGAAGCGCTGACGGGCCGCCTTTCCTGCTAGGCTGGGCCATTCCTTGGGTGAAAAATGGCTTTTCTTGCGCGGCTCGGTGCGCCGGTACGGGGCTTCCTGGAGTTCCTGGGCGATCAGGTTCACCTGGTGCTGCGGACGCTGCGGTACGCCTTGTCGCTGCGCATGGACCAGCTGGCAACGGTAGGTGGGCAGACCCGGCTGCAGATCCGCTTCACGGGTTTCGACGCCCTGTGGCTGGTGTCGGGCACGGCCCTGCTGCTGGGGGCGGTGACGCTCATCCAGGCCTTCAGTCAGCTGTCGGGCCTGGGTGCGGAGAACTACATTGGTGCCTTGATGGTGCCCATCATCCTGCGGGAGCTGGGGCCTCTGCTCACGGCCATGCTGGTCATCGGCCGCAGTTCCACGGCCATTGCCGCAGAACTGGGCGCCATGCAGTTGAGCGGGGAAGTGGACGCCCTCGCTGTCCATGGGGTGAACCCCTACCAGTACTTGCTGCTGCCCCGGTGGCTGGGCGTGCTGATCGCGGTGTTTGCGCTGGTGGTGTTCTTCGATACGACGGCCCTGGCGGGCGGGTTCCTGGTGGCGCGGCTGAAATACGGTGTCACGTTCGGTTTCTTTATGGATTCTGTGCGACAAACGCTGTCCAATCGCGACTTCGTGGCCACCCTTCTGAAGGTTCTGCTCTTCACGGGAGCCATCACCTTCCATGCCTGTCACTTCGGGTTGCGCATCCGGCACAGCCAGACCGAGATCCCCCAGGCGGTCACCAAGACCGTGGTGTCGGCCCTGGTGGCCATCTTCCTCATCGACGGGCTGATCGCAGCCCTCTTCTACTTCTGACATGAAACACCGCCACGGATGGCCACCGATGGAACAGAGAAATAACCATTTCTTATTAGAAAAAAAAACAATTTTGTCCACCGATAAACACCGATAAAAGCTTGCTTAAGGAATGAAGGGGATTTTTATAAAAGAATTTTGCACTATCGGTTCTTGATCGGTGTT
>JANYAS010000120.1 GCA_025361205.1 Holophagaceae bacterium
AAGGCGAGATGAACATAGTGGGTCTACGTGATTCGAGCCTGACGCCCCCGGGAACGCATGCGTTCCCAGGGATCGTACGTCGGCGAACATGAGGCAGGGTTGAGCCAGATCACAACCTTTGATGATTCTAAGGTCTAGAATTACCGAGTCCTATGGAGGCCCCGTGTTCACTGGTTTTGAGCAGGCTCGGCAGTACATCCTGGCGAAGACCGTCCGGATGATCGACCTCACCTTCAGCGACCTTTGGGGGCGTTGGCACCACGTCAGCATTCCGGCCTCGCAATTCACTGAGCAGCTCCTGCGGGACGGCGTCGGCTTCGACGGATCGAGCGTGGGCCTGAAGTCGGTGAAATCGGGTGACATGGTGCTGATCCCGGATCTCACCACAGGCTTCATGGACCCCTTCTGGGATGCTCCAACCCTCAGCTTCATCTGCTCCGCCTACGAAGCCGATACCAAGGAGCCCTTTTCGGTGGATCCCCGCAACATCGCTATCCGAGCGGAGACCTACCTGAAGGAAACCGGCATTGCGGACCAGAGCATTTGGGGTCCCGAGTACGAGTTCTACGTCTTTGACAAGGTGAGCTATGAGAACGGGGTGAACACCGCCTCGTACCGCGTTGACAGCCGTGAGGGCGACTGGCACAGCAGCGAGGGCGGCCATGGGCACCTGATCCCCCTCCATGGCGGCTATCACGCCATGGCCCCCAAGGACCAGCTCTACAACTTGCGTGCTGAGATGTGCCTCGAGCTCGAGCAAATGGGCATCGAGGTGAAGTACCACCACCACGAAGTGGGTGGCCCTGGTCAATGCGAGATCGAAACGCCGCTCTTCCCCCTGCTGAAAGCCGGGGACGCTACCCAGATGGTGAAGTACGTGGCGAAGATGGTGGCTCATCGCCGCGGCCAGACAACCACCTTCATGCCCAAGCCCCTCTACGGCGAGGCCGGCAGCGGCATGCATTTCCACCAGATGCTGATGAAGGGCGGGAAGAACCTCTTCTACGACGCAGATGGTTACGGCAAGCTCAGCCAGGAGGCCCTCTGGTACATCGGGGGCATCCTGACCCACGGCCCCGCCCTCCTGGCACTCACCAACCCCAGCACCAACAGCTATCGCCGTCTGGTGCCGGGTTTTGAGGCACCCATCAGCGCCTTCTTTTCCGTGGGCAACCGTTCCGCCGCCATCCGGGTGCCGAAGTACGCCAACCAGCCCGAGACGGCCCGCTTTGAGTTCCGCCCACCCGACGCCACTTGCAACGTGTATCTCGCTCTGGCGGCCCAGCTGCTGGCTGGCATCGACGGCATCCAGAAGCGCATGGATCCGACTGCCCTGGGTTTCGGACCCATCGACCAGAACATCTTCGGCTGGACCGAAGAGCAGCGCCGCCAGATCAAGAGCCTGCCCACCAGCCTCACGGAGGCCTGCGACGCCCTGGAAGGCGACATGGACTTCCTGTTGGCGGGTGGGGTCTTCGACCAGCTTCAGTTGGAGGACTACCTCGGACACCTGCGCGCCCAGGAGGCCGCCGTTCGCAACCGGCCCCACCCCTACGAAATGGCGCTGTACTACGAGGCCTAGTTGTCGCCTAAATATGGCGGAAGACGCCTTTAGACCCGATATTTCCCCCGAGCACGGCCGGAACGAGCGAATCGAGGGGCCGTGCCAGGGGGCCCCTATGGATGTCTACTTCGACACCAAGGAAACGGAACTTCTGCTGAGCATCCTCGAACGCCACCTCGCGGAGCTGCACCGGGAGATCCACCACACGGACCGAGCCGCCTTCAAGGCTGGCCTCGAGGCGGATGAGACTTTGGTCCAAACCATCATGGGAAAGCTGAAGACCCCGGCTGCCATGGGCATTTAGAGCCAACGCCTGACTCGGTGGGTATAGGCCAGGTAGGTCTCCCCGAACTGGGCGGGCAGCCGGAGTTCCTCCCGGGCGATGACGAGCCAGTCTCGGATCAGCCCAGCGCCTTTTCAAGCGCCCCGGCATGGAGTTCCTTCAACTCGGCCGCTTCTGCGTCCAGCATGGGCTGCCCGTCCACCGCAAGGGTGACCCTCGAGCCGCCCGTGGTGCCGATCTTGGCGAAGGGTACGCGGTGGGTGGCGCAGAGGGTGGCCAGGCTGCTCTCCCCTTCGGGGCCCACACTCACCACGATGCGGCCCGCCGTTTCGCCGTAGAGCAGGCTATCGAGCCGCAGCCCGCCCCGCGTCAGCAGGAGCTGACAGCCCATATCACCGCCGAAGGCGCTTTCCAGGACCGCTACCAGGAGCCCGCCCTCGCTGGTGTCGTGGGCGCTGCGAATGAGGCCCAGGCGGACGCCTTCGCGCACGCAGGCCTGGAGCCGTAGCTCGTCGTCCAGGCGCAGCTCCGGGCAGGCGCCCTGGACCTTACCCGTGCGCAGTTTCAAATACTCGCTGCCACCCAGCTCATCGCGGGTCGCGCCCAGCAGGAAGATGCCGTCGTGGGCGGCGCGGAAGCCCGACCCGCAGATGCGGTTGCCCACCTTGGACAGGGCCGTGGCGTCGGGGGCATCCACCGCCACGGGACCCGCGCAATCCTCCACCAGCCCCACTGCCGCGATCATGGGCGTGGGGAAGATGCTCTGACCTTCGGTGTCGTTGTAGAGGCTGACGTTGCCGCTGACGATGGGCACGTCCAGGGCCAGGCAGGCCTGGCGGATGCCCAGGCAGCCCTGCTCGAAGGTCCACATGTTCTCGGGCTTCTCGGGGTTGCCGTAGTTGAGGCAGTCCGAAAGGCCGATGGGCTCGGCGCCCACGCAGGCCAGGTTGCGGCAGGCCTCGGCCACGGCGTGGGCCGCGCCCCAGAAGGGATCCAGGTAGCAGAAGCGGCTGTTGCAGTCGCTGCTCATGGCCACGGCCTTGCCCGTGTCCTGGCCCTGCTCGTCCTTCACGCGGATGATGCCGGCGTCACCCCGGCCCATGCCCAACAGGGTGTTGCTGCGGACGGTCCCGTCGTACTGCTCGAAGATCCAGCGCTTGCTGGCCACCGTGGGCTGCTGGATGAGCTGGCGCAGGGTGCGCTCCACCTCGGAAGGCTTCAGGTCCTCCGGCAGGGGGGCGGCAGTCACGGCTTCCAGGTAGCCCGGACGCTGCCGGGGCCGGTCGTATTTGGGGGCGGCGTCCACCAGGGGCTGGATGGGCAGGTCGATGACCGATGCGCCGTGCCAGCTGCCGATGAACCGGCCGCTGGCCGTGACTTCGCCCACCACGCAGGCGTCGAGACCCCACTTGTGCAGCACCGCGATGATCTTGTCCTCGCAGCCGGGCCGCGCCACCAGGAGCATGCGCTCCTGGCTTTCGCTAAGCATCAGTTCGAAGGGCGTCATGCCCTCCTCGCGCTGGGGCACCTGATCCAGGCGGATCTCCAGGCCCGTGCCCGCGCGGCTGGCCATTTCGAAGCTGCTGGAGGTGAGGCCCGCGGCGCCCATGTCCTGGATGCCGATGACCCAGTCGGTCTGAAAGATCTCCAGGCAGGCCTCCAGCAGCAGCTTCTCCGTGAAGGGATCCCCCACCTGCACCGTGGGGCGCTTCTCCTCGCTGCCTTCGCCGAATTCGGCGGAGGCCATGCTGGCGCCGTGAATGCCGTCGCGGCCGGTCTTCGAGCCGATGTACATCACCTTGTTGCCCACGCCGGAAGCGAAGCCCTTGAAGACCCGGTCCGACCGCAGCACACCCAGCGTAAAGGCGTTCACGAGGATGTTGCCGTTGTAGCTGGCGTCGAAGGCCGCATCGCCGCCCAGCATGGGAACGCCCATGCAGTTGCCGTAGCCCGCGATGCCTGCGGCCACGCCCTTGACCAGGCCCTTCATGCGCGGTGCACCGAGTTCCCCAAAGCGCAGGGAATTCAGGTTGGCCAGGGGCCGGGCCCCCATGGTGAAGACGTCCCGCAGGATGCCCCCCACGCCGGTGGCCGCGCCCTGGTAGGGCTCGATGAAGCTCGGGTGGTTGTGGCTCTCCATCTTGAAGGCCACCGCCCAGCCGTCGCCGATATCCACCACGCCCGCGTTCTCGCCCGGCCCCTCGATGACGCGGGGGCCTTCCGTGGGCAGGTTCTTCAGGTGAATGCGGCTGGATTTGTACGAGCAATGCTCGCTCCACATGGCACTGAAGACGCCCAATTCCGTGTAGGTGGGCAGCCGGCCGTCCAGGAGCCGCAGGATGACCTCCCATTCCGCCTTCGACAGCCCCAGCTCCAGGGCCAGGGTTTCAGTGACAGCCGGTTGGTGGGCAGCAGACATGGAGGCTCCGGAAGCCTTGATTCTAACGGGTCCGCCCTCACCGAACGAGGCTTGACAGCCGCCTTCAGGCGCATTCAAACGCTTTCGGACTCTTTCGGCGCCATGGGCGACTCCCCACCTTCGTAGGTGCGTCGGAGCACCCCCTGCACCAGCCGCTGGAAGAAGGTGCCCCGCTCGGGATTGAACACGATGGAAACCGCCGCCTTCACCTCCCCTCCCAATTCAAGGAGGGCACCCCCGTCGACCCCCGTTCCCAGGAGCAGGAAGGGCACCCGCCCCTGCAGGGTCTCCACCATGGGCTTCAGGCGGCGGCGCTCATCCAGGCTGAGGCTGGGAACGTGGTAGAGCACCAGGGCCGGTTTCTGATTGAAGGCCTCCTTCAGCTCGGACATGGAGGGGGCAATGCGGCGAAGGGGCTGCAGACCTCCCAACAGGTCCTGCAGGGTCGCTTCGAGGGCCGCATCCACCGACACCAGGACCAGGCCCGTGGGTGGATGGCTGGCCATGCTTCCTGGCTCGGAGGGAGAGGTGGTTTCCACCCCCCTCCGGGTCAGCCGTTCCAGATCTTCCTCCCGCTTCTCGAACACCCAGCGGGAGAGCGAGTGGAGAATGGGGTCATCCAACTGGGGCCGGAATTCCACACCGAAGGTCCGGTTATGAACATGCCGTAGCCTGACCTTCGTGTTGATACGAATGAGATCCGTCAAGAGGATGGTCACCGCCATGTCTTCGCCGGGCTGCAGTTCCCCCTCGACGAAATCCCGGGTGCTGAAGATCCGTCCGCCCGTGGTGCTGATATCCACCAGGGTGCCCATGACCAGGTCGTACTTGGGCGTGCTGAAGGTGACGGGAACCCGCCCCACGTGGTCCACCCGGTAAGAACCCCGGTAATCCTCCTCATTCAGAACCTCGGGCAGGGCCAACCGCAGCGTCCGGCGGCCGTCATTCATGCCGAAGCCCTTAAGCTGGGTGGGCGCCTCCAGAAAACTGACACCGTGCGGGAACCGCATCTTCAACCCCGCACTGCGCAGGCCGTACATGGCATCCTCGCGACCCATGGTGGCAGCCGCATGCAGTTCATTCCCATCCACTTTCAGGAAGGAGGATTCGAACCGGAGATAGGGCGTCACCAGGATCATCAACTCGCGCCGTTCGCAAGCGCGCTTGAAGATCTCCGCGATGGACTCCGGATTCCGGATCAGATTGCCGTCCAATGTTCCTCCCAAAGGGTTCGTGCTTTCATCATGAGGACCGTCCCGTAGACTGGATAGCTCTGGAATTGTGTCCCATGAACCCACCTCGGACCCTGCTCGCCTACAGTGCCCCCCGAAGCGGCTTCGGGGACGAGTGGATGACCTTCCTACCCATCGGTCTCGGCTACTTGCAGGCCATGCTGAAGTCCCGGACCTTTCCCTGCCGGGTGGCCAACCTCAGCGGCAAGGGTCGGAAGGAAGTTCTGGCCTATTTCCGCGCCCAGAACCCGGCCGTGGTGGGCATCTCCATGTTCACCTTCAATCGGAAGCGCTCCTGCGAACTGCTGGCCTGGGCCCGGGAGGCCTGTCCCGGGGCGATCCTGCTGGCCGGGGGCCCCCATCCCACCCACCTGGCGGAGGAAGTCTTCGAGGACTGCCCGGCCCTGGACGCCATTGTGCCGGGCGAGGGTGAGACCGTGCTCCTGGGCATCGTGGAGCGCCTTCAAGCCGCCCCCGGGTCGGAGCTGTGGAAGGTCACGCCGGGCCTGATCTTCAGGGACGGTCGCACTCTGCCCCAGCCGCCCCTGGAGGATCTGGACACGGTGGGCGTTCCCGCCGAGCACCTGGAGGCCGACTTCCTGAACGACGTGGGCCAGCTGGCCTACCTGAGCAGCAGCCGGGGCTGCCCCGCCACCTGCAACTTCTGCAACACGCCCGAATTCTGGGGCACCTCCATCCGCTTCCGCAGCGCCCCCTCGGTGCTGCGCGAGATGCGCCTGCTCCGCGAGCAGCACGGCCTCACCTATTTCAGCTTCCGGGACGATACCTTCACCGCCAACCGGGGCCGAGTGCTGGAACTGATGGCGGGCCTCCAGGGCAGCGGCCTCCATCCCCTGTGGAACTGCCAGAGCCGGGTGAACCTGGTGGACGAGGACCGGCTGGTGGCCATGAAGCGGGCCGGCTGCGAGTTCATGCAGTTCGGCGTGGAGCACGGCAGCGAGCGGGTACTGGCCCTGCTGGACAAGGGCACCAACCTGCGCCACGCCCGCCGGGCCCTGGGCCTGGTCCGCAAAGTGGGCATGAACCTGGGCATCTACCTCATCACCGGCATCCCCGGCGAAACCTGGGCCGATGTGGAAGAAACCGCCACCTTCATCCGCGACACCCGGCCCAGCGACTGCCAGATCAGCCCCCTGGCCCTCTATCCCGGCACTCGCATGTTCGACCAGTACCGCGCCGAGGGGCGCATCCAAAAGGATTTCTACCGGACCAGCGGCGACGCCGAGATCTTTGCCCGGGTGGATGCCCACACAGAAAAGGCCCTGCGTCACCTCGACCAGGCGGCTCAGCGGGCCAAGGCAAAATCCCCCTTCTCGCCCACAGAGTTCGCCCAGCAGAAGGCCTGGCTGGGATTTTGCGCCGTCACCAACCTGCTCTGCGGTGAGGCCGCCGAAGAAGCGGGCCGCTGGACTGAGGCCGAGGCGGAATACGCCGAGATCATCGCCCGGGAACCCGCCAACCCTTGGGGCTTCAGAAAGCGGGCCCTGCTGCGCGAAAAGCTCGGCCAGGTGGCCAAGGCCCGAGCTGACCTCGCCGAGGTACTGGCCCTGGCCCCCGGGAACCCCGAGGCCACGGAACTGGCTGGCCTATGGGGCCTGAAGCGAAGCAAGGCCCGGCCGAAGAAACCCGCCCACGGCCCCACGGCCGAGATGAAGGGCGCCGAAGCCTACCTCAGCCGTCCGAAGCTGTAGCTGGCGTCATTCCTCGTGCTTCAGGTTGGGACTGCGCTCCAGGATGGTGAAAACCAGGCGCTCCAGTTCATCCACCAGGAGGAACCGCAGGTTCGGATCGTCAGGACCGTTGGGCCCTGGCTCGCCGCCGCCCCGCAGCACGAAAAAGGGCCCGGAGTGCTCCAGCCGGGAGATGCGCTTCCAGGGCAGGCGCCCCGCCCCCAGCTTCCTGGCCAGGGGCATCGGCAGAGCATTGTGCTCCACGGACAGGCCCAGGTCGTCCACCAGCACCTGGGAGCCCTCGACCATCAACACGCCCAGCAGGGTGCCCAGCAGCAACAGACTGCCCGCCACCACGGCGCCGATGGCGGCGATGACGGCGATCCAGAAGGACCAGGTGGGCTCGCCCGCGCCTTCGGCCACCTTCAGGGAGGCTCTCAGCACCGGCAGCCGTTCCAGGATCTGGGCCAAGGCGCGAACCCCCACCAGCCAGGACCCGGCGAAGAGGAGCATGGCCATGGCCCGGTGGGCGAAGGAGGGCCGGAAGACGAGCGGCGAACCGACGGACATCACTGCTGCATCTCAGCCACGATCGCTTCGGCGGCGGCGGCGGGGTCCTCGGCGTGCGTGATGGGGCGGCCCACCACTAGCCAGGTGGCGCCCTGCTTCAGGGCCTGGGCGGGGGTCATGACGCGGGCCTGATCCTGGATGGCGGCGCCGGGGGGGCGGATACCCGGGGTCAGGCGGTGGAAGCCTTCCCCGCAGGTCTCCCCGATGGCAGCGGCCTCCCAGGCGGAGCAGACGACCCCGTCGCAGCCGGCCTGGTGGGCCAGCTTCGCGTAGGCCAAGGCGAGATCCTCCGGAAGGCCCGCGTGACCCAGCGCCGCCAGGGCCTCCCGGTCCAGGCTGGTCAGGACGGTCACCCCCAGCAGCTCGGTGCAGCCGCCCGCTGCGCGATGGGCCCGGACGGCCTCCACCGCGGCCTCCAGCATGGCGGGGCCGCCCTGGACATGGACGTTCACCAGCCGCGGATCGAGCTTCAGCACGGCCTCCAGGGCCCGCCGGACCGTGGTGGGGATGTCGTGCAGCTTCAGGTCCAGAAACACGGGCACCCGTGTTTGCAGTTTCTTCACGAAGGCCGGTCCCTCGGCGCAAAAGAGCTCCAGGCCCACCTTGAGCATCCCCACCCGCCCAGACAACCGCTCGGCCATGGCCAGGGCCTCCCTGGCCGTGGGGACGTCCAGGGCCACCACGAGGCGTTGGCGGGGCGTGAGGGCTGAGGGCAATGAAGACACGAAGACTCCCGTATGATGCGGAGGACCATTCTGCCAGCAAGGGAACCCCTATGCCCTTTCCCGTTCAGCAAACCCCGCCCGCCATCGTCGTGCCTGCGCCTCCCAGCCCCATGGAGGATGAACTCGCCCTGCTGGAGGCCTTCGACTGGGGCCGGGCCCTGCCTCCCGAGCCAAAGTTGAAAGGGACCGCGGCCCTGGACTATCGCTGGCTGAGGGCCGCCGCCACCTTTGATCCGACCCAGGGCCTACCCGCCAACCCCTTCGCCGCGGGGGGCCGACGACGGGAGGCCGAAGCGCTCCGAGGCCTCCTGAAGGCACCGCAGGCCAGGCTCGGCGACGCCTTGAAGGCCCTGCCCCTCCGCCATTCGGGCACGGCCCTGGCCCTATGGCGGTGGGGACAAAGCCAGGTGCAGTCGGGCCCTTTTCCTGCGGCCCGGCGCCAAGCCTGGGAAGATCGGCTGCTAACCGCCGGTCCGGCCCTGACCCGCGGGTACGCGCTGCGCCACGCCCTCTGCTGGGCCCTGGCGGAAAAAGACGAAGCCCGGCTCGCCACTGTCCGGTCCCTGGCAGGCCAAGACGCCGAGGAGACCCTGCGGGGGTTCCAGCGGCTGTTCGGGTTGCTGGGCGGCCCCTCGCCAGTCCTGCGCCTCTGGCCCCTGCCGTCCATCGGCTACCGCGATCTCCAGCTGGACCAGCTGGGGGCCGCCCGGATTTGGATCCGTCCCGCCGAGGATGGGCCCCTGCCGGAGCTCCCAGCGGGCACAGCCTGGATCATCCCCAGCGGTTCGGGGAGCCTGGACGAGCGGGACGCCAGCCTGTCAGGAACCACTCTGACCGAAAGCCAGTCCCTGGCGGACCGCCTGAGGGCCACCGGGCGAGTGGCCCATTTCGCGCCCAGCCGCACGGCCTTCGAGCGGCTGGGCCTGGCCTGGTTCCCCATCCTCATCGAGCTGGACGGCAGGGGGAACCTCCAGTCCATCCGCATGGGTGATGCGGCCCCCAGTAGGCCATAGGCTATGGGCTGCGGGTACGGCCTGCGGCCGCAGTGGGGTCGCATGGTCAACCGGTACGCAGGAACCCTAGCAGGCGATGGGTTGGCCTCTCCTACAGCCCACAGCCCAACAGCCCACAGCCTGGTTCATCCGATCCCGCAACCCTGCAGCCAACCCGCCACGGCGCCGCAAACCATCTGCGACCAGTAATAGAACCCGCGCCACACGGGCTTCGGCGTGTAGCTCCCATGCAGGCGGTCCTTGAGCATCGGATAGTTCCCATCGGGATCGAGCACGGCCGCGGTCACCGGCGAATCGAACTCGTACGTGATCCAGCGATCCTGCCCATCCCAGACAAGGCGCTGTTCCTCCTTGTTCTCCAGGCGCACCCAGAGGGTGATGGGCACCCTGATTCCACCCTTCCGAGCCAGGGTGATCGACCCCACCCGCCCCGGGGCCGCGGGCTGCGGCGCGGCGAAGACCGGCGCCTTGTCCGAGAAGAGCCATCCGCCATGGGTGATGTCCTGGTTCTTCACGTCCCGGATGGCGTAATCGAGGACCTCCGTGCCCTCCACGAAATCCCGCCAGAAGGCGCTGAGATCCCGGCCTGACACCCGCTCCGCGATGCGCCTAAAGTCGTTTCGCGTGGGATGTCGGAAGGCCATCTCCTGCGTATAGGCGCGCATGGCATTTTCCATGACGGGACGGCCCAGCATGGCCTCCAGCTGGTTAAGCACGTGGGTGGGTTTCCCGTAGGCCGTGATGAAGTAACTCTGCGGATTCAAAGTCTTGAAGCCGAACCGGGTGAGGGGATCAGCGCTAGGCAGGGTCCAATACCCGGCCCATTCCAGGATGTCAGTCCCGACCTGGAAGCGCCGCCCACTAAGCAGCGCGTGGTAACTGCGGGCCATCACTTTGTGCGTGAACCAGCTGTTGAAGCCCTCATCCAGCCAGGGCTCTTCGAATTCGTTGCTGGCCAGCATCCCATAAAAGAACTGATGGCCGAACTCGTGGGTGGCCACCAGCTCGGGCTCTCCCCGCTGCTGCAGCGGATCGAAGGCCACCGAGCTCGCGGTGAAAAGGGTCGGATACTCCATCCCGTCCGCGCCACTGGCGTCCTTCGGCGTATCGATTACGGTCAGGGTGGGATACGGGTATTTGAAGTACCACTCCTCGCTCCAGCGCAGCGCGTTCTCCACGGCCCGGCGCTGTCGCGGAAAGTTCCCGCGATTCCGGTCGTTGATGTAGTAGAAGACCTGCACGCCGCGGTATTCGAACATGGCGGGTTTGCGCCAGCTTTCCTGGGGCATCACGGCCCAGGCGAAATCATGGACATCCTCTGCGTGCAAACGCCAGATCACGTTCAGGGGGCGCTTGGGATCCAGCTCGATTTCCGTCACGAAATTTGTCTGGGTCCCCGTATGAGCCAGTCCGAGCGCATTCGGCAGGGAAAGGGCCACGTCATAGACACCGAAGTCCGCGAAAAATTCCGTATTCGCGTGGTAGGCATGACAGTTCCAGCGATCACCCTGGTAGACCCCCACCTTGGGGAACCACTGGCCCGACAGGAGAAAACCCTCAGACCAGCCACTGCGCGCAAAGACCCTGGGATAGCGATTCTCCCACCCGATATCGAGGTGGATCGTCTCGCCGGGCGCCACGGGCCGCGGCAGTGTGAGCCAGCGGACCGTCTCGTCCTCCCCATCATGCCCCTCCAGATCCCTGCCCTCCATGCAGACACTGGTGAGACGGCAGTACCCCCATGAAGACGAGTCCGAAGACCGATCGAGTCGATCCCTGCGGAGACGGCCCCCGCTCTCCTTCACGAAGAGGCTCTGCGGGCCTTTGAAGGCATTGAGATAGAGGTGCAGCGGCAATTCTTGTGTCGGCGCTGTACCTGTATTCCGCCACGAGAGGGTTTCTCGCCCCTCCAGCGTCTTGTGCTCGAAATCCAGCGTCGCCTCGATGCGGTAATTGGCGATCCGGGGCGACTTCGGCTTGTCGAACCACTTCTCCGGCGTCCACGTCCGCGGGCCCGCCGCCAGTACGACAGCGCCAAACATCACCAGCACAGCCACCAAGCGGCGTCCCATCAGACCTCCCGAGCGTCCGTCGAGCATACCAACACCTGCCGAACCTGCATCCTTGCCGTTCCCACGATCCCTGCTACACTCAATCTCCTACCGCGGGGTGGAGCAGTCCGGTAGCTCGTTGGGCTCATAACCCAAAGGTCGCAGGTTCAAATCCTGCCCCCGCTACCAACCAGAAGGCCCAGGAAACCCAACAGGGACCTGGGCTTTCTCGTATTTATTCTTCGATTGTAGCATTTGTGTAATATCCCATTCACTGCCCTTTTAATTCCCTTTTGCTACCAATTGCTACCGCAAAGGTGGGGAGAAAGGTGGGGAAGATCCTAGCCATCACTTCGCCGCTGATCTGTGGCCCGTGGCTAAAACAAATTCGTAAGTATGGATAACGCGGCGGGTCAAGGAACCCGGGAATTCTTTTATGAGGCACTGCGCTACGGTGCCACCACGGCGCTGGCGTGGCACAACCACCCTTCGGGTGTTCCGACGCCCTCCCGTGAGGACATGGTCCTTACGTCCCGCCTCCGCTCGGCGGGTGACAGCTTGGGAGTTCCCCTGGCGGACCATGCGGTCTTCGGTAGCGACCACTGGCACAGCATTCGGGCGGCGGAGGGCTGGGACCGGTGAGCCTCACAGATCTCCCCTTGCGCGACGTAGCCCATGGGATACACTTGTTCCATGACGCAGATCATTGAAACCCATGAATTCGCGGATTGGATCGACGGCTTGACCGACTTCAAGGCCCAGGCCCGTATTTAGACCCGGATCGACCGCCTCATGAACGGCAACCCGGGGGACGTAAAGCCCGTCGGAGAAGGGGTGTCCGAAATGAGAATCGACTACGGTCCGGGCTACCGCGTCTACTACTGCCTCCAAGGCGAAATCATCATCATTCTCCTGGCCGGAGGCACCAAGAGCACCCAGGCCAAAGACATCCAGATCGCTCTGGAACTTGCACGAAACCTGCCCGCCCTGTGAGCCAACCTTCAGAATCGAGAATAACATGACCACCCGAACCCGCCCCTACGACGCCGCCCGCTACCTCAAAAGCGAGGCTCACATGGCCGCCTACCTTGATGCTGCCCTTGAGGAGAGCGATGTCAGTGGCATCGCCACTGCCCTTGGGAACATCGCCAAGGCTCGCGGAATGACTCAGACCGCCAAGGATGCGGGGTTGAGCCGCGAATCGCTCTACAAGGCTCTGTCGCCAGATGGGAACCCTGAAATGGCCACCTTTCTGAAGGTGGTTCATGCCCTAGGGCTGCGGCTTCATGTCGCGGCTTCCTGAGCCCCCGGAGGCTCAATAGACCTAATAAGGCCATGCAAAGGGTCTGAATTGAGTGCGAAGATTGTGCGCCCCGGAGCGTCACTAGAACGGTATGTCATCATCGGGTTTTATGGGTAAGGTCGTGTACAAAGATTTCTGTAAGTTCGGTCTGAGCTGAGGCTCAGGGACATAAAGCCAAGAAAGCCATTGGCTCCAGTAGGTTTGGGTTTGCGCAACCAGACCAACAAGTAGGAGAGCCAATGGCCGAGCTGAAGTTTGAGATCCCGGAGGGGATTGGGGAAGGGCTCTTTTCGGAGCCAAGCGGGGAGGGATTGCGTGTGCTTGTGGAAGCCGTGGCTCAGGCGTTGATCAACGCGCAAGCCAGCGCACACTTCGAGGCGCCGTGGAACGCCAAGGGGCTTCCGCGGCCCAACGGGTACCGGAACGGATACAAGGAGCGAGGCCTGCCAACGGTGGCGGGCGCGGTGGAGCTTTCGGTGCCGCAGGCGCGGGACGGATCGTTCCGTCCGGTGATCTACGACCGCTGGCAGCAGGCGGAGAAGGCCATGCTGGCGGCCTGCGGGGAGATGGTGCTGGCGGGTGCCTCGAACCGGAGCGCGAGCAGGCTGGCGGTGGAGGCCTTCGGAGCGGGGGTGAGCCCGAGCCTGATAGCGCACCTGGTGAAGGAACTGGAGCCAGCGCTGGAGGCTTTCAGGGCGCGGCGCTTGGGGACTTTCCGTTACCTCCTGGTGGACGCCCGGTTCGACACCATTCGCCGCAGGCGAATAGGACCGAATCGGCGAAGCCGTTTGCGGCCCCGAAGGGGCGAGGGGCAGAGCCCATAGTCAGGGTGCGGGAGGGCCAGCATGCGAGCAGCCGGGCCTTCCTTTGGGTCTCCGGAGTCAACGAGGAAGGGGAGCGGGAGGTGCTGGGCTGGCTAGACTGGCGAGGGGGAGGCTCCGTGTCCGCAAGCGCAGCGCGCGGGAGCACGCATGGCGTGCGATACCTGGAGGCAAGGTGGCCTGGGAGACGCTGTTCAAG
>JANYAS010000149.1 GCA_025361205.1 Holophagaceae bacterium
GACCGACGCGGGCACCTTCCCCAGCCTGATCCACGCCAGCGAACTGGCGATGGGGGAAATCACCCCCTTCCCAAACACGCAGAAGCACTAGCCACAGATACACACAGATAAAAGTCAGGAATAGAAAGCAACAACCAGTTCTTCCATCCGTGTTCATCCGTGTTCATCTGAGGTTTCAAAAAAGCTTTTTTGGCCACCGATGCACACCGATGAACACCGATAAAAACTCGAAACATTCTATTCCTCACAAGCCTTTATCTTTTTCTGTGGTTGATCTTTAAGGACGAATGCATGGACTTTGAGAAAGGCCCCATCGAAGGCGTGGTGATCGCGCCCTTCCGCAAGTTCGTGGACGAGCGCGGTTGGCTGGCGGAGATCTTTCGCCACGACGACCTGCCGGCCTGGTTCCGCCCCGAGATGGCCTACGTGAGCGTCACGAACCCCGGCGTGCTGCGGGGGCCCCACGAGCACGTGGACCAGGCGGACCTCTTTTGCTGGGTGGGCCCCGGCGACTTCAAGCTCACCCTCTGGGACAACCGGCCCACGAGCCCCACCTACCGCAACCGCATGGAAGTGGCCATGGGCGTGAACAACCCCGGTTCCGCCCTCATCCCCAAGGGCGTGGTCCACTGCTACCGCTGCATCAGCCCCAAACCCGGCTTCGTCATCAACTGCCCCGACCGCCTGTTCATGGGGCAGGGCAAGGCCGAACCCATCGACGAGATCCGCCACGAAGACGACCCCGAAAACCCGTTCGTAATGGATGAAAGGGCACGGAGGGCGCACCTGTAAGCCAACAAGAAAACGAAAAGGGAACCAAAAAGGAAATGAGCCACCGATGAACACCGATGAACACCGATCAAAAGAGGTTGGCAGGCTGTTGCGCGAGCATGACGCTCTGACGGAGTCCATCCTTGGGTGCGCGTTCACGATGGCCAACACATTGGGAGCGGGATTTCTCGAGAAGGTGTACGAGGACGCCCTCGCTCACGAGATCCGGAAGGTGGGATTGAAGGCAGAGCAGCAGGTTGGAATCACCGTGCACTATGACGGCATCGTGGTGGGTACCTACGCAGCGGATTTGATGGTTGAAAGCCGCCTCGTGGTGGAACTCAAAGCCTGTAAATCCCTGGAGGATATTCATGTCGCCCAGTGCCTGAACTACCTCAAAGCCACCGGAATCCATACCTGCCTGCTCCTCAACTTCGGAACCCCCAAGCTCCAGATCCGAAGGCTGTCCCTATGACGACCAGAAGCCACCGATATACCCAGATGCACACTGATAAAAACACAACCAATCCAGATTCTTTTATCGGTGCTAATCGGTGTTCATCGGTGGTTCATAAAGATTTTTTTAGCCACCGATGCACACCGATGAACACCGATAAGGGAATAGCCAAGACGGATTCTTTCGCCTGTAGCCATTCGTGTTCATCGGTGGTTGATCTTCCTTTCAGTGGTTCCCGATGAAGGTCCTCGTCACGGGCGCTTCCGGCCAGCTGGCCCATGTCATCCGCCAGATCTGGACGGCGCACGACCTCGTCCTGCCTGAGGAAGCCATTTTCGATCTCGGTAAGCAGTCAGCCATCCAATCCGTGGTTTCCGAAGTCCGTCCCGATGTGGTGATCAACTGTGGTGCCTTCACCCAGGTGGACCGCTGCGAGGCCGAGTCAGACCTCGCCCTGCTGATCAATGGCACGGCCGTGGGTTGGCTGGCCGACGCCTGCGAGGCCCGGCAGGCCCTGCTCATCCAGATCAGCACGGATTATGTCTTCGACGGCACGGGCACCCGGCCCTACCGCGAGGACGATGCCACGAACCCCATGTCGGTCTATGGCCGCACCAAGCTTGAAGGGGAACGTCAGGCCGCCCGCTGCACCCGGCACCTCATCGTCCGTACCAGCTGGCTCTACGACGCCTGGGGGAAGAACTTCCTCAACACCATGCTCAACGCCGCCGCCCAGGGCCGGGCCCTGCGCGTGGTCGACGACCAGCGCGGCGCCCCCACCACCTGCCGGGCCCTGGCCCGCCAGCTCCAGGTGGCCGTGGCCGAAGAATGGAATGGTTTGGTTCACACCACCTGCCAGGGCGAGACCACCTGGTACGGCTTCGCCAAGGCCATCTTTGAGGCCAAGGGCATGGCCGTGGACCTCAGCCCCTGCGGCACCGCCGATTACCCCACGCCGGCCAAGCGACCGGCCTACTCCGTGCTCAGTGGCGACAAGCGCACCCGCCTGGGTACCGATGTCATGCCCCACTGGCTGGAGGCCCTGGGCGACGTGATCGCCACACCCGATCTTTCGAAGGAAGCCTGATGTCCGAGACCATCCTCATCACCGGCGGCGCCGGGTTCATTGGCAGCAACCTGGTGCATCGCTGGCACCGCAACCATCCCGATGACCGCATCGTGGTGCTGGACAAGCTCACCTATGCGGCTGATCCCAAGCAGCTGGAAGGCCTGGAGCGGGTCGAGCTGGTGGTCGGCGACATCCAGAATTTGGAGCTGGCGCGACACCTCATCGAGAAGAACGGCGTGACCAGGGTGTTCCATCTGGCGGCCGAGAGCCACGTGGACCGCAGCATCACCGGCCCCGCGGCCTTCATCCAGACCAACGTGGTGGGCACCTTCAGCATGCTGGAGGCCTCCCGGCAGGCCTGGGCGGGGCAGAAGGAGTGCCGCTTCCTGCACATCAGCACGGACGAGGTGTACGGCTCCCTGGGCGACACGGGCAAGTTCCA
>JANYAS010000169.1 GCA_025361205.1 Holophagaceae bacterium
CCGTCTGGACCGCCCTGTTGGAGGCCGGCCGCGAGGCCCGCGTGCTCGCCCACCTGGGCCAGCCCGCCGACCATCCCTACTCGTTGAACCATCCCGAGGGGTTCTACCTCAAGGGGCTGTGGCTGAGCCTCACCTGAGCCATTTGTCATCAGCCTTGGTCACCTTCCCTCCTGCGAGCATCGGCACGAACAGTACCGGAGACGGGCGGCTTGGATCCTGGTGCATGAAGGCATACAGCTCCTTTTGACCTTGTTCGTCCATCGCCCGGAATTCCAGGCGGACCTGGTCCCTGATGGTCATGGCGAGCAGCCTCAGGGCCGCCTCGTCGTCGTAGCCAATCACTTCCACGGTGGCGCCCGGTTGTTTTCTTTGCGCCTGATCGTGGGCCACCATGGCCCGGATCATCCGCTGGGGAGTCAGGGACGATCTCCGCAACTTGAGGCGCGGCGCCGGGGGTTCAGATGATTGGTTGAACACAGGCCTTGCATTCTGCCCCGCAAGCAGTGAGGACATCAGAACGGCTGACCAGACTCGCATGTCGAATGGATGCGGCCTGTCGGCCCGAGGTTCCTACCCCAGCCGCTCCACAGCCTCATCCACGCCCTTGGCGTGCAGGGCACCCAGTCCCAGATCCAGCAGATGGCTGGGCTTCACATTACCCATGGCACCGAGCATGGAGGCCTTCAGTTGGGGGATGCTGCCTTCCATGGAGGCGATGAGTTCCTTCATCTGCTTGCGGCGGCTTTCCAGGCTGGAGCAACCGCAGAGCGGGCATCCGCAAGGCACGATGGGGAAGCCCCGCAGCCAGGCGTAGCGCTGCAGGTCCTTTTCCTCACAGGTACCGAGGGGGCGGATGACGGTGTTGGCGCCATCGTCGCTCAGCAGCCGCAAGGGCATGGTGCTGAGGCGGCCCACGAAGAACAGGTTGATGAGCAGCGTCTCGATCAGATCGTCCAGGTGGTGGCCCAGGGCGATCTTGGAGAAGCCGTGCTGCTTCGCGAAGGCATAGAGCACACCGCGCCGCAGCCGCGAGCAGATGATGCAGGGCAGCTCCTCGGGCTTGGTGCGCACCATCTTGTCGATGGGAGCGGGGATGATGTGGTGGGGCACGCCCAGCCGCTCGCAGGTCTCGGCGATGGGGTCGGGATTGAACTGGGGGAAGCCCGGGTCCACCGTGACCGCCTCGACGCTGAAGGTTATGGGAGCCCGCTTGCGCAACCTCTCCAGCAGGTCAAGCAGGGCCCAGGAATCCTTGCCACCGCTGACGGCCACCAAAATGCGGTCGCCTTCCTCGATGAGGTTGTGGGCGGCATTGGTCTCGCCCACGCGGCGGGCGAGCTTCTGCTCCAGCCGGGGCAGGGTTTGGAGATCCGCCTCGGTGGGCGGCAGAGCCAGGCTGGGCAGGGCGCAGGGGTTGCTCACAGAAATCCCTACATCACGCCGCAGGCTTTGCGCTCACCTCGCACGAGCTGGCCTTGGACGTCCTTTACGTACTCAGGGCAGGTGCAGTCGGGGCAGCTGTTGCTGGCCGTCTCCGAACAGAGGTCCGCGAAGGTGACCTTCTCCATGAAGGCGGAAATGTGGTCGGACAGCCGGTTCCAGAGCAGACGGCTCATGCGTTCGTCGGCCAACAGGGCCTTGTTCGCGGACAGCGGATCCTCTTTGGCGGCGGCGTAGAAGCTGCTGTCCGTGAGGCGCAGTACCTCGCCCACGCTCACCTGATTGCAGGGCCGCGTGAGGATGTAGCCGCCCTTGGGGCCGCGCACACTGGCCACCACACCGGCCTTCTTCAGCTTGTTGAAGATCTGCTCGAGGAAGGGCAGGGAGAGCTTCTGGCGTTCGGCGATCACGTGCAGGGGCACCGGCTGGCCGTGGCTGTGGTGGGCCAGGTCAAAGAGCGCCTGCATGCTGTACCTGCCTCGGGCCGAGATCTTCACAGAGAGTTCTCCAGACTCCAGGCTAGTATTCCTGATCGAATGAGTCAAGTTTATGGGCAAGCTACACTCGATCTCCGGAGATCCTCATGAAAGCTGTCCTCCTGGCCCTCGGAACCATCGGATTGATGGGCCAGTCTGCTGCTGTGGTTCTGGGCCCCCGGCTCGGGGCCCTCCCCGACGGACCGCTCCTTGATTCGAAAGACCATCTGCCTCTGCTGTTGGGCGCAACGACGCCAAAGGCGATCCTGGCCCACCGGGCGACCTTCCGTGACAACCTCTCCAAGGTAAGCCTTTCCGCCGATGTGAAGGCCCGTTGGAAAGCCTTTCGGCAACCTTTCACACTGGTGGTGGTATTCGGTTCCTGGTGCGGCGACAGCCACCACCAGCTCCCGGACCTTCTGGCCCTGGAGGCGGACCCCAACCCCTTCATCGAGGTCCACTACCTGGGCGTCAACCGGGACAAGGTGGTCGAGCGGGCCGCCTGGCCCAAGGGGTGCGCGCCCCAATTGGTGGCCCGGGTACCGACCTTCTACCTCTTCGCCACCGAGCCTGGCGGCGGCCAGAAACTGGTAGGGTCCGTGGTGGAATCGCCCCCCCACGCCGGGCAGTCCATGGCCGAGGCGCTGGTGGAGTTGGTGGAACACTCAACCGCACTCTGAGGCCGAACTCACGAAACGTCGAGTCCCACCGATGAAGAGAACACCATGCGATGGCGCTCCCTCCTCCTGGCCCTGAGCCTGCTCCCCGGTCTTTGGGCCGGGGACACGATTCGGGTAGGCGTAGATGAGTGGACCACCTTGAACCCTCTCCTCCTGTCCCAGGACACTGATGGAGAGGCCGTGAGCCTGCTCTTCGATCGATTGGTGACCATGGACGCCCAGGGGAATTTCATCCCTGAGCTGCTGGAATCCTGGACGGTCTTGAAAGGTGGCCGGGAAGTGGTCCTGAAGCTGCGGCCCGGCATGACCTGGCAAGATGGCCGCCCCATCGAGGCCGAGGATGTGGTGTTTACGTGGAAAGCCCTGCGGCTGCCGCAGGTGCGGCAGTTGGCGGATACCGCTGGTGGCGTATCCAGCCTTGATAGCCTTACGTCGGAAGGACCGCTCACGGTCCGCATTCGGTTGAAGCGCCCCCGGGGAACCCTGCTCTCGGATCTCTATAATTTCATTCCAGTGCCTCGACACCTCTACCAGATGGGGGCGAAACCGGCCGATTCGCCGGTTAGCTTCCATCCCATCGGATCCGGCCCCTATCGCCTGGTCGGAATGGCGACGACCAAGCGGATGACCCTGGAGCGCTGGGATGGTTACCGTGGGCCGCATCCGGGGGTGGCTCCCTCGTTTGAATTCTCGGATGTCTCCGGGGAGAAGGATGTCCTCCCTCTCTTCCAGCAGGAGCGGATCCATTACGCGGTGGTGGGCGGACTTCGCTACTACCTCGTGCGGAAGGGGGCCCAGGGCAAGGGTTTGGTGCAGGCCGTCTCCGTCCCCCAGGCGGCCTTTGGGGCCTTTTTCCTGAATTGCGATCCGCAGCGTAGCCTGCTCGGGGACCGGGCCCTCCGGCAGGCTTTGGCGGAGCTGATCCCCTGGGGGAATCTCGCCCGGGGCCGTCGATTCTTCCCGAGCCGCCTCGCCACCTCCTTCTGGCCCCCGGAAAACTGGGCCCATGATCCAACCCCCAGACCCTTACCCTCGCCGATTCGGGCCGAGGCGATCCTGGAAGCGGCCGGATGGAAGCTGGGTTCCGATGGCCTCCGGCGGAACACCCAAGGCCAACCGTTGGTGCTGAAGGCCATCGAATCGGGCACGGCAACCTCCAGGACCCTGGCCCGACAACTGGCCGTGTTGGCCGCTCGGGTTGGCATCCACATCGATGTCTTGAATACCTCTTTCCCGAAGCTCACTGAGATGGCCGCTCGGCATGAGGGAGACCTGTGGTCCATGGGATGGACCCTGGCGCTTGATCCCGATGTGGACAGCCCTCTGTTCACTCGGGAGGGCTACCAGACCCATGCGAATATGAGCGGCTACCTGAACCCGGAAGTGGACCGGCTCTTTGATGAGGGGCGGTATACCCTTGATCCAGGGGCCCGAAAGCGCATTTACCTCCGACTATCGGCGATCATCTACCGGGACAAGCCGGTGATTCCGGTCAGCTACAACCAGACCCGTGTGCTCGTGCATCGGCGCCTTCATGGAGTCTCTTTCAATGTTCTGGGGGCCAGTTTCGGATTCTGGCCCGGCCGGCGAGGCTGGAAGCTGGAGGGGTGAGGGTGCGCAAGTTGGTCGGCTGGTTCCTCGGTGCCTGGTTGATGGGGGCCCAACCTATCTCCGTGGCCCTGGACAAGCCCCTCATGAGCTTGAATCCGCTGGTGCTGGCGCGGGAGGTGGAATCGCAGGTCGTGGATTTGGTCTTCGATCGACTGGTGGCCCTGGACGAACGGGGCGGATTTGTCCCGCAGATGCTCGAAAGCTGGGAGACCTCCAAGGATGGGCGGGACATCTTGCTGAAGCTCCGCCCCGGCCTGACCTGGCAGGACGGCACCCCCATCGAGGCTGAGGATGTGGTGGCGACCTGGCGCATGCTCTCCCTGCCTGAGGTGCGCAAGGTCTATGACCTGGTGGGGGTTCGTACCCTGGACAACCTGGTGGTGGAGAGCCCGCTGACGGTGCGGATCCGGTTGAAGAAGGCGCGGGCCTCGCTGCTGACGGACCTCTACAATTTCCAGCCGGTCCCCCGGCGACGGTACCCACCGAGTAAGAACCCCCTTCAAGGTCCGCTCAATTTCGCCCCCGTGGGTTCTGGCCCCTATCTCGTCCTGCCCGGGGCCAACGGGCAAGAGGTCAACCTCCAGCGTTGGTCTGGATATCTCGGGCCCCATCCCGGCCGCTGGGAGGCCTTCCGATTCCGGGTCCAGCCCACCGACCCGGCGTTATATGGCCGGCAACTCCTGGCCCACGAGTACCATGCTGGGGAACTGGACTGGTTCCGGCACTACCTTCTGAGGCGGGGGGCCTTCGGTGATGGAAGCCTTGTCTCGCAGTCGGCGCCTCAGGCCTCCTACGACGCCCTCTGGTTCAACTGCAACCCCATGCGTAGCTTGCTGGGGGACCCCAGGATCCGACTGGCGCTGGCGGAGGCGTTGCCCTGGGAATTCCTCATGTCCCAGCGCCGGTTCAGGGCGGTCCGCCTGGCGACCAGCCTCTGGCCTGCTGAGAAGAGTTGGGCCTGGGACCGGAAGGCGGAGCGTCTTCCAAACCTAGAGAGCGGCGCCAGCCTGCTCGCGGAGGCGGGGTGGATTCCTGGGTCCGACGGGATCCGCAGGGACGCCAAAGGCCGAGAGCTACGACTGGTCATGTACTCGAAGCAGGAATTCGGCCGAAGGGACCATGCGCAGGCCTTTTGTGAAGCCGCCAAAAAGATCGGTGTACAGATTGATCTCCGGCGGGCCACCTTCGATGACATCCAGGAACGGTCGGCCAAGGGCGATGGAGATATCTGGGACTACGCCTGGACCACCAGCTTGGATCCCGACAATGAAAGCCCCTTGTTCACATCCGAGGGGATCAAGGGGGGCACCAACGTCACGGGCTACCGAAACGGGGAGGTCGATACGCTGTTCGAGCAGGGCCGCCACGAATTGGACCCCGGGCGCCGTCGGGGCATCTACCGGCGGATCAACGATCTAATCCAGCGCGACCAACCCATTCTCCAGATGACCTACGGAGTGAGCTACCTGGCCGTCGACCGGCGGCTTCGGGGCCTGGGGTTCAACATTCTCGGCCAAACCTATGGCTATGTTCCCGGGCGGAGGGGCTGGTGGCTGGCGGACTGAGTGTCTGACTGGGCCAGGGCTCAGAGCCGGTCGAACCGGACGATCTCCACTTTGCCCGGCTTGCTCTTGGGGGTTTCGTCGCGTTCAGGCCGCGGTTCGCGAGGGGCTCGGACCTCTTCGCGAGCGGGGCGCGGCTCGCGGGGGGTGCGGGTCTGCTCGCGGTCGGGACGGTGCTCGCTGGGGGTGCGGGTCTCATCGTGCTCGGGGCGGGGCTCACGGGACGAACGGCCCTCATGCCGCCGGGGTTCCTGGGCCTGTTTGGGGGCGGGAGCAGTGGTGGGTTGTCGGTCTCGACCGGCCCACACGGCGCCCACCTGTTTGATGCGGTCCACCAGCCGCGCCGGTTCCAGCACCGAGATGCCGTCGCCGAACTGCATGGCCCAGCGGGCGATGGCCCTCAGGTCCGTGGCGGTGAAGGAGACCAGGGCCTGACCATCGCCTTGATCCTCCAGCTTGAAGTTGGGGAAGGCCGGAGGGGCCTGCTTGATGGCGAAGACCCACTGCTTGAGCAGGGTCGCCTTCACGGGGATGGGCTCGCCGCCCAGCCAGCCGCCGATCAAGTTGGCGGGGGTTCCTTCGGCATAGGGCCCCTGGGCCGCGCGTCCAGCGCCTTCCACGTCGTTCACTTCGGCCAGCAGGTCCACGCGATGGTGGCGCTCAGCGTTGTAGCGACGGTCCCAGCCCCAGACGTACCAGGCTTGGCTGAGGGCGTCGAAGGTGAGGTGGCGGGGCTCGAAGGTGCGCGGGGCGTTGGCCTCGGCATCGGCGAAGATGAACTCCAGGGCGCGGCCCTCCTGGATGGCGGTGAGGATGGCCCCGGCAAGGGGGGGCAGGGTCACCGGGACCACTGGTTTTCTCGGAACAGGCGTCGGTTCCAGGACGGCAGGGGCCGCCTCAAGCACGGGTTCCGCGACCTTGACCGCCTTGGCTTTCGAAGGCGCCTTGGCAGGGGCCTTGACCTTGGGTTCTGCGGCCGGGACCTTCTTGATCGCGACCTTCTTGACGGCGACGGCCTCGCCTTTGACCTTGGCGGGCTTGGCTTCTTTGGTGGGTGTCACCGACGCTGATTTTTTGCTGCTGGGCATGGCCATGGGTGTGATGCTCCTAGCCCATCATCGCGCAATCCAACGGAAGCGGTCCACCGCACAATTTCCCGGCCTCTCGGCAAACCAACGTCTCCACGCTGGATGCATGGACCATCCCCATCCCGGCTTCGACGCTGGGACGGGTTCACACCTTGATCACCCTCAGGATTTTTTGGCCGGCTTCTTGGCTTTGGCGGCCTCGGCCTTTTTGGGGGCTGCCTTTTTGGCGGGGGCCTTGGCTGACTTGGCCTCCTTCGTTGGAGCGGCTAGCGATAGTGACCTGCTGACAGGCATGACCATGGGTGTTACCTCCTGGCCGACATCATGCTCCAACCCCACGAAAGAAATCCACTGCACAGATTCATGGCACACCCGCGACCGAACCGGGCCAGGCTGGGGGGATGAGCCGGTCCAACCTCCGTTTCGCCGCCATCATGGGGCTCTACACCTTCATCTCCGCCGGGACCTTCCTTCTGGGCAAGATCGCCGCGGACACGATTCCTACGCTCGCCCTGGGGCTGTTCCGGTTTCTCATCGCGGGGGCCGGTTTCCTGGTTCTGGCCCGGTTCCGGGGCCTGGAACTCTGGCCTGTGGCGAAGGCCGAGTGGCGCATTTACCTCCTGGCCGGATTCCTGGGCGTGGCCTTGAACCAGAGTGCCTTCCTCGGCGGACTGGCCTACACCCTGCCTTCCCACGCGGCCCTGCTTTATGCCCTGACGCCGATTGTGGTGCTGCTGCTCGCCTGGGCGCGGGGCCAGGAGAAGCCTGGGCCGCGCAAGCTGGGTGGCCTCGCGTTGGCTTTCTCCGGTGTGGTGGTGGTCCTGTCGAGCCGGAGCGGCACCGGCGCCCTGCCTCCGAAGTGGATCCTGGGCGACCTGATGATCCTGGTGGCGGTCGTGGCCTGGGCGGGTTACACGGTGCTGAGCCGCCCCCTGGTTCTGAAGCACGGCGCCCAGCGGGCCACCACGCTGTCCATCCTGTTCGGCCTCGCGATCTTTGTGCCCTTGGGGCTCTTCGGCCTGCCTAGGCTGACGGTTGCGGCCGTGCCGCCCATGGCCTGGGTCGGCCTGGTGTACCTCGGCCTGATGACCAGCGTGGTGTCATACCTGCTCTGGTTCCAGGCCCTGTCCATGAAGGAGCCCAGCCGCGTCGCCATCGCCACCAACGCCCAACCCGTGGCCACCGCGATCCTTGCCTGGGTGTTCTACGGCCAGCCCATCACGCCGGCGTTCGCCGCGGGCGCGGTGCTGGTCCTTGGAGGAGTACTGCTCACGCAGTTGTGAGAGTGTGGTCAGCTGTCGAATTCACCTGACGCACTTCGGGGATGCATCTGGTCGTAGAGGGCACGAAGCCTGGCCTGGTGGACGTGGGTGTAGATCTGGGTGGTGCTGATGTCGGCGTGGCCGAGCATGGCCTGGACGGAGCGAAGGTCGGCGCCGTGGTCAAGGAGGTGGGTGGCGAAGGCGTGGCGCAGCACGTGGGGACTGACCGCCTCGGCGCGGAGGTCTGCGGCCCGGGCGTAGCCCTTCACCAGGCGCCAGAGGTGCTGGCGGGTGAGGCCCTCGCCGCGCTGGCCCACAAACAACTCCGGGCCCTTCGGCTTGAAGCCAGGGCGCAGGGCGAGCCAGGCGCGGATCCAAAGCTCCGCGCTCGAACCGAAGGGGATGAGCCGTTCCTTGCGACCCTTGCCCATGACCTTGAGGAATCCCTCGTCGAGAAACACCGACAGGGCCGGCAGCTCGGCTAGCTCTGACACGCGGAGCCCCGATGCGTAGAGGAGCTCCAGCCAGGCCCGGTCTCGCAGCCCCAACGGGGTGGCCGTGTCGGGGGCTTCGAGCAGGGCTTCCACCTGGCTTTCGCCCAGGGTGCGGGGCAGGATGCGTGGCGGCCGCGGCGGCTTCACGATGGCCTCGGGACCCGCGCCACCGCCACCCTCCATGCGGAGAAAGCCCAGAAAGGCGCGCAGGCTTGAACTCAACCGCGCGAGGCTGCGCGGTGCCTTCCCCTCAGCCTGTTGGGAGACGAGGAAGACCGTCAGGTGGTCCCGCGTGAGGCCGTCGGCGGAAAGGTCCTGCCCACAGGCCCAGGCCGCCAGGTGGTTCAGATCCGAGAGGTAGCCAGCGGTGGTGTTTGGGGACAGCCCCCGTTCCACGGCCATGTGGGCCCGGAACTCGCCGAGACTGGCGCTCCAGCCCAAGGGCCAGCCGTGCTCGGGTTCCTCGTGGGTTTTGGGACGGGGCATGGGTCCATCCTCCATGGCTGACGGGAAGGCGCAATCCCCTGTGTGTAGCAATCCTCCTGTTTAATTGAGGTTGAAGCCATCACCTTTACTCGGGGTTTGGAAAACCGGCCCCGGGTGTGTTAGGGTTTCCAGGTTCGTTTGGAGGAACTACCGATGACAGATGTACGCAAGAAGGTCATTGCCATTATTGCTGAGCAGTTGGCCAAGCCCGAGGATTCCATTTCCGAATCCAGCCACTTCGTGGACGATCTCGGTGCCGATAGCCTTGATACTGTCGAGATCATCATGGCCATTGAAGAGGCCTTCAGCCTTGAGATTCCTGAGAGCGAGCAGGAAAAGATTCGCACTGTGGGCGACGCCATCGCCTACATCGAGAAGCACGCGAAGCCCTGATTCCTTTGGAATCGTGACGTGCCGCAGCGCCCGACGGCCCTGCGGCATGTTTGTTTTCCGTCCTACGAGGTGAACCCATGAGCAGGAACCGGACCGTCCAGCGTCGTCGCGTCGTTATCACCGGTATGGGGACCGTGAATCCGTGCGGTCTGACCTTGCCAGAGACCTGGGACAACCTTCTCGCCGGCAAGAGTGGCATCGGGACCATCGACCGGTTCGACGTGTCCTCCTTCACCTGCAAGATCGCGGGTCAGGTGAAGGGTTTTAACCCCGATCTCTTCATCGACAAGAAAGAACAGAAGAAGATGGACATCTTCATCCAGTACGCCCTGGGCGCGGCCCATGAAGCCTGGGTGGACGCAGGCTTCGACCAGGTCCAGCTCACCAAAGCCGAGCGTGAGCTGTTCGGCACCTACATCGGCAGCGGCATCGGCGGCCTCAGCACCATCTGGGACGAGGCCAACGGGTATCGTGGCCCCCGCCGCACCAGCCCCTTCTTCATCCCCAGCCTCATCGTGAACATGGCCAGCGGCCAGGCCAGCATCAAGTACGGGCTCCAGGGTCCGAACAGCGCGGTCGCCACCGCCTGTGCCACCGGTGCCCATGCCATTGGCGATGCGGCCCGGCTGATCGCTTTCGGTTATGCCGATCGCATGATGGCCGGCGGCAGTGACTCCGTAATCAACCAGCTGGGCGTGGGTGGCTTTGCGGCCATGCGCGCCCTCAGCACCCGCAATGACGAGCCAGAGCGGGCCTCCCGTCCCTTCGACGTGGACCGTGATGGCTTCGTCATGAGCGAGGGCGCGGGCATCGTCATCCTCGAAGAGTATGAGTTGGCCAAGGCCCGTGGCGCGAAGATCTATGCCGAGGTCGCCGGCTACGGCATGAGCGGTGACGCCAACCACATCACCACCCCGGCACCTGAGGGCGAAGGCGGCCAGCGGGTCATGCGGGCGGCCCTGAAGGATGCGGACATCGCGCCCGAACAAGTGGGCTACGTGAACATGCATGGCACCAGCACACCGGTGGGGGACAAGCTTGAGTGCCTGGCCATCCAGAAGGTGTTCGGGGACCATGCTCGGAAGCTAAAGGTCAGCAGCAGCAAGTCCATGCACGGGCACCTGCTGGGGGCCGCAGGCGGGCTGGAGACCATCGTGACGGCCATGGCCGTCAAGACCGGCTTGATCCCACCCACCATCAACGTGGACCACCAGGACCCCGAGTGTGACCTGGATGTCACGCCCAACGTGGCCGGGACCTTCGATGCCGAATACGCCATGAACAATGGCTTCGGCTTCGGCGGCACCAACGGGTGCCTGGTGCTGGGGAAGATCTAGCCCGGTCCAGATAAACGGATCCACCCCAAAGGCACGAAGACGCGAAGGAAAGACGAAATTACTTCTTCATGTCTTTAAGTCTTCGTGGTTTTCTTTTGTTCCATGGCCAAGACGATCCCCTTCAACCTCCACGCGCCCTACCTGCCTGCTGGGGATCAGCCGGAGGCCATTGCCCAGCTGGTGGAGGGGCTGCAGCGCGGCGACCGCTGCCAGACCCTGCTGGGGGTGACGGGCTCCGGCAAGACCTACACCATGGCCAGCACCATTGCCCGGGCCGGCCGCCCGGCGCTGATCTTCGCGCCCAATAAGACATTGGCCGCCCAGCTATTCAGCGAATTCAAGCTGTTCTTCCCCGAGAACGCAGTCGAGTACTTCGTCAGCTACTACGACTACTACCAGCCCGAGGCCTACGTGCCGGAGCGGGATCTGTTCATTGACAAGGACGCGCAGGTCAACGAGGAACTTGAGAAGCTGCGGCTCAGCGCCACCCGCAACCTATTGGAACGCAGGGACACCATCGTGGTGGCCTCGGTAAGCTGCATCTATGGCCTGGGCGACCCCAGCTCGTATCTGAACCTGTCCGTGAACCTGCAGATGGGGCAGACCATCGACCGGGCCATGCTGCTGCGCGATCTCGTGGCCATTCAGTACCAGCGCAACCACCTGAGCTTCGAGCCTGGCATCTTCCGGGTCCGCGGTGACGTGGTGGAGGTCTACCCGGCCTATGAAGACGTGGCCTACCGCATCGAACTCTGGGGCGATGAGGTGGAGCGGCTGTCGAAGATCGACCCCTTGCGCGGCGTGGTGATCGAGAAGCTGGACCAGCTCATTATCTGGCCCAAAACCCACTATGTGACACCCGAGGACAAGCTCAAGGCCGCCATCCGCGACATCAAGATCGAACTGGAGGCACGAGAGAACGAGTTCCGGGCCGCAGGCAAGATCGTCGAGCTGCAACGCCTCCACCAGCGCGTCATCTACGACGTGGAGATGATGAAGGAAATGGGCTACTGCAGCGGTATCGAGAACTACAGCCGCTTCCTGGACGGTCGCCAGCCGGGTGAGCCGCCTCATACCTTGCTGGATTACTTCCCGGAGGACTTCATCGTCTTCATGGACGAAAGCCACGTCGCCACGGGCCAGCTCCACGGCATGTACAACGGGGATCGGTCCCGGAAGACGACCCTCGTGGAGTACGGGTTCCGGCTTCCATCAGCACTCGATAACCGACCGCTCAAATTCGAAGAGTTCGAGCGCAGGGTGAAGCAGGTGGTCTACGTGTCGGCCACGCCTGGCGACTACGAGCTGCAGCAATGCGGTGGAGCCTTCGTGGAACAGGTGGTGCGGCCCACGGGCCTGGTGGATCCCCTCGTCGAGGTGCGCCCGGTGGGCACTCAGGTGGATGATCTGCTGGAAGAGATCCGCAAGGTCGTCGCCCGGGGCGAGCGGGTGCTGGTCACCGTCCTCACCAAGAAGCTGGCCGAGCAGCTCACGGCCTACTACCAAGAGCTCGGCATCAAGGCCGAGTACCTCCACAGCGAGATCGACACGCTGCAGCGTGTGGAGCTGTTGAAGAACCTCCGCCGGGGCGTCTTCGATGTGCTCGTCGGCATCAACCTGTTGCGGGAGGGCCTGGACCTGCCGGAAGTGAGTCTCGTGGCCATTCTGGACGCGGACAAGGAGGGGTTCCTTCGCAACAATCGTTCCCTGATCCAGACGATCGGTCGGGCGGCTCGCAACGTGAGTGGCAAGGCCATCCTCTATGCGGACGTGATGACCCGATCCATGAAGCAGGCCATCGGCGAAACCGAGCGCCGCCGCCAGAAGCAACTGGTCCACAATGCCGAGCATGGCATCACGCCCGAGACAGTGAAGCGCAACCTGGATGACGTCATGGGCGAGGCCCTGGCCCGGGAGTTCATCAACGTCGTGAAGGTCGAACAGGCCGCCGAAGAACCGCTGCTCTACCTGGAGGACAAGGCCTTCGAGCGGGAGATCGCCAAGCTCGAGAAGCGCATGAAGGAACTGGCCTCCCAGATGAAGTTTGAGGATGCGGCGGATCTCCGCGACCGTATCCTACATGCCCGGCGGGAGCGGTTGATCGCGGCGACCTGAGCCTGTTGGCCTTTCAACATCCCCTTTATCCCCTGCATCCTGGCTTCTTTCAAGAAAAGACCAAGTGGGCCAGGATGAAGGGGATGGAAGGGATGCCAGACGGATGTTGCCGTGATCAATCAGCCCAAAGTGATCGGGGCCATCCTACGGCGGGTGAGGGTGTTCCCGCCAGGATGAGATGAATGCCTGTAATCGTGGGTGCCGAACGTTTTACTTCGCGTACTGCCCGATCACCCGCTCGATGGCGGCCCGGCAGGCGGCGCAAAATCCCACGTCGTTCCGGGTGAACATGAGGCAGTCCTCCTGGCTCCTGAAATAACCCTTGGCCTCGTAGTTGGCGCCCTCGAAGGCTCCCACCTTCCCGCTATTGGCGTCGGTGCCCAGCAGCTGCGTCTCGAAGACTTTCTCCCGGGCGAAGAGGGCGTCCATCTCTGACTCAGGCCTGTTGGCGGCCCGGATGGCGCGGCGCTCCTTCTGATAAGCGTGGCTGTGGGCTTCGAACGCATCCTTCTTCCAGGGTGTGGGCAGGGGGACGCCGGAGCTCAGCAGGGCTCCCCACTTGGGGTGCTTCGGATCGGTCGTAGCATTCGGCTCCCAGGGTTCGGGCCGGGCGGAGCTGTTGGTGACGGCCACGTCGGAGGTGTAGTACTCGTCCGCCAGGCCGGCGAAGTGGTGGCCGAACTCGTGGACGAAGAGGTAGCCGATGGTGCTGTTCCCGGCGGACGCCGTGCTGTAGAGGTTGTAGATGCCGCCGCCGCCATAGGTCTCGGCGTTCACCAGGATTTCCACGAACTCGTAGGGGGCCTGGGCGGCGATGTCGCGCCAGCTGCGGTTGTCGAAGGTGAGCACGTAGCGCTCGCTGCCGAAGGCATCATAGGTGGTGCCCAGGGGCGTGCGCTTGTGGACGCCGGTAGAGGGCCGGGAGATGCCGCTCTCGCGGGAAGGCGGGCAGAGGGCCCAGACGTTGAAGTCCTTCCGATGCTCCTTGAAGGGGGTCTGCAGGAAGAGCAGCTCCATGACCTTGCGGGCCTGCGCTTCGAACTTCCCCCGCTCGGCAATGGTGTAACCGTCACCCAGGATGAGGAGATCCACCTTGTCCGAGGGATCGCCCCTTTTCTGGAGGGCGATGAGGCCGCCGGCATCCGGCGGGGCGGCCCGCTCGATGAGGGGATCCTTGGGGTCCAGGTCAAAGGTCCAGATGGTCTTGAAGGTGTTTACGGCATCGCGCTTCTTGACCTGGATGCGTGCGGGCGCGTCCGGCTGGGGGAAGCGCAGGGATTCGGAGAAGGTGCGGCTCAGGGCCTTGGCCTCGTCCGTGGTCTCCCACTCGCCGAAGATGCTGGCGAAGCCCCGGGAATAGAGAAGTTTCCCCGTGGCTAGGTCGGCCACCTCGAAGCAGTATTTCCCGAGGTTGCTGCCATCCACGGCCTTGCCGAGGTCGCCGGGCCAGGGCAGGGGCTCCAGCACCAGTCGATCCACACCGAAGTGCTCCGCGGCGGCGTCCCCCGTGTGGCCATAGTCCACACGTAGGGTGCGGGGAGGTGCGGCTAGGCAGACCAGGGTGGCCAGGGACAGCAGCAGGGGACGGATCGGCAGGTTAAGCATGGGGGCACCTCGGCTTCCACGATAAACTGGAAGGCGGAGATCCGATGCTCACCCCCAAACAACGCCAATTTCTCAAAGCCCAGGCCCACAAACTCAAGCCTGTCATGCATGTGGGGAAGGGGGGCGTGACGCCCGCCCAGGCCGCCGAGCTCGATGTGATGGTGGACAGCCTGGAACTTGTGAAGGTCAAGATCAATCCCAACAGCTTCGAGGATGAGGACTCGGCCTCCGGGGCCCTGTGTGCTGCGGTGCCCGGCCTGGAGCATGTTTGGACCATTGGTCACACCATGCTGTTCTTCCGGCCCAGCCGGATTCGCGACACACGGTATCGTTTGCCTGCCTGATTCAGGTCTGTTGAGGTCCCACCCGAAACATTCGGCGTGGAGGTCTGATGCCCTATCTTTCTTGGCTGGAGGGAAACCAGCTCATGCGGCATGCCGTTCACGAGGCATGCCAGATTGGTCGAGATCCGATTGCCTGCGCGGTGGCGAACCCCAACCTGGGCTCTCTCTCGCGGGTACACGCCGCCATCGAATGCATCGGCGGGACCTGGTGGCTCCGGGATCTGGAGTCTCCGAACGGTACCCAACTGAACGGCCTGCCGATCCACCACCCTGAGGGGGATGCGCTCCAGGATGGCGATGAGGTGGTCCTGGGCGGATGGCATCTGACGTTTACGATGGGGTTCCCGGGCCTGGACGGCATCACTTTTGCCGAGCGAGTGGGGGACCTGTTCCACGAAGTCCGGCCCGAACCGGCCCAGGCTCTGGTGTTGATCCGGGGCATCGAGCTGCTGCACAGGTCCACGGAAAAGCTGCTTCGGCAGGTGGATTCCGACGCCATGGTGAAGGGGCTGCTCGATGAGTCGTTGCGCCTATTGGGCGGCGACCGGGGCTTCTTTGTGATGAGGCAGGGCGAGGCGGGCTGGCGCACCGCCCACCGGGTGGGCGATGTGCAGGAGGGCATTGGGCTGTCGCGCTCAGTGCTGGACTACGTCTCCCGGGAACGCACCGCAGTACTTTCCAACCGGCCCCTGGCGGATCCCCGCTTTGGGGGCATGAGTCTGGTGGAACTGCACCGCGGGTCGCTGCTGTGCGCGCCCATGCAGGATGAAGGTGAACTTCAAGGTGTCCTCTACCTGGACCGGGAATCTGAGGGACGCCCCTTCAGCCGATTTGACCTGGCCATCTTCCAGGCCTTTGTGGATCACGGATCCATGGCGCTCCATCAATCCATGCTGAACCGCAAGGCCCTCGGACAGGCGGAGCAGCAGGGCGAGCTGCTCAGGCTGAGGAACGAACGGCAGCGGGAGACCGACCGCCACGGCCAGCTGCTGGCCGCCATGGCAACTCCGCTCCGGCGGGTCCAGACCTGGGCGGACGACCTCTCTGGCCCCAGCCATGAGGCCATCCAAGGGCAGCTGGATCAGCTTTCGACCCTGCTGGAGTTCGGCATCAAGGAGGGGACATCGGAGGAGGCTCCCCTTTCCGGGCACCCACTTTCGATAGGCAACCTTCAGGAGGATCTGGTCCATCGCTGGGAATCCCTGTTGCTCCTTAGAAAGGCCCGCCTGTCTGTTGGGGAAGCCCCGAGTGCTTCCGTCTGGATGGCCGGGGGCCCACTGGTGGCGGCTCTGGCAGGTCTGGTGGAACCCATGCTCATGCAGCTTTCCGCAGAGGCCACCGCCTCCATCCGTTGGGACCAGGAACGCGGTTTCCGCATCCTGCGCTTGAGTCTCCCGCCGGGACTGCATGGGCCCATGCCGGATCCTTGGACCCAGAGAGTGCTCCAGGATGCTGGTGTGCGCTGGCAATGGTCCGAACAGGCCTTGGACCTCTTTCTTCCAGAAGGTCCGGACGCCATGCCCGAGGAGCCATCCAGGCCCCTGCTGGGCCTGGTGAGCGAGGATCTGAACCTGCTGGGCCTCTTTCAGACCGTGGCCGAGGCCGGGGACCTTTGGCTTCATCCCCTGGAATCGACGCCACCCCCGCCGCCGCTTCCCAAGTTCCGTTTCCTGGTCGTGGATGCCCAAGGGACCCCGGATCTCGAAGGCTGCATCCGCACCTACCGACACCATCCTTCCTTCGCCACGACGCCGATCCTGGTGGTGCGCTGCACGGAGGACGAGACCCCCCGCCTCATCGAGGCCGGCGCCACCGACTGGCTGGCGGAGGGCTTTCGCTGGGAGGCGCTCCATCATCGCCTGCAGGTGCTGCGTGGCCACACCGAGCTTCAACAACGGGCCCTCGCGGCGGAACGGCTGGAATCCTTCCGGCAGATGGCGGGCGCCCTCAAGCATGAGATCAACAATCCGCTGGCCATCATCTCGATGCAGGTGGAGATGCTCCAGCGCAAGTACCCCGAAGAGGTCAAGCTCGGCAAGATCGGCGAGATGGTGGACCGCATCCGGGCCCTTGTGCAGGTGCTACAGAAGATGCGGGAGACACCCACGGAGGATTACGCCGACGGATCGAGCATTTTGAAGCTGGGGTAAAACCACTATCGGCGACCCCAGATCAGCAGGGGCGGGCCCTCCACGTCAACGGAGTATTATCGACATTGGAGTTCCGCCATGATCCTTCGACCCTTCCTCCTGATGCTTACCGCCTGCATCGCCCTCGGAACCCCCCAGGCCGCCCAGGCGCAGCCTGGGATCCAGCGTCAGGCCCCGGCCACCCAGTTGGTGCAATCGATCCCTGCGGAAACAGATCTCGCGGATCCGGCGCTGCCTTTTGCGAGGGATGTCTGGGTAGAGATGGTTCGCGGGGCGAAGGCAAGCGTGGACGCCGCCGAGTTCTACGTCACCAACCGACCGGGCAGCGCCCTGGAACCCGTGCTGGTCGAGCTGGAAAAGGCGGGTGCCCGCGGCGTGAAGATTCGTTTCCTGCTTTCCTCCAAGATGCTTGATCAGGATCCGGCTTCCGTGGCGCGTATCCGCCACATCCCCGGTGCCGAGGTGCGCAGCTTCGATTTGGCGGGCGTTTCCAAAGGCATTCTCCACGCCAAGTATTTCGTGGTGGATGGAAAGATGGCGTTCCTCGGCAGCCAGAACTTCGACTGGCGGTCACTGGAGCACATCCACGAGCTGGGCGTGCGGACCACCGAGGCGCGGATTGTGGGGCGGCTTGGTGAGCTTTTCAACATCGACTGGCAATTCGCCGCAGACCACAAGTTGCCGGAACTCCCCTGGCCAGCGGCACTGGCTTGGCGTACCGCCGTGGAGCTGGTGGCTAGCCCACCCTTCCTGACGCCAAAGAACATCCGGCCCGCCCTCGACGTGCTGGTGGAACTGATCAATGAGGCCAAGACCAGCGTCCGGGTGCAGCTGCTGGTCTATTCACCGATCTCAGGCCAGGACCACTTCTGGCCGGTGCTGGACAATGCCCTCCGCGCCGCGGCCGTGCGGGGCGTGAAGGTGCGCCTGCTGGTGTCGGACTGGGTACTGGGGGGCCGGGCCCTGCCGCACCTGAAGGCCCTCACGTTGATCCCCAACCTGGAAGTGAAGGTCGCCTCCATTCCCGAGGCGAAGGAGGGGCACATCCCCTACGCCCGTACCGTCCACAGCAAGTACCTGGTGGTGGATGAGGCCCATCTGGCCCTGGGCACCAGCAACTGGGAGGAGAGTTACTTCACCGATTCCCGCAACATCGAGCTGATCTTCCGCGACTCACCGCTGGCTGCCCAGGTCGCCCGCATCCATGACCGCCTTTGGGACAGCCGCTACGCCTTTGCCCTGGATCCGATCAAGGTCTACGAGAAACGCAAGGTGGATTAGGGGCCGTTACGGAATAAGCTTGGTTGAATTCGCCATTCCGTTACGGCCCCTTATGCCGTTCTCGCCATTTCGAGAAGGGTTGTTATATTGCGACGGCTTAGGCCGGCTGGTAGGTGTTGTAGAGGTTGTCTCGCTCCAGGGCCTCGAAGCCGGCCTCGCGGATGAGGCGGACCAGCTCGCTTTGCTGCAGCCCCTGGGGGCTCTTGGCGCCTGCGAGATGGGCGATCTCCTCGGCGATGACGGTGCCATCGAGGTCGTCCGCGCCGTAACTGAGGCCGGCCTGGGCCAGACCCGGGGAGATCATCACCCAGTAGGCTTTGATGTGCGAGACGTTGTCGAGCAGCAGCCTGGCCACGGCGATTTCGCGTAGGTCCTGGGTGCCCGTAGTCTCGTGGATCACGTGAGTGGCGCTCAGTTCGTTGTCCTCGTTCTGGTAGGCCAGGGGGATGTAGGCCAGGAAGCCCGTATAGCCCACCGCCAGGGACTGATCTTGCAGATCCCGCAATCGCAGCAGGTGGTCCACCCGATGTTTCGCTTCTTCGATGTGGCCGTAGAGCATGGTGCAGTTGGTGGGCAGACCCTTGCGGTGGCAGATGGCGGCCGTGTCGAGCCACACCTGGGCGTCCTTCTTGCCAATGCAGATCTGCTCGCGGAGCTCTTCGTCGAAGATTTCAGCTCCCCCTCCGGGGCAGCTTTCCAGGCCCGCGGCCATGCAGCGATCCAGGAAGGCCTCGGTGCTGAGGCCGCTGATGCGGGCGTAGTAGTCCATTTCGATCATGGTGAAGACCTTGAGGTGGATGGCCGGAAAGCGGGCCTTGATCTTCCCGAACAGGTCCTCGAAGTAGTCGATCTTCAGCTTTGGGTTGTGCCCCGAGGTCATGTGCAGCTCGCGGACGCCCGTGTTCTCGGGCTTCTCCAGCTCCTGGATGATGTTTTCTGCTGACAGCGAGTAGGCGCGGGGATCCCCTGGTTTGGCCTGGAAGGCGCAGAACTGGCAATGGGTGTAACAGACGTTCGTGTAGGACAGGCGCCGGCTCACCACGTAGTAGGTGGCCCGACCGTGCTTCTGCAGGCGCACGTGGTGAGCCATGGCCCCCACCCCCGTGAGGTCGGTGGTTTCGTAGAGCAACAGGCCATCCTCGAAGGTCAGGCGTTCACCGCGCAGCAACTTGTCGGCCAGAGGCAACAGGCGGGGGTCGCGGATCTTCGATTGCAGTGACAACATCGATACCTCGGCCCTCCAGTGTAGCGCCGTGCCATCGGGGGTCCCATGGCGAGCATCCTGTTATGGCGCTATTCAAACTCCGGAAGCCGCCAGTCCCTCGTGGATCCGCCCGATGAGGGCCGGTCCCTCGAAGATCAGGGCGCTGTAGATCTGGGCCAGGGCCGCGCCGTCGTCCAGGGCCGCCTGGACGTCTGCGGTCGAGCCCAGGCCGCCGCAGGCCACCAGGGGCAGGCGGCCGTGCAGGCTGGCGAGAAGGCGGCGGCGGACCTCGCGGGCCTTGGCCTTGAGGGGAAGGCCGCTGAGGCCACCGGCGCCCTTGGCTTCGACGAGGGCGCGGAGGGGCTCGGCCACCACGCCCCGATCCAGGGTCGTGTTGGTGGCGATGAGGCCCGAGATGCCCGAGGCCACGGCCACTTCCACGATGGCGTCAAGATCCTCCTGCGCCAGATCCGGCGCCAGCTTGAGCAGCAGGGGCTGGCGCTCCAGGGCCAGCTCCTTGCGGAGGTCCAGCATGCCCGCCAGCAGAGGCTGCAAGGCCTCAGGCGCCTGGAGATTACGCAGCCCCGGCGTGTTGGGGCTGCTGACGTTGAGGGCGATGTAGTCCACCTGGGGCGCGATGAGCCGGTAGGCGGCGCGGTAATCGTCCAGGGCCTGGCCTTCGGGCGTCTCCTTGTTCTTGCCGAGGTTGCCGCCCACGATCAGGCCACTGGGTCGTCCGCGCAGGCGGGCTGCTACCACCTCGGCGCCCTCGCTGTTGAAGCCCATGCGGTTGAGGATCAGGCCCGCTTCGGGGAAGCGGAACAGACGCGGTGTCGGGTTGCCAGGCTGGGGGTGGGGCGTGACCGTGCCGATCTCCACATGCCCGAAGCCCAGGGCCTTCCAGAGGGGCAGCAGGGTCGCGCCCTTGTCCAGACCGGCAGCAAGGCCAAGGGGGGTGGGAAAGTCCAGGCCGAAGGCGCTGCGGCAGAGAGAGGTCGGGAACTCTGGCTCCGGCAGACGGGGCCAGGCACAGACGCGTTCACCCAGCCAGAAGGCCAGGTTGTGGGCGGTTTCGGGATCGAGGCGGAAGATCAGCGGACGCAGCGCGCCGTACAGATCCATCACTTCACCGTGACGGTGGCCGAGGCGGTGACCTCCGGGAAATCCTCGCGCTTGACCTGCACATGGAAGGTGCCGGCCGTGGCAGGGGCGGTGTAGAGCCCAGCGCCGGTGATGGTGCCGCCCTCGGCCTCGACGACGGACCACGCGACGGGTTGGCGCATGTAGCGCACCCCTTCGGGGTAGTTGATCTCTGCTTGGAAGGCCTGGGTGGCCCCCCGGATCAGGCTCACGGCCACGGGGCGCAGGCTCAGCGAAGGCTTGAAGGGTTCGGCGGATTTGGCAGGCACGGCATCCCCCGGAGCGTTACAGGCGAACATCAGCAGCACGGCAGTGGTGGACATCAGTCGGTTCATCGTGGGTGCCTCACAGGCCAAATCATTTCAATTTCGCGGTCCGTCATCAGCGACAACGCCGTTCAAAGCTCAACAAGGAATCCAGGATAGCGCAGGCGGTTCAGAACACCCGGAACGCCTGGAAGACGCTGAAAGTCCAGCCCCAGCGGGCGTTCGAGGTGGGAAGTTCGTTTCGCCGGGAGGCGATCGAGGCACCGAACCGCCCCGTGGGCGTCCACCATTGGGCCTCCGTTTGGAGAAACCAGGCTCCAGTCCCCGAGGGATAGTCCAAGGCTGCGGTGGTGCGCACGACCTTGAGGCGTCCCCGACCTTCCAGGACCAGGGGCAGCCCCAACTCCACTGTGCGGGTGGTGGTCTCGCCCCCGAAGGCGGAACCCAGCGAGTCTCCGCGCGTGGAGAAGCCCGCGAGGTAAGCCGGCTGGGAGACGAAGAAGGTGGGGCGAGGTGAAGCGCCCGCGTATTCCACCCCGAGATCCCAACCCTCCCACACCAGCTGGAGACCCCCGAGGGTGCGGGCGGAAGCCAGCGTCCTAGCTCGGCTTTCCGGTGCGGCTTCACGGCTGACGGTCAGTGAGGCGCCCCGGGCTTGCAAGAAGCGGGCGAGCCCAGGGACTCGAACCTTCACCTCCGCGAGGGCATGGGTGCGCGCGGCCTCGGCTGGCGCTGGCTGGCCCTGGGCATCCTGGCCACCCTCCATCGAAACGGTGCCGAGGCTGGCTTCCAGGAAGGCGCCAAAGGTCGCCCGCAGCAACGCACCCCAGAGCAAGGGCTTTTGCACATCCAATCCGGCGGCCCGGGCCGCACTCCGGGCCTCGCGATTCGAGATCCATTCCGGGATGGGAGGGTTCCGCTCCAGCCGACCGGTGAAGGCTTCCAGCTGCCAGCGGCCCAGCAGCGGAAGCGCTTCAGGCGTGGACAGTGACAGCCGTGGGAAGGGTCGCGTCCCATCGCTGAGCAGATCGCCGCCGTTGAGTCCCGCTCCCCAGGCGAAGGGAGTTTGCTCGAGGGCCACGCGCCAGCCCGATTCCGTCTGGTAGGCCAGGGCGGCCCGCTGAAGAATGCCCTTGGTAGATCCATGATCCCGGAGGCCCAGCAGGGTCGTTGAGAAGGACCATCCGCCGCTGACATAGCGGCCCTGCAGGCCCAGGCCCCAGCCCCGGGTGCCGTGGCCCAGCCCTTCGCCATCGACGAGGGGCGCATAGGCGCCATCGGAGCCCGCCCCGCCCCAGCCCACTTCGAAGGAGGGCATGGAGGATGGCGATAGAGGCGGATCTCCCACGGTCCAATCCAGGCGGGCCTTCCGGAGGGTGGCCGCGCCATCCTGGAGCATGGGGGCCTGGGCGGACAGGCCCAGTCCGAAGGCCAGGCCCACCGTGATAACCCCTGACCTGCGGCAGGTCATGGTTTGAGGACCTGGATGGAAACGACCTTCGCGCCCAGTTCCAGGTCATCAAGGCGCTCCATGGACCGGTCGAGATTCTCCACTTCGCCCAGGCGCGTGTACTTGCCCGTGAGATGGGGCGTGGCGTTGGTGGTGATGAAGAACTGGCTGCCGCCGGTGTCCTTGCCGGCCAGGGCCATGCCCACACTGCCGGGGCCGTACCAGTTCAGCGAATTCTCGCAGCGCACGGTGTAGCCAGGGCCGCCGTCCATGGTGTCGGAGGGGCTGCCCATCTGCACCACGAAGTCCGGCACCACACGTGGCACCCGCCGCCCGTTGAAGTAGCCCTTCCGAGCCAGTAGTACCAGGTTGGCGACATTCATGGGTGCCACGGTGGGGTCGAGTTGGAGCGTGATGCTTCGCTTTCCGCTTAGTAAAAGGCGAAGGTGGACGAACTTCGCCCGCTCCGCTAGGCGGATGGCTTCCTTGAGAATGACTTGGTCGGTCTTGGTGGGCTTCGGCGCTGTCGGCCAAGGCGTGACTGGGTCCAGTTTCAACAGGGCCTGGTAGGCCTCCCAGCGACAGGTCCAGTTGGGATGCTGGAGCCAGGGGCGGAGTTGGGCCTTTTGATCTTCAGGGCTCATCTTCCAGCGGGCGTAGCTTTGAAGGAGGGTCTGCTGGGCTTCGTATTGGGGGTCGCCCCAGCAGCGGCGCGTAAGAGCCTCAAGGTCCGCTGGCGGGGCCAGGAGGTCCTCGATCGCAGCGGCCCTAGCGGTCCCGCCGTCGGAGCCGATGAGCAGGGCGGCCCGGAGCGCGTCGGCGAGCTCTGGAGCCTGCTGCCGAAGGGCCGGGAGCAGGCTCCCCTGGAGCACCGGTTGGGTGATCCCCATGAGAGGGTTCCGGCGCAGCGCTTCCCGAAGTGAAGGGAGGACCGTGTGGCACTTGGCCAACCCCTGAAGTCCGTACCAAATACCGAGGGTGTCCTGGGCGCAGGGCCAGGGTGCCCCCTCTACCTGGAAGGCCTCAGCGGGAGCCGGGGAAGGAAGTCCCTCGGAGAGCCTGGAAAGGATCCCCACACAGGACCTCCGAAGGGTTTCGGTGGAAGGGGAGACGAGGCCGAGGCGGGGCCAAACGGGAGACAGGGAATCAAGGCTCCTGAAACCCGTCAGGGCCAACTCCCGACGCTGTTCCCACGGCCCCCGGTTCCAGGCATCCAGGAGCGCCAACACGCTGCCTGGCGTGGCCGGGACGGCCGGTAACAAGGCCTTCTCCTTTCCGGCCAGCACCAGCCTCAATCGCGCGGCTTGGGCGCGCACGGAATCTACCTTGCCGGCCTCCTGAAGCGCGTCGAGGAAGGTCTGGAGGGCCGGGGACACCTCCGCGCCATTCAGCCGGGCCGTGGCGATGGAAGCCTCTAAATGAAGGTGCCTGGGCCAGGCCGCGGCATCAGCGGGGGCGAGTCCCTCCAGGGCCGCGAGTGACTTCGCGCTCTTGAGGCGGTTCAGCATGAAAAGGGCCGTGAACCGCTCCTGGGGGGTGCGGGCCGCCTTGGCCTTGGTCTCCCAACCCTCCAGCGTGGGCTTCTCCAACTCAGGTGGCAGCAGGGCGGGCGCACTGGGGGCGCCGATGCGCTGAAGGGTTCGCTCCAAACGGGCGCGGTCGGCTGGGGGCAGCGCGGACTTCTGAGCCTCGGTCCACAGCAATGGCTGGCGCGCCCATTCCGCCTGGATGGCCTGGCGGACCGTGAAACGCGGACCCTGACGTTGGATCTCAGACCGCGCCTGCATCGCCTGGGGGGCGAACAGGGACAGGCTCAGGAGGCAGAGCAGGCAGCGCATGGGAACCTCGGGGAGGTTCCATCCTAGTCCATGGCAGCAGGATGCTTCGGGCACAATGAGCGGTGGAGGTGGTGCGTTGGGCAAGGTCAAACCGGGGCAGGAGCGGTTGCGGGAGGTCCTCCCCGCCTTTGATCAGCCCGAAGTCTGGATCCGGTTCCCCCGCCAGCTGGGCGACGTGATCTTCTCCATCCCCTTCCTCTACGCCCTGCAACGAAGCTGGAATGCCGTCGCTGAAGCCCAGGGCAAGCGCATCCGGTGGGTGGCCGTGGGCCATGCCATCGGGGCGGCCATCTTCAGTGAGGCCCATCCGGATTTCATCGCGGAAAGTGTCATCGAGGCCGGCCGGGATCAGAAGCCGGATCCCTGGGCCCTGATCCACCGTTGGCGCAGCCGCCCACCGGTGGCCTTCATCAACCTCAGCCAGTCCGCGCGCCTCGCCTTCGCGGCCTGGGCCGCCCGGGTGCCCCTCCGCGCCGGCATCGCCGATAACCAGCTGTCGCTGCTATACCACTACCCCTTCGTCTACCGGGACCTCCCCATCCATCTGGTGCGGCGCTACGAACCCCTGTTGCTCCAGCTGACCGGAACCTCGAGGTTGGAATGGATGCCCATGCTGCCGGAGCAGTTCGGTGGACTGGGCGGGCTCGCGAAACTTCGGGCGGCCGGATGGCAGGGCGGCCCCTATGTCACCTTGTCCTTCGGCACCAGGGGCTACAACAAGCGGTGGTTCCCCGAGGTGTCCCAGTGGACCGGGTTCGCCCGGATCGCGAGGGAGCAAGGTCTCGACGTTGTTTGGCTGGGCGGGCCGGATGAGGTGGAATTGGGCAGGCGCCTTGCTGAGGTGGCACCCGGGACGCTGAACCTCACGGGGCAGACCTCCATTCCCGAAGCCTGTGCGATCCAGAGCCGAGCCTGGGGCAATGTGGCCATCGACACAGGCCTCGCCCACACGGCCGCGGGCACCGGGCGGCCGACCATCACCGTCAATGGGGCCTCCCCGGAACAACTGATCAACCCTCTTGGTCCCCACGCCCTCTCGGTGCGGGGAGCTTGTATCGATGTGACGCAGCCCCAACCCCACGTCGGTGAGGAGATCCTGGACACCACCGCCCTCCGCGTGTCCCCCTTGCGGGTCTGGAACTTGCTTCAGGGACTGGTGGCGGAAGCCGAGGGAAGGACGCTCGATCGGACTGGGCCATGATCATCCCGGAGGGGGCCCTCTGGGTCCGCCTGCCGCGCTTCATCGGCGACGCAGTCATGATCAGCCAGGCCGTGGCGCCCTTGCGCGCGCTGGGCCATGAGCTGGTGGCCTGGGGCCCTGCTGCCGTTGTGGAACTGTTCGAGGGGGCAGAACCGTTCTCGGCAGTCGTTTCAGATCCGGTTCGAAAACCGCAGATGCTTTCCATGCGCACGCTGTTGCGGCGCCATCGGGCTGCCGGGGTGTTGAACCTGCCGCGGAGCCTGCGGGCCACCCTCGCGGCTGTTCTGGCGGGCACCCCCCTGCGCGTGGGCTGGGCCTCGGGGCCGGCCGCCCTCCTTCCCACCCATCGGCTGGACTACGCAAAGGTACCGGGTCACCAGCGGGATCGGTACGAGGCCCTCCTCCAGACGGCCTTCCCCGGCCTGGGGAAGGCGTCCGATGGCGTTTTCCGACCCCGCATGGCCTCGGTCCTGGCCGCAACCGAGTTGCTCATGCCCCTGGGCGGCGAGCCCTATGTGGTCCTGGCCCTCGGCGCCCTGAGCTGGAGCAAACGGCTGGGTGACGAGCTGTTTGTGGAGGCCGCAGGGTACGTGGAGAGGGTCGGCTGTCCTGTGGTGCTCCTTGGGGGCCCCGGTGAGGATCAGGAGCACGGGGCCTTCATTGCGCAGCGGGTCCCTGGAGCGCTCGACTTGACCGGGCGCACGCCCCTGTCGGTGGCGGCAGGCGTGCTTGCGGGTGCTCGCGCGGTGCTTGGGAATGACTCGGCCCTCAGCCACCTTGGCGCCGCCTGTGGTGTGCCCGTGGTGGTGGTCTTCGGACCCACGGACCCGGCCCTGACGAGCCCGCGGGGGCCCTGGGTCCGCGTGGTTCGGGATGAATCCCTGACCTGCCTTGTGTGCCTGCAAGGAGGCTGCCCCGTGGAAGGGCACCCCTGCATGAAGCGCCTGGATCCGGGCTTGCTCTACCGGGCCATCAATGATGCCCTAGTAGCGGGAGTCCCGCCCCCGGCGGTTCCGGGCGGCCGCCAACAAACCGTCCCAGGTGGGCTTCAGTAGGCCCCAGCGGAGCTGGAACACCCGCTTCTGCAATAGGTCCAGGCCCATCAGCAGGCGGGTCGTCCAGACCTTTGGGTGCAGGTCCCGGTGCAGGAGGAGGCGGTTCCTCACCCCATAGAAGACGGTCAGGGGAGAGCGCCTACCCGTGGTGGTTCCCCGGTCGTGGAGGATGGTGCGATCCAATAGCGCCAGGGGCAGTCCGAGCCGGTGCGCCCGGTGGCAATAGGCGGCATCCTCGTAGTAGAGGAAGAAGTCCTCGGGCCAGGGGCCGACCTGGTCCCATTGCCCGCGGGAAATGAACAGGGAAGCCCCGCTCAAGCTTTCCCGTGGACCGAGGAACCTGCAGCCGGATGGGGCATCCGGGTGGTGCGGAAGCGACACCGCGTACCAGTCCGGATGCCGGTCCGCGCCAAAGAGTCGGCCCTGGTCCCTCTGGGAGTGAGCCCAGAAGGCGACTTCGGGATGGTCCTGGGCGAGGGTCGCCAGTTCCTGCAGCATCGCGCCCTCGAGCACGGCATCGTTGTTCAGGAACCAAACGCCATTGGCCCCGCGGTCGAAGGCCAGGGCGGCCCCGCGGTTGCACCCGGCCCCGAACCCCGGGTTGTCGTGGGCAGACAGGATCGTCAGGGCCGGATGGACGCCCTCGAGGGCGGCCGCCAGGCCAGCTTCGGGGCCATGGTCCACCACGATCACCTCATGGCTGAAGCCTTCATGCCGGGCCAGGGAGGCGAGGCAGCGCTGCGTGGCCTCGGGCGGGCCATAGTGGACGAGAACCACGGCATGCGAGGCTTTCACAGGGACCAGTGAAGTATGGGAAGATGGTTGGCTCATCGGACAATGCGATTTTTCTGGGGTGACTGCGTGGGCATGAAAGGCGTTGTACTCGCGGGCGGGACGGGTTCCCGTCTCTTCCCCCTGACCAAGGTGACCAACAAGCACCTGCTGCCGGTGGGGATGGCCCCCATGATCTGGCATCCCCTTTGGAAGATGAAGGAAGCGGGGATTGAGGAAATCCTGATCGTAACCGGGACCGAGCACATGGGCGATGTGGTGGCCCTCATGGGATCGGGCAAGGACTTCGGCTGCCGGTTCACCTACAAGGTGCAGGACGAGGCGGGCGGTATCGCCCAGGCCCTGGGGCTGGCGGAGAACTTCGCGGGGGGCGCGCCCATCTGCGTGATCTTGGGCGACAACATCTTCCAGGACAGCCTGCAGGCAGAAGCCAAGGCCTTCGAGGGGCAGGGGCAGGGCGCCCGCATCCTGCTCAAGCCCGTGGAGGATCCCCAGCGCTACGGCGTAGCGGAGGTGAAGGACGGGAAGGTGCTGGGCATCGAGGAGAAACCCAAGGCGCCCAAATCGAACCTCTCCGTGACCGGCATCTACTTCTACGACGCCACCGTGTTCGACATCATCCGCACCGTGAAGCCCTCGGGCCGGGGCGAGATGGAGATCACGGACGTGAACAACGCCTACATCGCCAAAGGCCAGATGAGTTTCGGCACCTTCCTGGGCTGGTGGACCGACGCGGGCACCTTCCCCAGCCTGATCCACGCCAGCGAACTGGCGATGGGGGAAATCACCCCCTTCCCAAACACGCAGAAGCACTAGCCACCGATGAACACGGATGAACACGGATGGAAGAACTGGTTGTTGCTTTCTATTCCTGACTTTTATCTGTGTGTATCTGTGGCTAGT
>JANYAS010000043.1 GCA_025361205.1 Holophagaceae bacterium
AGAATCCGGTTCAGCCGAATTCTGCGCGGGGGTCCGGGGGTGTGCGCGCAGCGCGGAACCCTGGAGAGGCAAAGCAGAATCCGGTTCAGCCGAATTCTGCGCGGGGGTCCGGGGGTGTGCGCGCAGCGCGGAACCCCCGGAGAACATTAACCCGCCTGGCTGTGGTTCGCCGGGGTCCAGCCGCGCTCGTTCAGCAGCTTCACGCCTTGGATGCGGGTGAGGCGGAAGGCCATCTCCTCCTGGTGAAGGTGGCAGAAGGCCAGCAGGTGGTCTTCCTGGATGGTGCGCGGGGACACGCGGCGCAATTGGGTCCGATGCGCCGCCGGGGGCAGGTAGGTGAGTTCCACCATGAGCGTGTGGCCCGAAGCGTATTCCAGGATGCGCTGCACTTCCTCGGCCAGCTGGTCCTCGCCACCCAGGTGGAGCATGGGAATCCGCCGCTGCACTTCCTGATAGAGGGCAGGGTCCTCGTCGTGGAGCCGCTGGAGCGCCGAGCGCACCATCTGCTGGACGGGTTCGAGGTGGTGGTTCATGCCCTTCTCATCCACGAAGGCCAGGGCCGCCAGGGCCCACAGGTAGAGCTTCTCGTCGGCATCCACGCTGAGGGCCAGGAAGCGGCCGGGCTTGGGCATGAACCCGGCCTGCTTGAGGAGGGCGTGGGCATTGCCGCCGCCGCCCACCTCGAGCACGGTGTCCGACAGCGAGGTCAGCTTCAGCGGGGCCAACTCGGGCCGCAGCTTCAGCTCGTCGGCCAGGTGCGCAGTGCGGGCTCGCACCAGCCGGACGCCCTGGAGAACTTCCACCTCCCCGACGCGGCGTGAGAGGTCCTCCAGGAGCTGGAGGAGGGGCTGCGGCAGGGTCTGGGTGGTGGCGCCAAGGCGGTGGCCAAGATCTTCGAGCAGCACCCCGGCGTCGAGGGCGCGGACCAGGGTTGCGTGGCTCACCCGGAAGGTGCCCATGGCATCCAGCGATTCCACTTCGGCCAGCTGGGCCAGCTGCAGCAGCCGGTGAGGGTTCTGGAGCAGCGGTGTCAGCAGCTCCAGGGTGGGCTGCATGATCATGGGCTGGTCCAGCTCCAGGGGCTGCCAGTGGGCGGCGGTGCCCTTGAGGTCCCGCAACAGGTACTCGTGAGCCAAGGCTTCGCCGTGTTCCGTAAGCCGCAGGTACGCGAGCCCCTCGTCACTCTGGATGATGCCCATGCGCCCAAGGAAGGGCAGGAACACCGCGCGGGTACGCTCCTCATCCAGGGGGTGCAGGGTCTTCAGGAAGGCCAGGAAGGGCTGAACGGCCAGGGTTTGGCCGCGGCGTTCCAACAAATGCTGCATGAGGAAGTGGCGGTCCTCCGCCGGGGGCATGCCCCAGGCCTTGAGGTCATGTTCGAGCAGGCTGGCGAAAGCGCGTTCGGCCACCCAGCGAGGCGGATGACTCAGCACAGCCGGCAGCAGCGTCTCCATGCGGCCATCGCGGTTCCAGAGCAGGCCCAGGCGGTGCAGCAGGGTGAAGAGCAGGGTGGCATCCTGCTCCTCGTGCAGCATGGCATTGCGCTGCATGAGCAGGCCGAGCTCTTTCTTGGCGGGCAGGCCGCCCTTCAGTACGCGCAGCCCCGCCAGGCAGCGGAGCAACACGCTGGTGAGCGCCAGGGAGAAGCGGTAGGGGTCGACGGATCGCAGCTTCACCTCGGCGGGGGCTTGAAAGCTGAGGGCGCCATCGTCGAAGTCATCCAGGGCATCCGCTACCCGCTCGGCCACGGCCCACCCTTCGCCATCCGGCAGGGCCAGGCCGAGGCCGCGCAGAACGTCGAGAATCTGGGCACAGGGCAAGGCACCTTCGCTGGCGAGGTGCTTGAGGGCCACCAGGGATCCGCTATCCAGATCCGCCAAGGTGTCCGACAACCGCTTGTGGTCCTCCAAGTGGAAGGCCATGGTCTTCAGCAGGCGCATCCGGCCTTCGGACCCGTCTTCCCCTCGGATGGGGATGGGCAGGCGCCGGCGCTCACAAATGGTGCGGAGCTGCTCATCCGAGCAGTTCGAGAGGAGCTGATAGTGCGTGTGCGGCATGAGCACCCGGGTACAGAGGATCGGCCAGTATCTCACGAAAGGACGATCCGCTCACGCCCAAAAAGTGTTCGGCAGGAGCCGGGCACTTCTGCGGGAACGGTCTGCTACTCGGCCGGGGCCAGGCGATGGGTCGGGCCTGTCACGCCATCGCTAAGTACCAGCTCGAAACGTCGGGCGCTGGTCGTGAGGGCCTGGCTGCCGCCCGTGAGGATGGCAATGACCTCGCCGGAATCTCCGTCCCGGACCAGGGCGGCCGAATGGATGGTCGCGTCCCAGGTCAGTCGGATCTGGTCCCGGGCGAGCCGCCGGATTTCTGGGGCTGCGGCAACCAGTCGGGCGGCCTTCGAGATGGAGCGGAGGCCGGTCCTGACCCGTCCGGTCCTGAGGACATTCAGTCCGGTGACGGCGTCCAGGGTCGAGGCATCGAGGGGCAGGGCCATGACGAAGTGGCGCTCGTGCCCCTTGGGCCAGCAGCCCAGTTCCACCAGGTCGAGGGGTGCTGTGAATAGCCTAGTCCCGTGATCATCCAGGCCCTCCAGGGTGTAGTCCCCCTTGATGGGAAGGTCGGAGGGAAGGGCCCGGGTGCGGAAGGAGGGCAGCAGCTCCACCCTGCCGTCGTCCTGGACGATGCCCCGGACAATCAGGCATTCCCGGGCCACGGCCCGATCCTTGGGCGGGGGGGTGTCCTCGCCGCCGACCGCCAGGAATCCGCCTGAGCCGGCGCGAAAACTGAGAATGCCCTTATAGACGTAGTCACTGACCCAGTTGGGCGAGCAGTAGCCCATGATGTCCTTCACCGTCGCAGGGTTCTGGAGTTGGCCCGCGGTGCTGTCGAAGCCCCAGACGCCGATGAGTCCACCCGCGTAGGGGTAGTTGGGGTCGGGTGAGGCCGCGCCCCCGCAGGGGCTGTGCTGACGGCCCATGTTGTGGCCGGTTTCATGGGCGAAAACCTCCGGGAAATTCCCTCCATCCGCGTACCCCGTCTTGTCCCAGCCAAGGGCCGTGCGGTAGTAGAAGGGACTCGTTGGGGAGGAGGGGACATAGCCGAGCCCCGCCACTCCCGAGGAGTAGCTCACCTCCAGGGCTCCGAAGTAGTAGCGGTCGGCGACCGCATCCACTTGGTGCTTGGTGGCCAGATCCGTGAGCAGGGTGTTCCAGCCCGTGCCGTCGGAGCCGAGGCTCGCCACGGAGCCGGTGAAGGTGGCGCCCACAGCCACGTCCACGCCGGCGATCGGGTACATCTTGGCCAGCCGAGCGGCCCAGGCGTCCTTGTTCGCCGCCGTGATGTCCCCCGTGCCGGTGGAGAGGACGACGGGGAAAAGGGTGGTCCTGAAGGTGGGGACGGTACTGCCGCCCAGAGTGACGGTGGTCGTGTTGTTGGTTTTATCGGCTTCCGGGAGCGTGGTCCCCGGATCCACCACGGCCTGAACGCTGTAGCCCACCCCGCTGGGCGTGATGAGATCGGAGGCGGGGATGGTCAGGTTCCAGCTCGCGGTGAGGGCGGACTCATTGAGGGCCAGCGGCACGTTGCTGCCCGGGGCCGGGATGGTCTTCGGATAGCCGGCCACGGGCACGCCCCCATTGAGGAGCGTGACCTGGACCGAAGGGACTGCGGTGTTCGTCTGGTTGGCCAGCACGTAGACCCGCATGAGGCCGGCCTTGCCGGCGACGATGGGCACCGAATTATCCAGGGTCTGGGTGCTCTGGATCAGCTGCACCTTGTCCACATGTAGGTCGAAGGTGGTGCTTGCCGTGTTCACTGTGAAGGAACGGGTGACCGTTCCGCCCGGTGAGGCAATGACCAGGTTGCCACTGGTGGCTCCGGCGGGAATCGTGAAGGTGAGCTGGCTGGTGGTCTGGGCGGTGAGTGGGATGGCCAAGCCATTGAGGGTGACCGTGGTGCCAGGGGAGCCGAGGTAGGTTCCGGTGACCACCACGGGAGTGCCTACGGGCCCCTGCGTGGGGTTGAGGCTGATCACCGTGGGCACGCCGAGGGCCACCGTAAAGGAGGCAGCGGAGCTTCCCGTGCCCTGAGCGTTGGTGAGGGTGATGGGGGCACTGCCGGTGGCGGCACTGGCCGACACGACGGCGCTGAGGCTCGTGCCGTCCGTGAGGGTATAAGCCGCGCTGGCGCCCCCGATGCTGACGCCGGTCAGGCCGAAGAAGTTCCCCCCCTTGATCTGGACGGTCACTTCCCCTGCCACCCCGGAGGTGGGGGAAAAGCTGGTGATGAGCGGCTTCAAATCCGAGGCCGTGGGTACCACGATATTGGCTACGACATCGTCCAATAGGAAGCTGGTGGCGTTCTGGGCATCCTCCTGGCTCTTGAAGGACAGGCGCACGATCTGTCCCTTGAAGGAGAGCAGGTCCACCGAATAGGCCGTGTAGTCCGCCGCGTTCAGGTTGGATTTCGTGAGGAGGGTCCCGAGGAGGGCATTGGCCGGGGTCAGGGCCGAAACGGTGAAGGTGTCCGTGGCCACCGTGCCGGTCTCGGTGGTCAGGATCTTCACGTAGAAGGTGACCGTGGCGGCCTGGGCAGTGGCGGGGATGTAGAAGTCCTGGGTGAGCTGGTCGGAGGCCACCGTTCCGTACCCGCCCAGCCAGGCAAACTGGGTTCCGCCGTGGGGAACCACCGTGGTGCTACCAGTTGGGGTGGGCTGGATGATCCCCGTGTCCCCCTGCCAGATGAGGGGAGAAGCCAACTCGAAGCCGGTGTTCAGCAACACCTGGACGGGGCCGCTGAGGGTTGGGGTGGTCGGCACGGGCGGTGGTGGGGAGGACCCACCGCCGCCTCCGCAGGCGAAGAGCGCGACCAGGATGAGGAAGGTCAGTGACCGGAAGAAGGAGAGGCCCATGGCGCCACCCGGAAGTGAGCCCCTAGAAATCCCAACCACAAGAGGATTCCAGGGGCTTTCACTTTAATCCGACTGGTTCACGAATGAAATAAGAGCCGCAACTGATTCATTGGACCCAGCTGGGCCTTAGGTTGCCCCATCACTGGGCGTTCAGCGTGCCCACGGACACTGGGATGGTGCCAATGGCGCCCGAGCCGTCGAGGACCTGGCACTTGGTGGCGTCGGCGGCCAAGGTGATGGCGCCAGTAGGCTGAGAGGCCTTGAGATCCAAGGCGATGCGCAGCAGCGGGGCATTGAGGGAGACGGGGCTACCGGTGCCCTTCTGCGCGGCCGCCACCTGAAGGACCGTGCCGGTGACCTTGCCCTTGAGGATCTGGGGCGCGGTGCCGAGGCTGAAGGCGGTGCCATTCTGGACGAAGGTGCTGGCGGCATCGCTGCTGGCGACATTCACCCAGGTGACCTTGGTGGTATCCGCGGTGAAGCTGGCCGTGACGCCACTGCCCGTGGTGGCTGCGGGCCCCACGAGATCCAGGACCAGGTGGGTGGCGGTGGACAGCGTCGCGTTCTTCTTCAGGAGGTACGTGCCCGTGGTGGGATCGGTGTAGGCCAGGGTGGTGGCCGTGGCCGGGGGTGGGGGAGTCGGCGGTGGGGTGCTGCCTCCGCCTCCGCCCCCGCAGGCGAGGAGGGTGGCGAGGGTCAGGGTGGCGGCACCAGAGAGAAGCTTGTGCATCAAAATCATGGTCATCTCCGTCACAGGCCGGCGAGCAGGATGGTGAGATCGGCGCCATCCACGGTGCCGTCGCTGTTCAGATCGCAGGCTACATTCGCGGTGCCGTAGTATTTCGCAAAGAAGAGCAGATCGCGGAGATCTGTCACACCGTCGCCGTTCACATCAAGCGAGGGTCCGCTGGCGAAGGGTTTCACGGTCAAGGTGCCGCACTGGAAGGTTCCAACATCCCCAGGTCCGAAATCCTGGAGCCGGAGTTTCCAGGTGCCGTTGGGTGCTTTGCCGGAGAAGGCATCCAGGGGTGCGAAGGGACGGAAGGTGCCCACGATGGCCGGAGGTGAGATCTGCGTATTGATCGAGGCGGTCCCAAGATCCGAGTACACCACATAGGTCCCGCAACTGGTCCCGAAGGCCGCCCCGGTGGGGGAAATGGTGGGCGCAAGCCCTGAATTTTTGCTCAGGATGACCGTGGTGCCGTCGGGGGCCACCAAAGACACATCCAGATCGCCCACATAAGTGTGGGTTAGGTAGATGGAGAATTGGACTTCGCCGATGTTTCCGGTGACCCCCGAAACCAGGAAGGGGACCTCCACGGCAGCTCCTGGATCTGCTGTCGTTGCATCGGGAATGGCCGTGACTGTGGTGCTGCTTACGGTGGAAGCCGTGGCGAGGGCCTGGACCGTGAGCGTGGCTGAGTTTGAAGCCACCATGCCGGCTCGGCCGGTCACTTCACAGGTGTAGGTGGAACCCGAGTCACTGAGGGCAAGGATGGCCGTGGTGTAGGTGGCGGCAGTGGCGCCAGAGATGGCCACGCCGGTCTTCTTCCACTGGTAAGTAAGGATCCCGCTGCCAGTGGCGGCTACGGTGAAAGTGGCCTTGTGGCCCAGCGCCACGGTGAGACCGGCAGGCTGAGTGGAGAAGGAAACCGGAATCGGGATGGCGATGGAGATGTTCGCCGCGGCCTTCTGGGTGGCATCCAGAGCGTTGGTGGCGGTCACCGTGAAGTCCCCGGCCGTGGTGCCGGCGGTGTAAAGACCGCCGGAGGTGATGGTGCCGCCATTGCTGCTGTAGGTGACGGTACCGCCACCGTTGACGGTGCCCGTGAAGGTGGCGGTATCACCGGTGTAGAAGAAGCCAGTGGCGGGGGTGATGCTGACGGTGCCAGCCACGGGGGTGTTCACCATCTCCCAGACGCCGCGGCCCCAGGTGGAGACGCGGATGCTGGAGCTGTCCGGGGCCACCCAAAGGTCGGTGGCGCGGCCCTGGGGCAGGCCCGTGCCAAAGACGCTCCAGGAACTGCCGCCGTCCGTCGTGCGGTAAACGCCCAACCAAGTGGCGGCATAGACGGTGTTGCCGGTGCCGTCGCCCGGATCCACGGCTAGCTTGGTCACGGGAACATCGGGCAGGCCGGTGGCGGCGGCGGTCCAGGCGCTACCGCCGTTGGCGGACTTGGCCACGCGCACGGCCCCGGCCGCAGGGGCTTCGGAGCACACATAGAGCAGGTTGTTGTTCGCCCAGGCGATGTTGGCGTTGAAGCCCTGCCAGCCAGCCACCAGACCCGGCGTGGCGGGGGCGGCCCCCAGGAATACTTCGGTCCAAACACTGCCGCCGTTAACGGTGAGAAGCAGGTAGCCGCCGTTTCCAACTGCGGCAATGTGCTGGAGATCGGTGGGGCTCACGCCGATGCCATGGCTGACGGCCCGAACAATGCGGCCAGTCGTGATACCGCCGGTGCCGGCGGTGCCGATGGCGGTCCACCCGGTGGCGTTGCTCTGGTAGATCACACCCTTTTTGCTGTAGGTGAAGAAGACCTGTCCCGTGGGATCCGCGCCGGCGGGAGGTGTGACGATGGGGGTCACAAAGTTGTAGTTTGTGGTGTCCAGGGGCGTGGCCAGGCCAGTCGTGAAGGCGGACCAGTTGGATTGGTCAACGACAGGGCTGGTGGTAGAACGCCGGATGGCATTGTAGACGTAGGAGCTCATGGAGACGGCGTTCGCGCCCGTCACATCCTGCGCCCAGGCCACGCCGAAGCCGTCGCCGCCCCGCACCTGGTTGAAGGTGGAGGTGAGGCCGGATCGGATGCGGGTGCCGTTGTCCTGCAGGCCCACCAAGGCGCTGCCGGGCACGCCAGGGTTGGCGGCCAGGGCGTAGATCAGGTGGTTCACCAGCCCCTTGTTCTTGGTGTCATCCCAGGTGGTGCCACCGTTGGTGCTGGTGAAGAGGCCGCCGTCGCTGCCGAAGTAGAGGCGGGGGGTGCCAGCCAGGTTCGAGTAGGCCGCGCAATGGAAGTCGGCATGGACATAGGGAAGGCCATACTGGGCCATCCAGTTGCTGGTGAGCGTCCAGGAGGCGCCGCCATTGGTGGTCTTGGCCGAGGCCAGCTGGCCGCCCAGGTACACCGTGTTTCGGCCGGCGTCCGAGGGGTCCACGAGAATCATGTGGTTGTACCAGGGCTGGTCAGCCATCAGGTCCATGGTGCCGTTATCGGCGTTCGAGTTGCTGGGGGCCATGGTGGTGATGCCCAGGGCCAGGAAAGTCTGGCCCCCATCGGCGGAGCGGAAGAGGTCCAACTGGACGGCATCGCTGGTGTTGGCGGCAAAGGCGTAGGCCACCGAATCGCCAGGCTGACCCACGGCGAGGGTGATGCGGCCCGCCCCCGTGACACCGGAAGCGGCGAGGGCGGTCCAGGTGGCGCCCTGGTCGGTGCTGAGGTAGAGCGCGCCGACCTTGGCGCTTGTTTCGGTGGCGGCCACCCAGCCGGCGCTGGTCCGGACGAGGCTCCAGACCTTTACGGATGCGGGAATGGTCGCCACGGCCCCGTAGTTGGCCCCGGCATCAACCGAGCGGTATAGCCCGGTGTTGGTGCCCACCAGGACGATGTCCTGGGCCTGGGTGGGATCCACTTTAAGGTCGTAGATCTTACTGGCACTTCCAAGCTGGATGGACGCGGACCAGGTGGTGCCACCGTTGGTGGACTTGACCATGAAGCCGCCCACACCGGCGTCGAAGGGATCGCCGGATCCCACAAACAGGGTGCTGGTGACGCGTCCGAAGGCGGCGGAGCCCGATACGTTGCTGCCCACAAAGTCCGTGAGTGCCGTCCATGCGGGGGTGGCACTGAGGAAGGTCGTGGTCTTCCAAAGGCCCCCGCCGCTGGCCAGCACGTAGACGGTATTGCCGGTGGAATCCGCAGTATCGGGCAGGATGGTGCGCAGGCGGCCGCTGTCTATCTTGGTGAGGGTGAGGCCATTCTGGGTGAAGTTGGCCGACGTGGGGCCGAGGTTTGTCCACGAGGTTCCATTGACGGCCACGGGCATTTCGGGGCCACCGGAGGCCTTGAATAGGGCCGGGTATTTGGTCCGCTCCCGCTCGGCTTCCCGAAGCAGGTGCTGGGTGAAGTCGGAGCTCAGGTCGCCGCCCATGCGCTCGCGGAACCACTCGAGCCGGCCCCAGGCCTCATCCACCACCTTGGTGTCGTCGCCGCGGGTAAAGCGGTTGTAATTGACCTGGTAACGGCCCTTGTAGGCATCGTCCTGGGCCCCCAGCGGCAGGGCCAGAACGAGCGCAAGGCTGGTGAGGATGCGGGCGGATGACATTCCCATGGTGGCTCCGGACAGGGTCCCGTAAGAAAGAAATGGAAGTTCGGCCTTGTCTTATCGGGATTCAAAACTATATTCCGCTTCGGCCCATCGGGCGGCTTACGTTTTCTTAACTTGACCCGGCAGATAAGTATGCCGCGGCGCTAAGGCTGGCCCGGCAGACCTGACCCGGCAGGGGGCGGGAATAAGGCCTTTCATTGACCCACCCCGCTCGCCCAACTACGCTCAAAGGTTTGGGTCTGCCGCCACCGTGATCGCACTCCGTCCTGACAATCCGCTGATCGTCCAGAGCGACCGCACGCTGCTGCTCGAAGTAGCCAATCCGGCGTTCGAGCAGGTCCGGGACGAGCTGGCCCGCTTCGCGGAGCTGGTGAAGAGCCCCGAGCACATCCACACCTACCGCATCACGCCCCTTAGCCTGTGGAACGCCTCGGCCTCGGGGGTGTCCTGCGAGGAGATGATCGAGACCCTGAACACCTGGTCCAAGTACCCCGTCCCCCAGAACCTGCTGCAGGAGATTGAAGACCACGGGACACGCTACGGCAAGTTGCGCCTGGTAGCCAAAGGCGACCGCCTGGCCCTGGAAATGGACGACCGGGGCCTCTTCTGGGAGCTGGAGAACCAGAGGTCGCTGCAGGGACTTCTGGCCGAGCCCTACCCGGATGAACGGGGCATCTACCTGCAGACGGGCATGCGCGGCGAGGTGAAGCTGCAGCTCATCCGCCTGGGTCATCCCGTCCAGGACATGGCAGGCTTCAAGCCCGGCGACCCGCTGGCCTTCGAGCTGACGCCCACCACCAAGCAGAACGGCAAACCCTTCGGCCTACGCCCCTATCAGCAGGCGGCCGTGGATGTCTTCCACGCCGGGGGTGGTCCGGACGGTGGCGCCGGCGTGCTGGTCCTGCCCTGCGGGGCGGGCAAGACCGTCATCGGCATCGGCTGCATGGGCAGTCTGCAGACCCACACCCTCGTGCTGACGACCAATGGCACGGCCGTGAAACAGTGGAAGCAGGAACTGCTCGACAAGACCACCCTCACCGAGGACCAGGTGGGGCTCTACATGGGCGACATCAAGGAGATCAAGCCCGTAACCATCGCCACCTACCAGATCCTCACCTACCGCCGGAGTAAGAACGGCCCCTTCGAGCACTTCAAGATCTTCGAGGCCGCCAACTGGGGCCTGGTGATCTACGACGAGGTGCACATGCTGCCCGCCCCCATCTTCCGGGCGGTGGCCGAGCTGCAGGCCAAGCGGCGCCTGGGCCTCACGGCCACGCTGGTGCGGGAGGACGGCAAGGAGGAGGACGTCTTCAGCCTCATCGGCCCCAAGCGGGTGGACGTGCCCTGGAAGATGCTGGAGAAGGATGGCTTCATCGCCACGGCCCACTGCCTGGAGATCCGCATCCCCCAACCCACGGACGAGCGCATGGAATACGCCGTGGCCGATCAGCGCCAGCGCTTCCGTATCGCCTCGGAGAACAGCCTGAAGCTGGCCGTGGTGGACGAGTTGCTGGCGGGGCATCCCAAGGACAACATCCTCATCATCGGTCAGTACCTCGAGCAGCTGCGCATCATCGGGGAGCGCCTGGGCGCACCGGTGCTCACGGGCCAGACGCCGGAGAAGGAGCGCGAGGTACTCTTCCGGCAGTTCCGCGAGGGGCAATTGCGGATCCTCATCGTGAGCAAGGTGGCCAACTTCGCCATCGACCTGCCGGACGCGTCGGTGGCCATCCAGGTCAGCGGCACCTTCGGCTCCCGGCAGGAGGAAGCCCAGCGCCTGGGCCGCATCCTGCGCCCCAAGGGCGAGCGGAACATCAGCTACTTCTACAGCCTGATCAGCCGGGACACCACCGAGCAGGAATTCGCCCGCAACCGCCAGCTGTTCCTCACGGAACAGGGCTACCGGTACCTGATCGAGAGCCGCCACTTCGACGAGGCGGGTCGGCTCAGCGAACCGAACGTCTGGAAGCAGCTGCTGAAGGACACGGACGGCTAGGATTCGGCGCTAGGCGTTTCGGAGGCCTAAGGCTTCATCTCCGGCTCGCCGGGGCGGGAGGTCCGGGGCAGGTTCAGCTCCAGGAGGGGCGCCGTGCCGCGACCGGCCCAGCGGCCCCGGAGGAGCACCTCCACGATGAGACAGTCCTGAGACGTCCCAGTGGTGTTCGCGGGGGCCAGAATCCGGTATGTGCCGCCCGCCCCGAGAGGGTTGACGGGGCCCTCGACCCGCGTGAAGCCGGGCGATCCTGGGGGGATCAGCCGACCGCTGCGGAGGCCCTTGAGGGAGGTTACCGGGGCCACCCATACGCGGAACACGGGAACAGCGCCCGGCCTCAGCCCCTTCACGGTGACCTGGCCCTGGATCCGAGGCTGGAAGGGGGCCGAGCCCGGCGGGGGCTCCTTGCCCGGCCCGGACAGGTAGGCCGCAGAATCGACCGTCACCACTAAGGGAGGGGCGGCCCAGGCGGTGATGACACTGATCAGGAAAAGGGCGCTGGGGAGGGGACGCATGGGACACCTGCGGATGGTCTTGACCCAGGATAGCCAGGGCTGTGGTTCTGATGGGGGAACGGCCCCTTATGCCGGACCGCCATACGAATGACCAGGTTATTCATGGACGATGGCTCAGCGTCCCCACACCCCAGGGTGGAGCAGGGACTGTGCCCCCAGCCATTGGTCCAGTGGCCAGGTGATGAGGGCGGCCAGGAGGCCCGCCAACACGTCATCCATGACGACTCCCCAGCCGCCGGGCAGGCGCTGGGCCCTGTCGACGATGCCGGGCTTCCAGATGTCGAAGAGACGGAAGAGCATGAAGGGCGCCACCAGCCGGGCGGCCCAGAGCGCCCAGGGCTGCGGCTGCACCGTGAGGGTGAACAGCAGGGGCGTGAGGGCGAGCCAGATGCCGGCCCACTCGTCCACCACGATGAAGGACGGGTCTTTTTGACCCGTTTCACTCACCACCAAGTCCGCAGCCCAGACCGCCAGGAGGCTCAGGGCCAGCGGCCCTGAGATAAGGAGCCAGGGCGTCCAGCGACTGCCAGTGGCACCCACGGCGCGCACCAGCAGCAGCCAGGCGGCCAGCCCCGCGAGGCTGCCCCAGGTGCCGGGCGCGGGCTTGAGGTAGCCACTGCCGAAACCCGTGGCGAACCACCAGGCGAGGCGGGGTGCTTTCTTTCCAGAGGACTGAGAACGGTAGATGGAAGACTGTTTCTTAGACATGCCTCAGCGCCTCCACGATGCGGAGTCGGGCGGCCTTCAGGCCCGGGAACAGGGCGCTGACCTGGAGGGTCGCCTGCAGACCAAGGGCCACGAGGGTGTACACCAGGGGCACGAAGTGGATGCTCAGCTCATACCCGTGGCTGGTGCCGGGGGGAGCGGGCATTTCGAGGTGCAGGGCGTTCAACCCGGCGCGGAGCAGCAGGGTCGTCACCATGCCCAGGACGCTGCCCATGAGCCCCAGGAAGGCCCCTTCCCACTGGAGCAGCGCCAGCAACTGGCCCGGCTGGAGGCCCATGGCCCGCAGCACGCCGAACTCCCGCACGCGCTCCATCACCGACATGAGCAGCGTGTTCGCCGTGGCCAGCAGCACCACCAGGAAGAGCACCAGCCCCATGAAGCCGAAAATGGCGAAGTAGAGCAGCTTCACCTGCCGGTAGAAGGAGGCCAGCTCGAACCAGGGCTTCAGGTCGGCGCCTGGCAGCAGGGCCTGGAGGCGCGTCTGTTCGGTGGCTGTGTCCTGGGGTCGTTTCAGGACAATGGACAGCCGCGACCGCGCCGGGCCGGCATCCAGCAACTGCCCCGCGGTGGCGAGGCTGACGGTAAGAAACCGGTCGTTCAGTTCGCGCAGACCCAGGTCCTGGAAGCCCACCACATCCACATCCACGGCGTTCAAGGCGCCGTCGCGGGTGGTGGACATCAGGGTCAGCGAGCTCCCGACGGAAGCCCCCAAGGCCCGGGCCAGGCCCACGCCGAGGATCACCTCGCGGGCTGCGGGGGCGGGTGATAGCCACCGGGAACCCGCGCCGCCGGGCGCCTTGGCCCCGTCCTTGAGGGCCTCCGCACTGGCCATGTATTTTGGCTCGAGGATAGGATCCACGGCGGTGCCCAGGAAGGCCACGCTCTTCGGGCCAGTCGAAAGCAGGCCCATGAACTGGATGCGGGGCAGCACCTCGGCCACCGCAGGATCTTGTCGCAATCGGGCCGCGAGGGCCTCGCCGTCGGGCAGGGCCTTTTCCAGGCTTTGCGCCTCGTCGCCCTCCATGGCGCTGGGGGGCAGGACCTGGAGGTGACCGAGGCCGCCGCGGATGGCCGCATCCGCAAGCCCCTGGAAAGTCTGGGCCATGAAGCCCCCGGCCAAGCTCAGGGCCAGGAATCCAGCGACGATCACCATGAGCGTCAGGGCCGTGCGCCGTCGCTGGCGCAGAAGGTTCCGGAGGGCCAGCCGGGCGAGGATCATCGGGACGCCCGAGAGAAGAACTTCTTGTCCACAGATTCCAGTGATTCACCTAGATTCAAAAAGCAGGGAATTCGGCCTAAGCTGCAGCGACCTGAACGGGATGAGCAGTCAGACATCTGTGAAATCGGTGGGTTCATGTCGTTAGTCCTGCGAGACCAGGCGCCCGTCGGCGAGGCGGAAGACGCGGTGGGCCCGGGCGATGACGGCGGGATCGTGGCTGGCCACCAGGAAGGTGACGCCGCGTTCCTGGGCCAGCGCCGCCATGAGGTCCATGAGGGGGCCGCCGTGGGCGTGATCGAGGCTGGCGGTGGGCTCGTCCGCCAGCACCAACAGGGGCTCGGGGGCCAGGGCCCGGGCGATGGCGGCCCGCTGCTGCTGGCCACCGCTGAGCTGGCCGGGGCGGTGGTGCAGGCGGTCGCTGAGCCCCACGCGATCCAGGGCCGTTTCGGCGCGGCCTCGGGCCTCGGGTTCAGCCAGCCCTTGGAGTTGCAGGGGGAGCATCACGTTTTCGAGGGCGGAGAGCACGGGCACCAGGTTGAAGGCCTGGAACACGAAGCCCAGGCGGCGCAGCCGCAGGTTGCAGCGGGCCCGCTCCGGCAGCGCGGACACCGTCTCGCCATCCAGGCGAACCTCGCCTTCGTCCGGCGCGTCCAGCAGCCCCGCCAGCTGGAGCAGCGTCGTCTTGCCGCTGCCGCTGGGCCCCGCCAGCACCGCCAGGCAGGCCTTCGGCACCTCCAGCGACACGCCGAACACCCCGGCGCGCTCACCGCCAAGTTCGTAGGCGCGGGTGATGTTGCGGAGTTCGAGCATGCGTTGAGAATACCCTCAGAGAAGGAACCAATCGAAAAGCCCTGGTCACGGAAGGACTGGAAGATGCGCGGAAAGCGCGGAATAGAGAGAGGCTCTTTTCTACGCCTTCCATGAGATTCCGTGTCTTCCGCGACCAGCTCTAGGACTTGCCCCGGGCGAGAAAAGCCGCCTCGTAGGCCGCCGTGCTGGCCTCCAGGCCGCCCTCTTCGACTTCGCCGATGAGGTCGTAGGCATGGGCCTTCACGATGCGCACCCGCTGGATGGTGTTCACCTGGGGCGCGCCGTCCACCAGCAGGACGTTGCCGTCGATCTCTGGGGCCTGGCCCTGGTGGCGGCCCTTCACGATGAGGTCGGTCTCTTCGTGGGCACCCTCCACCAGCACGTCGAGGATCTGGCCCACCTTTTCCTGGTTTTGTTCCCGGGCGATCTTCTGCTGCAGTTCTAGGATGCGGCGCTTGCGGGCTTCCTTCGTGCGCTTGGGAATGGGGTCGCCCAGGCGGTGGGCCGAGGTGCCTTCTTCGGGGCTGTAGGTGAAGACGCCCACATGGTCGAAGCGGGCCTCCTTTACGAAGGCCTTCAACTCCTCGAAGGCAGCTTCGTCTTCGCCGGGAAAGCCCACAATGAAGTTCGAGCGGATGGCGATGCCGGGCACGATGTGCCGGACCTTCTCGATCAGCTTCAGGAACTGGGGGCGGCTGCCACCCCGGGCCATGGCCTTGAGGATGGCCGCGTCCGCGTGCTGCAGCGGCATGTCCAGGTAGCGGGCGCAGTTGGGGGTCTCGGCCATGGCGTGCAGCAGGCCGTCCGTGAGCCGGTTGGGGTAGGCGTAGTGGATGCGGAACCAGCGCAGGCCTTCCACGTGGCCCAGGGCGCGGACGAGTTTCTCCAGGGCATCGGGATCGCCGAAATCGCGGCCGTAGTCCGTGGTGTCCTGGGCCACGAGGCTGATTTCGAGGACGCCCTGGGCCACTAGGTTCTTGGCTTCCGCCACGACGCTCTCGACGCTGCGGCTACGTTGGGCGCCGCGGAGCAGGGGGATCACGCAGAAGGCACAGGCGTGATCGCAGCCTTCGCTGATCTTCAGGTAGGCGCTGGCCTTCGGCGTGGTGAGCAGCCGGGGGCTGGCCTCGGAGTACAAGTAGTCGGGGTTCGGGTTCAGTTGGAAGGCCGCGCCGGCGCCGATCACTTCGGCGATCTGCTCGATGTCCCGGGTGCCCAGGCAGGCATCGATCTCCGGCATCTCGGTCATGAGGTCGTCGCGGTAGCGCTCCACCAGGCAGCCGGCCACGATGAGCTTCTCGCAGGCGCCGACCTTCTTCATGGAGGCCGCCTGAAGGATGGCCTCGACGCTCTCCTGCTTGGCGGCATCGATGAAGCCACAGGTGTTCACCACCAGGATCTGGGCCTCCTCCAGCACGGAGGTGATCTCGTAGCCCTTGAGGCGCAGGTGGCCTAGCATAACTTCCGAATCCACCAGATTCTTGGGGCAGCCCAGGGACATGAATCCGACTTTGGTCAACGAGCCTCCGCACCCTGAATTCAGACCCTAAGGTGAACCTCATAGAATACCGCGCCCTGCCGATACCGTCAGTAGCGCGTGTTAAACTCGCGCTCCCTCCGGAATAATCATGAAGCTTACCCTCCAGGTAGATGGCGCCCTGCACCCCGTGACGCTCACGGAAGAAGGCGTCACCATCGGTCGGGGCGACCAGGCCACCATTCGGATTCAGGCCAATGCCGTGAGCCGCGTCCATGCGCGGATCTTTCTCAAGAACGGCCAACCCTTTGTCACGGACATGCAGTCCCTCAACGGCACGTCGCTCAACGGGGTGACGCTCCAGGAGCCGGCGCCCCTGCATCCCGGGGACAAGGTGCTGCTGGGGGAGGCGGTGGTCGTGTGGGTGCCGGAAGGCGGCATGGCCGCTCCCACGACGGGCCTGGCCCTGGCGCCCAAGACCGTGGTCGCCCGAATCTCCCTGGAGGACCGCGCCTTCGATGCCTCCGGTTCGATCCTGGTGCCCCATGCCAGCCTGGAGGCCATGCTGGCCCAGGCCAGCGGCCAACACCCGGCGCTGGAAGCGGTCACCCTGTTCCAGCGGCTGGCGAGCATGGCGGGCACCCTGCTCCGCGCGGCGGGCCTCACCGAATTGTTGGAGTCCGTCATGGGTCTGGTGACCGCCCAGATTCCCTGCCAGCGCGGCTTCATTCTGCTGGTGGACGCGAGCGGCGAACTGGTGCCCGAGTTGGTCTGGGAGGAACAGCCGGGTCAGCACACGAACCCCATCAGCCGCACCATCGCTCGCACCGCCATGAAGGACCGGGTGGCGATCCTCACCACGGACGCTCGCATGGATCCGCGCTTCAGCGCGGGCGAGAGCATCAAGATCCACGGCATTACCTCGGCCCTTTGTGCGCCGCTGATCGTCGAAGACCAGGCCCTGGGGGTGATCTACCTCGAAACCAGCCTGAGCAAGGGCGGCTTCAAGCGGGAGGACGAGCATCTGTTGAGCGCCATGGCGACCTTCGCGGCGGTGGGCATCCAGCGGGAGCGCGAGGCCCGGTTCCGCCAGCGGCTGGAGCGGTACCACAGTCCGGCGGTGGTGAACCAGATCCTGAAGTCCAGCCAGAACAAGGACGGCCCCATGCTGCAGGCCCAGCGCTGCCAGATCAGCGTCCTCTTTGCCGACATCTCGGGGTTCACCCGCATGAGCGAGGGCATGGAGCCCCTGGTCCTGGCGGACATTCTGAACCGGACCTTCGAAGCCATGACGGACCAGATCTTTAGCCGGGGCGGCACCCTCGACAAGTACATCGGCGACGCCATCATGGCCTTCTTCGGCGCGCCGAATCCGGATCCTGACCACGCTCGGCACGCCATCGAGGCCGCCGTGGCCATGCAGGAGACCCTGTATGCCCTGAACACCGCCCGGCCCGAAGGCTATCCCGAGCTGAGGATGCGCATCGGCATCAACAGCGGGGAAGCCTTCGCCGGTGACATTGGTTGCGAGAAGCGCATGGACTACACCGTGATGGGCAGCACCGTGAACCTGGCCTCCCGCCTGGAGAGCGGCGTCGCCAAGCCTGGCCAGATCGTGGTGGGTCCCCGCACGGCGCAGCTGGCCCCAACAGCCCAGCTGCGCCAACTCGCGGGGTTCGCCCTGAAAGGCATCGAGCAGGAAGTGAGACCCTTCGAGGTGCTCTGGACGCTCGACTCACCCACCATCGGTGCCTGAGCCTTAACTTGCCCGAAACAGGGGCCCCCTCCGGCTGGAGGGGGCCCCTGTTTCGGGTTGGCGAAGACCTTAGTTTTTCTCGCCGCCGGGCCAGGTGCCGAAGGCGAGGATGCAGAGCACGATGATCATGCCGATGCCGGGGATCAGGCAGAGCAGGGCCATGGCGCCGTTGTAGCCCGCCTTGGCGAAGATCCGCCAGAAGCAGAAGATGGGAAAGATGACCATCGCCAGCAGGACGAAGAGCCAGACCATGCATCCGGCTGCGGCCAGACCGGCCATCGCGGCATCGTTGGAGTGGGGCTGGAGCAGCCCGAACAAAGGAAGCGTGGCCAGCATCGGCATGAATCACCTCAGGTTGGGAGTAACAGAGAGTTTATGCGACCGGGCGGCTTCCTCAACTACTCTTTGAGGAAATCCTTCCAGAGCATCGAGGGCTGGATCCCGGAATTGCGCTGATACTTGCCGGAGTCATAGCTGTCGTAGTCGCCGCTGACGGTGTGGTAGAAGATCTGGCAGATGGCCACGCCCGGATAGATGCGCACGGGTTGGATGCAGCTGATCTCCAGGGTCCAGTAGCCGCAGAACCCAATGTCGCCGAACCCAGCCGTGACGTGGACGAAAAGCCCGAGCCGACCCACGCTGCTCCGGCCCTCCAGCATGGGCACCATGCCATGGGTTTCGGTGTACTCCAGGGTGCGGCCCAGGTAGAGGCGTCCGGGCCGAATGAGCAGGCCTTCGGCTGGGATCTTGAGGAACTCGATGCCGTTGGGTTTCGCCATGTCGAGTTCCGGTTCCGTGTACACCGCCAGATCCTCGCCCAGGCGCAGGTTGTAGCTGTTGGGGTTGAGCTGGGCGTCCAACCAGGGGTCGATGCGGATGCGACCCTGGCCCTTCGCTTCGAGGATCTGCTTGCCGGTGAGGATCACTCGACCTCCCACATGAACGGCGCCCGCCGGTGCGGGCGCCGGTTCCGGAACTCAGACCGCCATCAACGGTCGACCTTGATCACTTCGGTCTTGGCCATGATGTCGCTGAGGCTGATGCGTTCGTCGCCCTTGATGGCGAGGACAATCAAGTTCAAGGCGAAGAAGTTGCCTAACTGGCGGAGGATGGCGAGGCCGAGGTCGACGTGGCCGGTGGGGTTGCCCTCCGGCACCACCCGGAGCTTCATCACCTTCTTGCCGATGCTGGCCCCGTATTTGGAGACCGTCCAGGGCACGAAGAAGAAGTAGTACCCGAGCTGAACGAGGAAGTTCAAGGGCAGGAGGATGCAACCCAGGAAGGGGACGAGGGAAAAGATCATGAAGGCGATGGAGATGATGATCGACGGGACGATGTCGATCAGCACGGCTACAAGGCGGGTGCCGAGGTCTCCCCGTTCGCCCAGGGCGACGGCGTCGTCGGGGATGGAGGGCAGAAGCGAGCCGAGGAAGGACGGGGTCACCGGGACTCCAAGGGTGGGCCGCGGCACCATTAGGGGCGCCACGGGGGGGACGGAGGGCCTGACTGGAATCGCGACGGGGCCCGTGGCAACCTGGTCCTGGAGCTTCGCTCCCGGCTCGGCGGGGGGCTTGCCGGTATGGATGGCCGCCAGCTGATCGGCGGACATGCGCACCGTGCCGGTGGGCAGCGGAGGGGCTTCCTGAGCACTGAGGGCCACGGTGGCATTCGTTTCGGGCCGGGGATCCTGGAAGGTCAGCTGGACCTGGCCGAGGGTGATGCGGTCACCGTCCCGCAGGGGGGAGGACTGCACCCGGTTGCCGTTCACCAGCACCCCGTTGCTGCTCTGCAGGTCCTGGATCTCGTAGCCGCCGCCCACCTTTCGGACCACGCAGTGGTGACGGCTAATGCTGGGGTCGGGCAGGCGGAGTGTGTTGTCCAGCTCCCGGCCCATGTGGACTTCGGTGTCCACGATTTCGAACTCTCGGACACCCGTGCTTTCGTGCACCAGCAGCTTGGCCATGGAAACCCTCGGGGATGGTGGGATGGCCGGAAGTGTAGCGCATCCTACAGGGGGGAGGATAGTTCGGGAATCTCGGTTCTATCTTGACGGGGTGCGGCGGACCCGCCACTCTTCCCCCCAGTCATGAAGGTGCAAGCATGGTGCTTTTCAACGCGGCCACCAAGGAATTGACGGCCAAGATTGTCTACTATGGCCCCGGCCTGTGCGGGAAGACAACCAACCTCCAGCACGTGTATGACACGCTTCCAGGCGAGGGGCGAGGCAAGATGCTGTCCCTGGCCACCCAAACGGACCGCACGCTCTTCTTCGACTTCCTGCCCATCGAGCTGGGCACCATCCGGGGCATGAAGACCCGCATCCAGCTCTACACGGTGCCCGGTCAGGTCTTTTACGACGCCACCCGCAAGCTGGTGCTGCGCGGGGCGGATGGCGTGGTGTTCGTGGCGGACTCCCAGGCCCCGGCCCTGGAGAGCAACCGGGAGAGCTTCCAGAACCTCATCGCCAACCTCAAGGAACAGGGGGCGGACCTGGAGAAGATCCCCCACGTCATCCAATGGAACAAGCGGGACACGCCCAATGCCCTGCCTGTGGAGACGCTGGAACGGGAAATCAACCTGTTTGAAGCCCCCACCTTCCCGGCCTGCGCCATGCGGGGCGAAGGTGTGAAGGAGACACTCACCGGGGTGGCCCGGCTGGTGCTCAAAAGCCTCGCCGAGCGGTATGGCGGGGGTGTGGTGGAAGCGCCCAGCGTGCTTCTGGGAAGCGTACTCCAGCCCGGCCCGCGCCCGATGGCCGAATCCACCAAGCCCCTGGAGGTGGAGGAACTGTCCGCCGGGGAGTTGCTTGAGGAGATCGAGGAAATTCCGGCCGAAGCCGGCCAGGCCCCCCACGCCCCCGTGGCTGTGCACATGCCCCACAGCAGTGTGGTCGAAGTGCCCGTCGTACTCGATCGGAGTCTCTTCAACGGAGAGAACCCCGTCGAGATCAGGCTGAAGCTGTATATCAAGTGAGGCTGTGGGCCAGGGGCTGTAGGCTGTAGGCTGGATGCGGCCCGGTGGGCCGCATCCGCTATTGGAATCCACAGCCCAGAGCCTAAAGTCCCTTGAGGTCCCATGTCCCGTCAGGTCGTCACCCGTTTCGCCCCGTCCCCTACCGGCATGCTCCACATCGGCGGGGTCCGCACGGCGCTCTTCTGCTGGCTCTTTGCCCGCAAGCATGGCGGCCGGTTCATTCTTCGCCTCGAGGATACGGATCTTTCCCGCAGCACGGATGACAACATCCGCATCATCGAGGAGGGCATGGCCTGGTGCGGCCTGGATTGGGACGAAGGCCCGGTGGTGGGCGACCCCAGCCAGTGGAAGGGCCCCCACGGCCCTTACCGCCAGATGCAGCGCATGGACCTCTACCGGGCCAAGATCCAGGAACTGCTGGACAAGGGCCTGGCCTACCGCTGTCGCTGCTCGCGGGAAACCATGGAGGGCCGCCGCAAGACCGTCGAAGCCGCCGGCAAGGTGTTCCAGTACAACCGCGGTGTGGACGCGGGGAAGGGCTGTGCCAGCGCGGCTCATGACGCCAGCCAGCCCGCGGCCATCCGGTTCCGCATGCCCGAGGGGGGTGACATCGTGGTGGCGGATCTCATCAAGGGCGAGACCCGCTTCCCGGCCAATAGCCTCGACGACTGGATCATTGCCCGTACCGGCGACGGTCCGGGCGAGATCGGCGTGCCGACCTACAACTTCTGCGTGGTGGTGGACGACACGGACATGCAGGTCACCCACGTCATCCGGGGGGATGACCACCTGAACAACACGCCCAAGCAGATCCCCCTGTACGAAGCCCTGGGCTCCGACCTGCCGGCCTTCGCTCATGTGCCCATGATCCTGGGGGCGGATGGCGCCAAGCTCAGCAAGCGCCACGGGGCCACCAGCATCACCGAGTACCAGGCCATGGGCCTGCTGCCCTCGGCGGTGCGGTTGGCCCTGGCGCGGCTCTCCTGGACGCCCAAGATCGACGGGAGGGCCGTGGAAACGGCCGAGGAGGAGTTGCTGACCGACGCGCAGATGATCCAACTCTTTGATCTGGAGGACTGCCAGAAGAGTGCCGCCCGCTTTGACATGGACAAGCTGCAGTGGCTGAACCAGAAGCTGATCCAGCGGTCCTCCTGGCAGGAGCTGGAGCCCCATCTGCGCCCCTTCATGGCTGAGGTCTCCAAGGGCGCCTGGGCCGCCAAGCCCGATGCCTGGAAGGCCCAGGCCATCCACGCCACCCAGAAGGGCAAGTCCCTGACCGACATGGCCGAGGCCCTGCGTTTCGCCTTCGAGGGGCCCACCACCTTTGACGAGAAGGCCGCGGAGAAGTTCATTACGCCCACTGTGAAGCCCGCCCTGCGGGAAGTTCGCGACCTGACCGACTACAGCCACGACGCCCTGGAGGCGGGCTTCAACGCCATCCTCGAACGGCACGGCCTCAAGACCAAGGACCTGGCCCAGGCCCTTCGTGTGGCCCTCTGCAGCAAGCCCGTCAGCCCCGGCATCTTCGACACGCTCATGCTCGTGGGAAGGGACGAAGTGGTCGCTCGTCTAGATCGGTGGTTGTGATGGACCTTCAGGAGTTCACCCACATCACCCTCGCAGTGCTGGAAGACCACGGCGCTGCGGCCTACGCGCCCACTCTCATCGCCGGGGAAACCGTCCAGGTGATTCAGGGGATCCCCGAGGGCCTGGACCATCGGGACGCCCTCCAGGAAACGGTCCTTCGGCTGGGGCTCGAGCACTCCGAGTTCTACTTCGGCGTGCGTTCCGGCCCCGGGGAGATCACCACGGGCTTCCACACCATCGCGGGCACCCGGACCCAGCGCATTTCCGAGTTGCACCAGGGGTTTGTGGTCTCAGACTTCGAAGACTGCGACTGGTGGACCCTGGGCCAGGGGCGGGACCAGTAGTTTTTCAGGGAGCCCCCCATGAACTTCCATCCCCAGCTCGCCATTCTCGGCTTCGGCACCATGGGGCAAGCCATCAGCGCCGGTCTGGTGGAAGCCACGGGCTATCCCGCGGATCACATCCACGCCGCGACCCGGCACCCAGGGGTGGCCCGCGCCCGAGCGGAGGCCCTGGGCATCACCCTTTCGAATGAGGGAACCACCGCGGTGAAGGCCGCCGAGGTGGTGCTCCTTTGCGTCAAACCGAGGGAATTGAAGGGCCTGCTGACGAAGCTGACCGCCTCGGGAGCCCTGGATCACAAGCCCCTGGTGGTCTCCATCGCCGCGGGCGTGAACCTGGAGTTCCTGACGGCCCACACGCCCGAGGGCACGCCCCTGGTGCGGGCCATGCCCAACACGCCCTGCTCCATCCGGCGCGGTATGACCGTGCTGGCGGCCGGGCCGGGGGTCAGCGAGGCCCAGCTGGCCCAGGCCCGCAGCCTCTTCGAGCCCCTGGGCCGCGTCATGGACCTGGATGAGAAGCACATGGACGCCGTCACGGGCCTCAGCGCCAGCGGGCCGGCCTTCATGTTCGTCATCCTCGAGTCCCTGGCCGAGGGCGGCGTCCAATGCGGCCTCCCCCGGGCCGTGGCCCTGGAACTGGCCGCCCAGATGACCCTGGGGGCTGCCGCCATGGTGCTGGAGACGGGGCGGCACCCCGCCGCCCTCAAGGACGAAGTCACCACCCCTGCCGGCTGCACCATTGCCGGCCTGATGGTCCTGGAAGATGGCCGCATTCGCTCCGTGGTCGCCCGCGGCATCGAGCGCGCCACCCAGGTGGCGGGTGGGCTGGGGTAAAAGAGATCTAACCGCAGATGACGCAGATGGCGCAGATATAAAAACCAATCTGACGAGGCCCCATCTGCGAAATCTGCGACATCTGCGGTTTCAATATCCCTACCTCTTTATGGCTGCAAGTGGGTAACAAGCCCACCCCCGGTTATCTTGGAGGTTTGCATCCTGTGAGCCCCGATGTCCGCTGACCTGCCCCTTCCCGAACCCAAGAGCCTCCACTTCATCGAGGAGATCGTCGAGGCCGACCGCGTGGAGGGCAAGCACGGGGGCCGGGTGCTCACGCGGTTTCCGCCGGAACCCAACGGCTACCTGCACATCGGGCATGCCAAGAGCATCTGTCTGAACTTTGGCCTGGCCAAGGCCTATGGCGGGGCCACCAACCTGCGCTTCGACGACACCAATCCGGCGAAGGAGGACGTGGAATACGTCGACTCCATCCGCGAGGACGTGCGGTGGCTGGGGTTCCAGTGGCAGAGCGAGCACTATGCCTCGGACTACTTCCCCATCTTCTTCGACTACGCCGAGTACCTGATCCAGCAGGGCAAGGCCTACGTGTGCGACCTCACCGAGGCCGAGATCCGCGAGTATCGGGGCAACTTCCACGTGCCTGGCAGGCCCAGTCCCACCCGCGAACGCGCTCACGAGGAGAACCTGGACCTCTTCCGGCGCATGAAGGCCGGCGAGTTCCCGGACGGAGCCAGGGTCCTGCGGGCGAAGATCGACATGCTGAGCGGCAACATGAACCTCCGGGATCCGCTCATGTACCGCATCCGCCGGGACCACCACCATCGCACCGGCGATGCCTGGTGCATCTACCCCATGTACGACTACGCCCACGGTGTCTCGGACGCCCTTGAGACCATCACCCATTCCATCTGCACCCTGGAGTTCGAGGACCACCGGCCGCTCTACGATTGGTTCCTGGAGCAGGATGTCGAAGGCCGGTTCTTCCAGCGCCCCCTGCCGCGCCAGATCGAGTTCGCCCGGCTCAACCTCACCTACACGGTGCTGAGCAAGCGTCGCCTCCTGCAACTGGTGCAGGATGGCGCGGTACGAGGCTGGGACGACCCCCGCATGCCCACCCTCTGCGGTCTGCGGCGCCGGGGCTACACTCCCGAGTCCGTGCGGGCCTTCGCCGAGCGGGTGGGGGTGGCCAAGCGCGACATGGTGGCCGACGTGGGCCTGCTGGCGTTCTGCATTCGCGAGGACCTGGAGAAGCGGGTCCCTCGCCGCATGGCCGTGCTGCGTCCCCTCAAGGTGGTCATCACCAACATGACGGATGCCGAGGCCTTCGAAGTAGAGCTGTCCAACCACCCCGAAGACACCACCCTTGGCACTCGGAAGCTGCCCTTCACCCGGGAGCTGTTCATCGAGGGGGACGACTTCCGCGAGGAGGCCCCCAAGAAGTGGTTCCGTCTGGCCCCCGGCGCCGAGGTGCGCCTCCGTGGCGCCTGCCTCGTCACCTGCAGAGAGGTGGTCAAGGATGCCGCCGGGAACGTGGTGGCACTGCGCTGCGAATGGGATCCCGCCAGCAAGGGCGGCAACGCTCCGGACGGCCGCAAAGTGAAGGGCACCCTCCACTGGGTCAGTGCCGCCCACGCCCTGAAGGCCGAAGTCCGGCTCTACGAGCCCCTGTTTACTCGGGAGGACCCCATGGCCGTGGCCGAGGGCGAGGACTGGAAAGCCCTCCTGAACCCTGAAAGCCTGCAGATCCTCACCGAGGCACGCGTCGAGCCCAGCCTGGGGGCGGCCCTGCCCGGGGAGCGCTTCCAGTTCGAACGCCTGGGCTATTTCGCGGTGGACCCCGACAGCCGGCCTGGAGCGCCGGTCTTCAATCGGACCGTGGGGCTGAAGGACAGTTGGAGCAAGATCGAGGCGAAACAATAGCTGTTTCTAACCCGGGCATGCCAGTGCCCGGGCCCAGGAGGCTGATACCTGTGACCCAGGTCGCATCGGGACCTCAGGTGTTGTTTCCCTCCATGTCGGGAACGGCGCCGCTCTGATAGTCTCGATGGGTTGGGCCTCCCCGCGGGTGGCCCTGCCGGGGAACCCGCCCATGGACATGCTCGCGAGCCTGCTGCACCTTACGCCTGCCACCTTTTGGATGGTGAGCAAGGTCGTCATCGTCTTCTTCGGCGTCTTCCTCCTGGCGTCCGTCTGGACCTGGGTGGAACGACGGGGATCGGCCATGATCCAGGACCGCATCGGCCCCAACCGGGCGCTGCTGTTCGGGAAGTGGCCCCTCCTTGGCCTTTCCCAGTTGGCGGCGGACGGCATCAAGTTCTTCTTCAAGGAGGATCTCGTCCCGGCGGATGCCAACAAGGGCCTGTTCTGGCTGGCGCCCTTCCTGGCTTTCGTACCGGCCCTCATCGGCTTCGCCGTGATTCCCTTCGGCCGCAGCTTCGAGAGCGGCGGGCAGATGTACCACCTGTCCGTGCTGGATCCCGGCAACGGCATGGGCCTGCTCTACCCCATGGCTATCGGTGGCATGGCCGTCTATGGCGTACTGGTGGCAGCCTGGTCCAGCAACAACAAGTGGTCGATCCTGGGCGGCATGCGGGCCTCCGCGGCCATGGTGAGCTACGAGATCGGCATGACCTTGGCTGTGGTGTCCATCTTCATGACCACGGGCGGCTACGACCCCTCCGAAGTGATTGCTGCGCAGGGCCATCTGCCCTGGGCCTGGAACATCGTCCACCAGCCCCTGGGATTCATCGTGTTCTTCACCTGCATGTTTGCCGAGACGAACAGGCTGCCCTTCGACTTTGCCGAGGGCGAGAGCGAGATCGTGGCGGGGTTCAACACCGAATACGGCAGCATGAAGTTCAGTCTGCTGGCCCTGGCCGAATACTCGCATCTGATGACGGCCTCGGCCCTCGTGGCCACGCTCTACTTTGGCGGCTGGCAGGTGCCCTTCATTGTGAATCCGCCGGTGCTACTGTCGGTGGGATGCTTCCTGGCCAAGATGCTGTTCTTTGCCTGGGTCTTTGTCTGGATCCGCTGGACCCTGCCACGGTTCCGCTACGACCAGCTCATGCATCTCGGATGGAAGGTCATGCTGCCGCTGTCCATGGCCAACTTGGTCTTCCACGCCTGGCGCTTAAGCCAGGGTCACTGAGGAGGGGCGATGGGCGTCGTCGTCAAGAAGGTTGAGCTGAGCTGGCTGGACCGCACCTACGTCTGGCCGGTGATGAAGGGCATGAGCATCACCTTCGGCCATTTCATCCGGCAGCTACTCACCCCCACCTCCAAGCGGTTCACCATCCAATACCCCGAGATGAAGAAGGACATGCCCGAAGGCTACCGGGGCCTCCACGAACTGAAGCGGTTCGAGGATGGCGCCATCAAGTGCGTGGCCTGCTTCATGTGCCAGGAAGCCTGCCCGGCCCGCTGCATCAGTATCGAGGCCGAGGAGTTCAGTGACCTGAACATCACCCAGGGCTTCGAAGAGAAGCGGCCGGCCAAGTTCGACATCGACATGCTGCGCTGCATCTACTGCGGCATGTGCGAGGAGGCCTGCCCCAAGGACGCCATCTGGCTCCGCAAGGACTACGAAGTGGCCGCCTATGACCGGCTCTCCATGCAGTACGGCAAGTGGGATCTCATGAATACCTACGCCGAGGCCGACGGCAAAGAGCGCATCAGCCAGGATCCCACCCCCTCCGTGCTGCGCCGCACGATCGCGTTGTAAGGAGGTGGCCATGTTCATCACCTTTGCCCTCATCACGCTCCTGGGCGCCCTGGGGATGCTGCTGCAGAAGAACGTCATCGTGGCGGGCCTCTGCATGGTGGCCGCCTTCTTCGGCGTGGCGGGCCTCTTCGTCCTGCTGGCCAATCCCGTGGCCGCCGCCTTCCAGATCATCGTCTACACCGGCGCCATCATGGTGCTGGTCCTCTTCGTGATCATGATGCTGAACAGCCATGAGGAGGAGCGGGCCCAGGTGACCCATCCCGTCCAGCGCTGGGTCTCCGTGGCCCTGGTGGCGGTCCTGGCTTTCGGCTCCGTGAAGCTGGTCCTGGCCTCCAAGGGCCTTGAGGCCCTGGGCCTCGGTGGTGCCAAGCTGCCCGGCGCCATGACCCTGCAGCAGGTGGGGACCACCCTCTTCGCCGACCACCTGCTGGGCTTTGAAGTGGCGGGTCTCATGCTGCTGGCGGCCATGATCGGC
>JANYAS010000046.1 GCA_025361205.1 Holophagaceae bacterium
CGAACAGCAGGCTCTCCAGGAGGGAGGTCTTGCCCGAAAGATAAGGTCCTACGATGGCCGCCACCCGCGGCCCCGATACGATCTTGCCCGTCATCTGAAACTCCTCTGTCTCATGCGTGAACTTATGGTTCTCCGGAAGCCTGGGGGAAGGCAAGAGATAATGGGGCCCAGGAGGCATAGGTGACTCGAATCACCATTCTTCCCGGTGATCAGGAGGGTTCATGAACTGGTTTCGCCCGAGTGGCTGGCTCCTTGATTTGGCAAGGATTTTCCTGGCTGCCGTAATCCTGGCGGGGCCAAGCCCCGCTGAAGTTGAAAACCCAAAGGTCTCCACCGTCACCAAAATCATCATTCTTCGCCACGCAGAACGGCAATCCGATGACAAGGACACTGCGCTCTCCGAGGCTGGGCAGGCCCGGGCGAGGGCGTTGGTGCCCCTTCTGGAGAGCCTGAAACCGGACGTGGTGATCGTCTCGGAGCTGCGGCGCACCCGGCAGACCGTAGCGCCCTTCCTGGAAAAATCGGGGATGGTCCCCCTCGTCCGCCGCAATGAGAAATGCGCGGAACTGGCCGCTGAAATTCTGCGGGTTTGGCCTGGCAAGACGGTCCTGCTGGCCTGGCATCGGGGGCCGAACGTGGAGCTCGCCAGAGCCCTTGGAGCCAAAGAACCCTTCTCCCAATGGGGCCCGAATACCTACGACCGGTATTGGATCATCACCGTGAGGGCGGATGGTGCCGTCACCCTGGAGGAAAAGGTGCAGCCGCCGGTGGTTTCGACGACCTCCAAATGAAGCCATCGAGCAGGTAGTGGGTGGCCTGGGGCAGCGCGAGGAGCGGCACCAGCAGAGCCTGGACCGCGATTGTGAGATCCCAGCCTGGCCCGAACAAGGTGGGGTGGTCGTGCCAGATACCCAGGTTATACATCGACACGCCGCATACGGGCACGCTGGTCTACGACGATGAGAAGCTCCCGAAGATTCCATCCGCCGCCGTGAGCATCGAGAATTCCACTATGATGCGCCGCATGGCGAAGCGCGGCGAGCGCATCCAGCTTCATCTGGACATGGAAAACGAGTTGATCCCGGATCTGCCCTCGGCGAACGTGGTGGGCGAAATCGTCGGCACGGAAAAACCGAATGAAGTGGTGCTCATGGGCGGCCATCTCGATAGCTGGGACGTGGGGCAGGGCGCCCAGGACGACGGCGTGGGCTGCATGATTACCCTGGGTGCAGCGCACATCATCCACCAGGCGGGTCTCAAGCCCAAGCGCACCATTCGTGTGGTCTTCTTCACCAACGAAGAAAATGGCAACCACGGCGGCACGGGCTATCGCGACGCGCATAAAGCGGAGCTGGGCAACTTCGTGGCCGCCCTGGAAAGCGATAGCGGCAACGGTCGGGTGAAGGGCTTCACTCTGGACTTCCACGGCGAAGGCCGCAACAAAGCCATCACCACCCCGCCTGGAGAAAAAGCCAAGGCCGAAAAATCCCTGGCCTTGCTGACGACGCTAGCGCCCCTGCTGGAGCCCCTGGACGCCGGCAAGATGGAAATGGGCGGCGGCGGTACCGATATCGGTCCCACGGTCTCCGAAGGCGTCCCTGGCCTCGGCGTGAGCCACGACACCACCCACTACTGGGAAATCCACCACACCAAAGCCGACACCTTCGACAAAATCATCAAGCTCGACATGCAAAAGAACATCGCCGCCGTGGCGGTGATGGCCTTCGTGCTGGCCGACATGGAGGGGACGCTGAAGTAGGGGCGGGCGCTTCCATTTATTCATTGCACCTCCAATCTTGCTCCTCATCGAATGATCAATTGCAGGATGCTACCTCCACGGTTAACTCCTCGTTCAACCCAGGACCCTACCGCGCGATTCTTCTCCTAGGCTTCCCACATCAGGCCAACCTCGGGAAGTAATCTGACGGGGCCTCGGGTAGTCGTTCGAATAAATCACCCAGTTGGCACCTAGGTGTAAAGTTTGGATCGAGACCCCCTCGAAATGGAAGTTCCACCATGGAAGTTCCGCTCTTTCCTTCTGGCGAAACCGCACGATTGATCGCGCTGCGGGCCACGGGCCTTCTGGATAGCGGCCGTGAAGAGCGCTTCGACCGAATCACGCGCACCGCCGCGCGGCTTTTCAACGTGCCCATCGTCTTGGTGAGCCTGGTGGACGAATGCCGTCAGTGGTTCAAGTCCAAGGTGGGTTTAGAAGCCAGCGAGACCCACCGCGATATTTCCTTTTGCGGCCACGCCATCCTGCAAGAGGACGTCTTCGTGGTGGAGGATGCGAGAAGCGATCCCCGGTTCGCCGACAATCCTTTGGTCCTGGGGCCGCCTCACATCCGGTTTTATGCCGGCTGTCCCCTTCTGTCGCCCAAGGGTGAGAGGCTTGGAACCCTTTGCTTGATCTCGCCAGAGCCGAGGATTTTCAACGCCGCAGATCGGGATGCGCTTCAGGACTTGGCGGCTTGGGCTAGCCTCGAGGTGAACGCGGTCGTGCTGGAGGCGACCTTGGCCGCGGCCAGGGAGGGCGAGCGTTTCTTCTTCAATTCCCTCGACCTTCTCCATGTGGCGGGTTTCGACGGGCGCTTCAAGAAAGTGAACCAGGCCTACACCCGGCTCCTTGGTTGGAGCGAAGAAGAACTCCTCGCCATGCGCATCAAGGAGCTGGTGCATCCCGATGACCTCGCCATCACCAAGGAGGGCACCAAGCTTCTCAGGAAAGGTGAAACCCTGCTGGACTTCAAACACCGGCTTCTTCACAAGGACGGAAGCTACCGTTGGGTTGCTTGGAAGACCTTCGCCGAAGGCGATCAGGTCTTTGGCTTCGGCCGGGATATGACCTCGCGCTTAGAGGCCGAAGAAGCCCTTAGGGAGGCCCAAAACCAGTACCGGCTGATGGTGGAGTTGACTCCCGATATCATCGCCCGGCACGACCGGGCGGGCCGTTACCTCTTCGTATCGCCTTCGATGCAGACGATTCTTGGCTATCGTCCGGAGGAGTTGATCGGGGTCGGGCCCATTGACCACATTCATCCCAGCGATCAGGCCCAGTTGACGAGCCTGCATCAGCGGCTGCTCCGGGGAGAGTCGACGGGAGCCTTCCGCTACCGCGCGGTGGCCAAGGACGGCCGCGAAGTCTGGCTCGAGGCCAGGGGCAACCCTGTGCGGAGCGAATCAGGTCGTATCAATGAAGTCGTCTACACCAGCCGGGACGTCAACTCCGACCAACTGGCGCAGGCCACCCAGGCGAAGCTCATGGAAATTTTTGAGCGCAGCCCGGACATCGTTTCCATGTTCAGCCCCGACTCAAAGCTGCTCTACATGAATCCGTCCATGCGTTTGCTACTGGGTTTTTCCCAAGGGGAAAATCTGCAGGAGGGCAACGTTTGGGAAGCCCATGCGCCCTGGTCGGCGCGGCAGTTGCGAGACGTGGCCATGCCCACGGCCATGGCGGAAGGAATATGGGGGGGCGAGAGCGCTTACTTGGATACGGAAGGTCGAGAGGTCGCCATTTCCCAGATCATCTTGGCCCACAAGAATGTCGGGGGTGGCGTGGCCTTCCTCAGTTCGGTGGGGCGCGACATCAGCGAACGAAAAAGGTTGGAAAGAGAACTGCATCAACTCCTCAAGGCCAGTCCGGTGGTGCTTTACCGTTGCGAGCTTGAATCGCCCCATGGCCTCACCTATATCAGCGCCAACGTTGAGGACCTTTTCGGGTACCGCCCGATGGACTGTTTGGCCGATCCCAACTTTCTGGAATCCCACATTCATCGGGATGACTTGGCGAGTCTGATGCCCTTCCCATTGCCCACCGAGGGCGGCCGGGTCAGACGCACCTACCGTTTCGAAGGAAAGGGCGGAGCCTACCGTTGGGTGCTGGACGAATGGCGGCTGCGCGCCGACCCCTCTGGGAAGTTTCAAGACTATGTCGGCTCCATGACGGACGTCACGGAACAAGTCGAAAGGCAGATCCGCATCGAAGCCCTCATCAGCGCGCTTCCCGACATCGTTTTCCTGCAGGATCGGGATGGCGTTTACCTGGAGGTCCATGCATCGAGGCCCAACGACCTCTTCCATCCCAAAGAAGACATCTTGGGGAGGCCGATGTCGGAGTTCGTGCCTCGGGATGTTGCTGAGACGCGCGTGGCGGCCATCCGCGAAGTATTGAAAACCCGCGAACCAAAAATTTTGGAATTCCATTTGGAGCGGAACGGGCGCGTCGGCGAGTTTGAAGCGCGCATCGTACCCTGCGGCACGGATCAGGTCTTGACCATCCTCCGCGACATCTCCGCGCGCAAAACCGCCGAGGAAAACCTTCGTCAAAGCGAGATCCGTTTCCGCGCCATGCTCAATGCCATCCCCGATGAAATGTTCCGCATGCGCGGGGACGGCACCTACCTGGATGTCCACGCCAGCCGGCCCGGCGCCCTGTGGTACCCCCCGGAAGATTTCATCGGCCACACACTTCACGAGCTGCTTCCGGCGCAGGTGGCGGACGCGCGCTTGGAGGCCATCCAGCGGGCCCTCGAAAAGGGGGAGATCCAGGTGCTGGAGTACCAGCTCACCCGGAATGGCGGCACCGATGATTTCGAGGCCCGCACCATGCCCGCGGGGGCGGGCGAAGCCATCACGATTGTCCGCAATGTGACGGAGCAAAAAGCCTTGGAACGGTTGAAGGCGGAATTCATCGCCACCATCAGCCACGAGCTGCGCACGCCGCTGACATCCATCCGTGGTTCCCTTGCCCTGCTGCGGGGCGGAGCCCTAGGGGAACTGCCGGAGGCCATGAAGGATCTCCTGGCCATCGCCGAGAATAATGCCTTGCGCCTTGTGCGTTTGGTGAACGACATTCTGGATCAGGACAAGGCCCACAGCGGGCTGCTCAGTTTCACGACGCGGCCGGCTTCTTTGCCGCTGCTATTGCGCGAGGCCGCAGCCTCCCTTGAAGGCTATGCCCGCACCTTGGGCGTGGAATTCCGGGTGGAGGATGGCCCCGCCGAAGCCATGGTGCAGACCGACCCGGACCGCCTGTTCCAGGTGCTCGTGAATCTACTTTCCAACGCCGGGAAATTCGCCCCGAGCGGCAGCGCGGTTCGGGTGCGGTGGATGCGCTGCCCTTTGGGCTGGCGGGTGGAGGTAGAGGATCACGGGTCTGGAATTCCACCGGAGTTCCTCGGCCGTATCTTCCAGAAATACGCCCAAGCCTATGACCCCGATAGCCGCGCCAAGGGCGGCTCGGGCCTTGGGCTCAACCTCTCGAAGGCCCTGATGGAGGCCATGGGCGGAAAGATTGGATTCGAATCCAGCCCCGGCCGCACGGTATTCCATCTGGAGCTATCAGAGGCCGCCACCGCCCCGTTACACGAAGGCCGCGAGACGCGCCTGCCGATGGTGCTGCACGTGGAGGACGATCGGGACGTGCACCGCATCCTGTCCTTGGTGCTCCACGGAACCGCGGAATTGATTCACGCCCCCACGCTCTATGCCGCCCGGACCAGCCTGCAGATGGGCCGTCCGGATCTGGTGATCCTGGACAGCCACCTGCCCGATGGCCTGGGCGTGGCCCTGCTTCCCGACCTCAAGGCATGCGAAGGCGGACCCGTGCCCGTGCTCCTGTTCAGTGGAGAGGATCCCGGTGAAGAAATCTCCGCCTCCGTCGCCCGTGTCCTCGTCAAATCCGACACCGCCACCCAAACCATCCTTGAAGCAGTGGCGTCCATCATCCGGGAGACGAGGCACCCGTCTTGAATTTGCCGAAGGACCTGTTCCCCTGCGGGGGATACTGGACGCCACCTATTGCCCTTTGGGAGAAGCACAGTAAGGTGACTGCCCATTCTCCAAATCAAAAATTTGCTCACCCGGAGCGGTCAGTGCGTTATCTCGTATCAGCAATGCTTGGGGTCGTCGGCGTCATACACATGCTGCCCCTTTCGGGCGTGCTTAGCGCTGAACGTCTTGCCACGCTGTATGGGATTTCCTTCTCCGAGCCGAATCTCTCGATCCTGATGCGCCATCGCGCCGTGCTCTTTGGTCTGCTTGGTTTGTTCCTTGTCTTCGCCGCGTTTCGCCCATCATTGCAGCCAGCCGCATTCATCGGGAGCTTTGTCAGCGTCGTGTCGTTCTTGGCTCTCGCCAGGTCGGTTGGCGGGTACAGCGCCCAGCTTGGCCGCGTGGTCAAGGCTGACCTCATCGCCCTGGCTTGTTTGCTCGTAGGTGGGGCAGCCTATGTGTATTCACAAAGCCGGGGCTGGCCGATCCATTCGCATCCGAGACCCTGGTAGAGATTCAGCCCAATCGCTTCATCCCCGAATATCCCCGCTCTTCCCCGGTAAAAAGCCATTTTCGGCCGGGGAAACAGGAGGATGAACGGGGATGCAAAGCGTGGGACGAGAAATCAATCTCGGCCGGGCCAGGCGGCGCTACTTCTTGCGGCTGGCGGGAGGGATGATGCCGTTCATGCGGAGGTAGATCACCATCTGGCCGTAGTGGTCCATGCCGTGGAAGGCGAGGAGGGTGGCCATGCCCAGGGGCGTCATGGTGCCTTGGCCGAAGGGGCTCTTCAAGGTCTTGGTGCCGTTCTTGGCGTTGAGGCTCTGGACGGCCTTGCGGGCGTATTCGAAGGAGCCCTTCAGGTACAAAATGATTTCATCCTTGGTCTTGAGGTTGTCAGGGCCCTTCTCGGGGTCGCCGACCTCCATCGGGGGCTTCTCGCCCAGGATGGCGGCGCCCACGAAATAGTTCACGGCGGCCACATGCTTGACCTGCTGGGCGAAAGTCCGCGCCTCTTTGAACTCGCCCTGGGTGGGGGCCCAGTCGAATTTGTCCTCGGGCATAGCCTCCGCGGCGGGGATGAACTGGCCGGGCACCCACTGGAAGGTGCCGTCGATGGCTCCGCCGATGGTGGGCTCGGCGGCGGGCTTTGGAGAGGGCTTGGCGTCGGGTTTTGCGGCGGGCGTCTGGGCAGCCAGAGACAGGCCAAGCGTGAGCAGGAGGGCGGTCGTGCGCATTGGTTTCTCCTTGAAAGGGGATTCAGGTTACACCCTCACTCGGCTTTTGCACCCAGTTGCTATACATCCTTATGACGACGCCATAAACGCCCCAAACGCGCTTTCCCGGGGAAGGGGGCTCTCTAATACACACTGGTCATTTGAAGATGAACTTGGGGTTGGTGATGAGCGAGAACCCTTCCTTCTTTGCGGCCTTCGCCAAATCTTGG
>JANYAS010000134.1 GCA_025361205.1 Holophagaceae bacterium
CCAGCCTTTGAGGACCGCCCATGCGCCTTGTCAATGTGTTCTTCATCGTCCTGCTGCAGCTTGATGCTCTCGCCGAACACCATGACCTCGCGTACCAGCAGATCGTGGTTGGTCAGGTACAGATTGCCGAGCACCATCAAGACGAGCAGCAGCAGGACGATGAAGAACACATTGACAAGGCGCATGGGCGGTCCTCAAAGGCTGGGCCTTAGCATGACACAGGTAAGATTCCGCTTCTCAGGGCTCAGCTTTCAGGAGGGCGGTCCATCCATGCCTTGGCTGCACGAAGATCCTCCCAGACGGCCCGGCGCACATCCTGGGTGTACTGTCGCAATACGTAGGCCGGGTGAAAGGTGGGCATGACCGGAATGTCGCGGTCCCCCACCTTCACGTGCCGCCATTGGCCACGGACCCGCGTGATGCCTTCGCTAACGCCCAGGAGTTCCCGCAGGGGCGTGGCGCCGAGGGTGACGATGACGGCGGGCTGGACCAGCTCGATCTGGCGGCGCAGATAGCCCAGGCAGGCATGGGCTTCGTCGGCGGTCGGCAGGCGGTTGTCCGGTGGCCGGCACTTCACCACGTTCGCGATATAGGTCTCCTCGCGCTTCATACCGAGGGCGCCGATCATCTTGTCCAACAGCTCGCCAGCCTTGCCCACGAATGGGCGGCCCTGCAGATCCTCGTCGCGGCCTGGGCCTTCGCCCACGAACATCAGCCGGGCGTGGGGATCACCCTCGCCGAAGACGAATTTCATCCGCCCGGGTCCCAGGGGGCAGGCCAGGCAGCCAGCGATGGTTTGATGCAGCTCCGCCAGGCTGGTGGCGGTGGCCACGACGGCCGGATTCGGGCAGGCGGCAGGATCGGCGGGCGGGGTATAGGCCGCCGGGGCGGACCTGGGTGGAACGGGACGGGGTAGGGGGGCCGGGGCCGGTATCCTCGGCGCCAGCGGGGCGACAGGAAGGGGCTCGGCCGCAGCTTCCCGGATCAGCCCCATCACCCCCAGTTCCTCGAGGGTGTCTCGCCAGGCTTGAAGGGGGTGTTCCATCCCTTCCAGCCTAGCCCGGAACTTCCCCTCCGCATCGGGCATCCTAGGGTGTTGGAGCCCCCGCATGACGCAGTCCCCCCCGGAAACACCGTTTGGCACCCAGGAGGCCTTCCATGCCGCCTTCGCCGAACTTTATCCAAGGCTGGTGAGCTACGGCCGCCGGTACGGAGCCACGTTCCCGGAGGACATCGCCCAGGAGGCCTTCGTCATCCTCATGCAGCGGGAACAGCGGGTGGAGCATCCCACCGCCTTTTTGTACGGAACAGTCAGAACCTTGTCCCTCACCGAGCGCCGGCCCATGAAGAACCAGAATCTCAGCCTGGAAGTCGTGTCCGAACCAGGCATTGCGGCCCGGGCCGAGGATATGGTGCTGAACCAGGAGGTCCGGGAGCGCATGCGGCTGCTCTCGCCCACCTTTAGGGAAGCCCTCTGGCTGTTCGTGGTCGAGGGCCTGTCCATCCGGGAGATCGCGGACATCCTCAGCATTCCCGAGGCCACCGTGAAGACTCGCATCCACCGGGCCAAGGCCCAACTCAAAGATCAGCTCAACCCCTCAGGAGGCGTGCATGTCCTGGTCTGATCCCGCCCGGCGCTTTGAAGCGGCCGAAGATGTCCAATTGCGGGCCGAGCTCCGCGACCTTCTGGGCCTCGGGCCCCAAGGCGCTCCCATGGCCGCCGAATCAACCGCTGAACTGCGGGCCCTGGCCGATGATCTCCGCCGGGAGGCCCAGCGCCGCAGCCGGACGCAGCGCAGCCGCCCCACCTGGGGCCTGCTGGCAGCCGCCGCCCTGCCCCTGCTCGCTGTTCTGGCGGGGCTGGGTGGCTGGGGTTTCCAGCAGAAGCAGCGGGCCGATGGCCTGGCCCTCCAGGCGCAGCGCCAGGAGCAGGTCTTGACCCAGCTCGCCACCACCCACGCCTCCGAAGTGGCCAAGGAACGCCAGGCCAAGGAAGAAGTCTTGCAAAAGCTTCAATTGGCTTCACTGGCCTCGCGCAGGGGCGGTCGCAAGTCCGAACCCTATCTGGTGATTCCCGTGGAAAAGCCCCTCAAGGCGACGGGGGACGACTACCAGCGGGTCAAGCAGAAGCCTCAATAGCTGGGACCGGCACGGTCCTGGCTATTCTAGAGGCAAGGTGTGCCCATGGCCAGCAATCCCCTGCTCCTCCTGATCCTGCTCCTCTCGGCCCTCGCCACGGTGTTGGCGGGCATGGGTGTCTTCAGCAACAACCGGCCGGCCGACCCCCGGCTGAACTCCCTGCTCAACGACCTCGATGACATCAAGGGCGTCCTGTCCCAGGTCCAGAAGTCGGTGATGCAGACCGAGCGGAAGCTGGAAAAGGAAATCCAGGCCTCCCGCAACGAAACCCGCGAAGTGGTGGAGAAGCTGGCTGATGTGGTGGACAAGCGGCTGAAGGAGTTGGTGGGATAGCCCCCAGCGGAACCCCTGGAGAGGCGAAGCAGATCAGGGCTTTGCCATGGGCTGCGCGGGGGTCCGGGGGTGTGCGCGCAGCGCGGAACCCTGGAGAGGCAAAGCAGAATCCGGTTCAGCCGAATTCTGCGCGGGGGTCCGGGGGTGTGCGCGCAGCGCGGAACCCTGGAGAGGCAAAGCAGAATCCGGTTC
>JANYAS010000084.1 GCA_025361205.1 Holophagaceae bacterium
CGACCGGTTTCTCGCGCCTGCCCAGGCGCATGTGCTGGGCGCGGAACTGGGCACGGGCGCCTGGCTGGCCGGGGGCATGCCCGAGGTGCTGGCCTGGGAAGGCGGTCCCGGCCGTCCCAGCCCCGCCCAGGTGACGAAGGCCGCCGGATCACCGGGCCCTTACTACACGCTGCGCACCGCATTGCTCTGCCTGGAGAACACGCACAACTTCGCGGGGGGGACGGTGACGCCCCAGGCTGAACATCGCGCCCTCGTGGCCGCTGCCAAGGCCGCCCAGTTGGCCGTGCACCTGGACGGCGCCCGGATCTGGCATGCCGCTGCGGCCCTGGGCCTCCCCCTGTCCGCGTTGACGGAGGGCGTCGACACGGTCCAGGTCTGCCTTAGCAAGGGGCTGGGCGCGCCAATGGGCTCGCTGGTCTGCGGATTGAAACCCGCCATGGTCGAGGCGAGGCGCCTCCGGAAGATGCTGGGAGGCGGCGTCCGCCAGGGCGGCGTGGTCGGCGCTGCGGGAATGGTGGCCTTGGACTACCTGCCGAGGCTTGCCGAGGATCATGCCAAGACCCAGCGCCTGGCCGAGGGGCTACGCAGCTTCGGCATCGCTGCGCCCACGCCCGAGACCAACATCCTGCTGGTGCCGGTGCCCAACCCGGCCGCGGCGCTGGCGGCCCTGGAAGCCGCCGGGGTGCGCGCCCTGCCGGTGGGCTCCGCGATCCGCTTCATCCCCCATCGCGACCTGGCCATGGCCGACATTGAGGAGGCCCTGCGCCGCATGGAACCCCTGGCCCACCTGATGAGGACGGCCTGACCATGAGGCAGCGCCTTACCCTCGCCGCCGGTCTGTTGCTGCTCGCCAGTCTCAGCATGGGCGGGTACCTGGCCTACCAAGATTCGCTGGTGCCAGTGCTTCTGGGCGAAGGTCAGGATCTCTACGTCAGGGCCAGCCCCGAATTCGGGGAAGACGCGGCGCAGTTGGAGGCTCTAATGCCAGCAGGGCCGGGCCTGGAAGCCCTCCTGGCCGCCCAGGCGGATCTCACCATCCTCGAGAAGGGACCAGGCGGGGCCTGGGCAGGTGTGTTGGCGTCGGGCCTCCAATCCTCCCGCCACGGCCAGCGCTGGCGGATCACGGTGCGCCCGGGATGGCGGATGCAGGATGGGTCGACGCTTGGTGTCGCGCAGGTTGGAAAAGCCCTGGGGACTGAGGTCGCGCGCCTAGGAGGCGAGGTGCGCCTGATCGATGCGGCGACCCTGGACCTCCGGTTCAAGGCGCGGCAGGACGGACTGCCCGGCCAGCTGGCACGGTGGCGTGTCCCGGGAAGCGGACCGTTTGTGCAGCGGGGGCATAGCCTGACCCGTTTCGACGGCTTCAGCCACGGCCGGGCCGGCGTCGCAGGACTGATCATCGCGACGGATCCGGCCCTGATGGAAAGCCACGCCTGGGCCCAAGGTCTGGCCTCGGGGCGCTGGGCCTGGGCGGTGTTCCCCGGCCACATCGCGCCGGAGGACATGGCGAAGGTGCGGCTGGCACCCTACGACGAGCTCCGCATGAAGGACGGCTCCGTGTGGTTCCTCTCCCGACGCCTGCGCCGCCTGAGGCCAAGCGCGGACGACTGGACCCGCACGCGCCTCTTCGGCGCCTGGAAGGGCGCCATGGATCTGCCGTACGATCCGCTGGGGATGTGAGCGCCTACTCCAGGTTCGCGGACTGCTCGCGGATCTGATCCAGCACGCCCTTGGCTTCGATGACGGCCCGTGTCATGTCGATGCGCTTGCACTTGCTGCCGGTGGTGTTCAGCTCCCGCAGCACTTCCTGGCACCACACGTCCACGGCCTTGCCCTCGATGCGGTTCTTCTCCAGCCGTTCCGCGAAGTCGTCCAGGTGGGCGGCCAGGCGGATGAGTTCTTCGCGCACATCCTGCCGTTCGGCCAGGACCCCGGCCTCGGCCAGCAGGCGTTCCGCGGGCAGTTGGCCCGTGAGGCGGGCATCCTCCAGCAACTGCTCGATGCGTTGGCGGTAGAGCGTGGGCAGCTCCGCGGCCTGGGCTTCGGCCTCTGCGGCCAGACGGTCGCGGAGGGTCCGGAGTCGCGCCAGTCCATCCACGAAGAAGGGGCGCAGTCGCTCGGCCTCCCGGCAGCGTCCCTCGTTCCAGGTGCGAAGCAACTCGGCCAGAGCCTTTTGAACCGGCCCCGCCATGCGTTCGGCGAGGTCGGAGGCCGGGGACTGGAAGGCGCCGGGCAGGCGGAAGAAGGCCTCGGCCGTGAGGGGCGGGAGGCTGAGCCACTCGGCGTCCTCCTGCCAGACCTTGGCCACGGAGCGCAGCAGGGCGCGGTTCATGCGCGGCTCCAGCGAGGGTTCGTCGAGCACCTCCACCGTCAGGTCCAGCTTGCCGCGCTGGGCCGATTCCCGCACCGTGGCCCGGATCGCAGCTTCCATGGGAAAGAGCGCGGGGGGTAGCCGCAGCGACAGGTCCAGGGCCTTGTGGTTGACACTGCGCAGCATCAGGCGGAGCTGTCCGGTCTCCAGAGGTTGGACGACTTCAGCGAAGGCAGTCATGGATTTCATGGCGAGTCCTGGGAAGACCTTCAGCCTACCGCCACCCAGAGTGGTTCTTGCTTTGTGGCCTTTGTGTTCTTTGTGGCTATTACTCGACAGGGTTGACCGACCCCATGGATTCCAATTGGCCACAAAGAACACAAAGGGCAAAGATCTGCGCCATCTGCGTTATCTGCGGTTTCACGCTTTTTGCTCGCCAGCTGGTATCAGAGCCAGGGCGTCTCGCGGCTGCGCCGGGCTTCGAAGGCTTCGATGGCAGGCAGGTTCGCGAGGCTGCGGCCGATCTGGTCGAGGCCTTCGATTAGGGAGGCCTTGCGGGCGGGGTCGATGTCGAAGGGGTGGAGGCGGCCGGCAACCGCGACCGTCTGGGCTTGAAGGTCCACGGTGAGCGGCCCCGACGCAGCGGCGAGATCTTCGATGGCGGCGATGGGCAGGGCGATGGGCAGGATGCCGTTGGCGAAGCAGTTGTTGTAGAAGATGTCGGCGAAGCTGGAGGCGATCACGCAGCGGATGCCGAAGTCCAGCAGGGCCCATGGGGCGTGCTCGCGGCTGGAGCCGCAGCCGAAATTGGGCCCGGCGAGGAGGATCGTCGCCTGGCGGTAGGGCGCTTGGTTGAGGACGAAGTTTGGTGCCTCGTGACCCTCGTTGTCATAGCGGAGCTCGGCGAAGAGGTGGCGTCCCAGCCCCGTGCGCACCAGCGTCTTCAGAAACAGCTTCGGGATGATGAGGTCGGTGTCGATGTTGGCCCGCAGCATGGGCGCCGCGATGCCGGTGAGGGTAGTGAAGGGAATCATCGGGCCTCCAGCAGGCGGCGGACATCGGTGAAGTGGCCCATGACCGCCGCGGCGGCGGCCATCTCGGGGCTCACGAGGTGAGTGCGTCCGCCCCGGCCCTGGCGTCCTTCGAAGTTCCGGTTACTGGTGCTGGCGCAGCGCTCCCCGGGCTCCAGGCGGTCGTCGTTCATGGCCAGGCACATGCTGCACCCGGGCTGGCGCCATTCGAAGCCCGCCTCCAGGAAGATGCGATCCAACCCCTCGACCTCGGCCTGGCGCTTGACCAACCCGGATCCGGGGACCACCAGGGCCCGCACGCCCGTGGCCACTTTCCGGCCCAGGGCCACCCGGGCGGCGGCGCGCAGATCCTCGATGCGGCCGTTGGTGCAGGAGCCGATGAAGACGACCTGGATCGGCACGTCCTCCATGAGGGTTCCGGGTTGCAGGCCCATGTACTCCAGGGCCCGCAGGATGCCTTCCCGTTCAGCGGCGGAGGGGGCGGTCCCGGGATCCGGCACCTGGCCGGTGATGGCCACCACGGACTCGGGGCTGGTGCCCCAGGTGAGCTGCGGGGCGAGGTCGCCCACCTCGAGCCGCAGCTCCCGGTCGAAGGTCGCGCCCTCATCCGTGGGCAGGTTGCGCCAGTTTGCGAGGGCTTGCTCCCACAGGGGTCCAGCCGGGGCCATGGGCCGCCCCTTCATGTAGGCAAACGTGGTGTCGTCGGGCGCCACCAGGCCTGAGCGGGCGCCAGCCTCGATGCTCATGTTGCAAAGGGTCATCCGCCCTTCCATGGAGAGGGCCCGGACCGCGCGTCCGGCGAACTCCATGACGTGGCCCGTGCCACCGGCGGTGCCGATGCGTCCGATAAGGTATAGGGCCAGATCCTTGGCGCCGAGGCCGTCGGGCAAGGAGCCCTCGAAGTGCACACGCATGTTCCGGGAATGGCGCTGGGGTAGCGTCTGGGTGGCGAGGACGTGCTCCACCTCGCTGGTGCCGATGCCGAAGGCCAGGGCGCCAAAGGCCCCGTGGGTGCTGGTGTGGCTGTCACCGCACACCACGGTGGCGCCCGGGAGCGTGAAGCCCTGCTCGGGCCCGATCACATGGACGATGCCCTGCCGATCGTCGAGGAGGGGCACGTAGGGCACGGCGAAGGCCTGCACATTGGCTTCCAGCGCCTCCACCTGCAGGCGGCTGGTCGCGTCCGCGATGCCGGCCTCGCGCTTCCGCGTGGGGACATTGTGGTCGGCCACCGAGAGGATGGCCTTGGGGCGCCGCAGGGGCCGCCCGGCCAGCCGCAGGCCCTCAAAAGCCTGGGGGCTGGTCACCTCGTGGACCAGGTGCCGGTCGATGTACAGCAGGCTGGTACCGTCGCCCCGGATTTCCACCAGGTGGGCTTCCCAGATCTTGTCGTAGAGGGTGCGGGCGCCAGGGCTCATGGGCGGCTCCTTCGGGAGGACTTTCCGCGGGGGGTGAGGGCGGGGGTGGTGAAGTCGCTGGTCTTCACGAGCTGGATGAAGGCCTTGGCCGCGTGGGAGAGCGCCTCCTCGCGGCGGTGGACCATGCGGATCAGCTTTTCCACCTTGAGTTGCCGGACTGGAACCTCCACCAGCCGCCCCTCGGCGACCGCCCCAGCCACGGTCAGGTGGGGCAAGATCGCCACCCCAGCGCCCTGGGCCACGAAATCCTGGATGGTGGATAGGGTGCCCAACTCCATGGTCATGCGCAGGGGCGTGCCGCACTTGGCGAAGAGTTCGATGATGGCGGCGCGGGTGGGGGTGAGGGCGTTGTGAGCGATGAAGGTCTCGTCCCCGAGTACCTTCAGATCAATGCTACGGCGGCCGCTCAGGCGATGCCCCGGGGGCACCACCAGCACCATCTGATCCCGGTAGACGACTTCACTCCTCAGTTCCGGGTGATGGGGGTCGTAGGACACGAAGCCCACATCCAGACGGTGTTCAAGAATCTCCGAGGGGATTCGCTCGGAACTCTGGCGATAGGCCTGGAGCTTGATGTCGGGGTAGGCCCGCTGGTAGGCCAGCAGCATGCGCGGCAGCAGGAACTCGGACATGCTCTCGTTGGCGCCGATGTTCAGGCGCCCCTGCTGGAGGCCCTTGAGGGTGCCAAAGGTATCGGTGATCTGCTGACGCAGATCCAGCATGCGCCGGGCCAGGGGCAGCAGGGTCTCCCCGGCGTCCGTGAGCGTCCCGCCCTTGGTGGTGCGGTCCACCAGCAGCTCGCCAAGTTCTTCCTCCAGGCGCTTCAGGGCCAGGCTGATGGCTGGCTGGGTGCGGAAGAGGCGTTCCGCCGCGCGGGAGAAGCTCTTTTCCCGCGCAATGGTGAGGAAGGTCTCAAGCTGACCCAGTTCCACGGCGCCTCCGGATTAAAGAGTCTAACGACTTAAGTAAAACTAATGGAATCATAAAAAATATTAATTATTATCATAACCTAATTTGGAGCATCTTGAATCGATCCGTCCGGCCCATGCCGGACTAGGGAGATCACCAGACCATGGGAGCCCAGCGGATCGCCATCTTCGATACCACCCTCCGGGACGGCGAGCAGTCCCCGGGCTGCAGCATGAACCTGGACGAGAAGCTGCAGATGGCCCGCCAGCTGGAGGCGCTGGAAGTGGACGTCATCGAGGCCGGTTTCCCGGTGGCGTCCGACGATGATTTCGCCGCCGTCCAGGCCATCGCCCGCGAATGCCGACGACCCATCATCGCCGCGCTCTGCAGGACCATTCCAAAGGACATTGAACGGGCCTGGGAGGCCCTCTCTGAGGCCGCCCGACCGCGAATCCACACCTTTCTCGCCACCTCAGACATCCACCTGACTCACAAGTTGCAGAAGACCCGCGCCGAGGCGCTCGAGATGATCCGCGAAGGCGTGACCCTGGCCAAGACCCTCACGGCCGACGTGGAGTTCTCGGCGGAGGACGCCACCCGTAGTGATTGGGACTTCCTCGTGGAGGTCTTCACGGTCGCCCTGGAGGCCGGGGCGACCGTGCTGAACGTGCCGGATACCGTGGGCTACACGGTGCCGGAGGAATACAGCCGCCTGATCCACCACCTGCGGAAGCAGGTGCCCGGCATCGACCGGGCCACCATCAGCGTCCACTGCCACAACGACCTCGGCCTGGCGGCGGCGAATTCCCTGGCCGCGGTGGCCGCGGGGGCCCGGCAGGTGGAGTGCACCGTCAACGGTATCGGCGAACGGGCCGGCAACGCCGCCCTCGAAGAAGTGGTGATGGCCCTCTCGGTCCGGCGGGACACGCTGCCCTTCGAAACGGGGATCCGGAAAGAGTTGCTCTACCGCACCAGCCAGACCCTCGCCAACATCACCGGCATCGAGGTCCAGCCCAACAAGGCCATCGTGGGCCGCAACGCCTTCGCCCATGAGGCCGGCATCCACCAGCACGGCATGCTCAGCCACCGTTCGACCTATGAAATCATGACGCCGGAGTCCGTGGGGGTGCGGCGCAGCAGCCTCGTGTTGGGCAAGCACTCGGGCCGGCACGCCCTCGCCAAGCGGTTCGAGGAACTGGGTTATGCCCTGGACCGGGTCGAGCTGGACAAGGCCTACAAGCTCTTCACCAAACTCAGCGACCAGAAGAAGGAGATCTTCGACGAGGATCTGCTCGCCATCGTGCAGGACGGCATCACGCACATCCCGGAGGTGTTCAAGCTCCGGACGGTGCAGGCGACGGCGGGGACGGCGGTGTTCGCCACGGCCCTCGTCACCCTGGCCACGGAGACGGGCGAGGCCACGGAAACGGCCATGGGCGACGGCCCGGTCAACGCCGTCTTCGCCGCGGTGGACAAGCTCACCGGCCTGAGTGGGCGGCTCATGGATTTCCGGGTCCACTCGGTGAGCCGCGGAGCGGACGCTGTGGGCGAAGTCTTCGTGCAGGTGGAATTCGACGGCGAGCCCTATGGGGGAAAGGGCGCCAGCACGGACATCGTGGATGCCAGCGTGCGGGCCTACCTCAACGCGGTCAACAAGGTCTTCTTCGCCAGGCGCACCCCGAAGCCTGGCGCCTCGGAAGCGAGGCGATGATATGGAAGCACGGATTGTCGTTCTGCCTGGTGATGGCGTCGGCCCCGAGGTAATCCGGGAAGCCGTGGCCTGTCTCCAGGTGGTGGCGGACGCCTTCGGCCACCGGTTCGCCTTCCAGGAGGCGCTCATCGGCGGCGCGGCCGTGGACGCGTGCGGCGATCCCCTGCCGGAGCGAACCCTGGAGCTCTGCCGGTCTGCGGACGCGGTCCTGCTGGGCGCCGTGGGCGGGCCCGCCTGGGATAAGCACCCACGGGACCAGCGCCCCGAATCCGGGCTACTGCGCCTGCGGCAGGCCCTCGGCCTCTACGCCAACCTTCGCCCCGTGACGGTGCATCCAGCCCTGGAGGATGCCTCCCCAGTGAAGCCCCAGATCGTTCGGGGCACGGACCTGATGATCGTCCGCGAACTATCGGGGGGCCTCTACTTCGGCGAGCCCCGGATGTTCAGCCCCGAACGGGCCCTGAACACGCTGCTCTACACCCGCGAGGAGATCCTCCGCGTGGCCCGCGTGGCCTTCGAGCTCGCCCGGAACCGCCGTCGCCAGCTGGTCTCCGTGGACAAGGCGAACGTCCTGGAGACGTCGCGGCTCTGGCGGCAGGTGGTGGACGAGGTGGCCACCGATTACCCCGAGATTTCTGTCCAACACGCCTACGTCGATAGCTTTGCCATGGCACTGATCACCCGGCCCCGGGACTTCGACGTGGTCCTCACCGAAAACCTCTTCGGGGACATCCTCAGCGACGAGGCGGCGGTCCTCGCCGGCTCGCTGGGCCTGCTCCCCTCCGCCAGCCTGGGCGGCACCGTGGGCCTCTTCGAGCCCATTCATGGCTCGGCCCCGGACATCGCCGGGCAGGACAAGGCCAACCCCATCGGCACCATCCTGTCTGCGGCCATGCTTCTGCGGCACGCGTTTGGCCTGACGGAGGAGGCTGCCGCCCTGGAGACCGCGGTGGATCGCACACTGCGCGACGGGCATGGCACAGGGGACCTCCAGGGCGCGAAACACCGTCACGGAACGGCCTCGCTGGGTGCCGTCATTCGCACCGCCATCACCGCGGTGCGCCCGACTGTGCCGGGCCTGGCGGTGATTCTGCCCTAGGGCCGCTCGGACACCCTCCGACCTCGGCCCCGCACCTGGACGCGGGGCCTTCTTCTTCCTACCTTTCCATCGACATTGCTCTCGAGGACGACCATGAGCCAGCCCGAACCCCTGAACCGCAACAGTCGCGTCATCACCCAGGGGGCCCACCGCGCCCCGGCCCGGGCCATGCTCAAGGCTGTTGGCTTCACCGACGAGGACCTGGCCAAGCCCATCATCGGCATCGCGAACACCTGGATCGAGATCGGTCCCTGCAACTACCACCTGCGGGAGCTGGCCGAGCGGGTGAAGGCGGGCGTGCGGGCCGCGGGCGGGACGCCCATGGAGTTCAACACCGTCTCCATCAGCGACGGCATCACCATGGGCACCGAGGGCATGAAGGCCTCGCTGGTGAGCCGGGAGGTCATCGCCGACTCCATCGAGCTGGTGGCCCGCGGCAACGCCTTCGACGGCCTCGTCTGTCTGTCCGGCTGCGACAAGACCAACCCCGGCGTGGCCATGGCCCTGGCGCGTCTCGACATTCCCGGCCTCATCCTCTACGGCGGCTCCACAGCGGCGGGCGAATGCGATGGGAAGGACATCACGGTCCAGGACGTCTTTGAGGCCGTGGGCGCCCACAGCGCCGGGCGGCTGGACGACGCGGGCCTGAAGGCCGTGGAGGACGCGGCCTGTCCCGGTGCCGGTGCCTGCGGCGGCCAGTTCACGGCCAACACCATGGCGGCCAGCCTCGAGCTCATTGGCCTCAGCCCCATGGGCTTCAACGGAGTGCCCGCGGAGGATCCCCGGAAGGGCGACGTGGCCGAGGCCTGTGGCCACCTGGTGATGGGATTGCTCAAGCGCGACCTCCGGCCCAGCGCCATCCTCACGCGGGAAGCCTTCGAGAACGCGGTCGCCGCCGTGGCCGCCACGGGTGGCTCCACCAACGCCGTGCTGCACTACCTGGCCTTGGCTCGGGAGGCGGATGTGCCCTTCACTTTGGAGGATTTCGACCGCATCAGCACCCGCACCCCGCTGCTGGCCGACCTGAAGCCCGGGGGCCGCTTCACGGCGCCGGATCTCACGGCCGCCGGTGGTATCCGCCTCGTGGCCAATCGCCTGCTGGCCGGCGGCCTGGTGCACGGCGCCTGCCTCACGGTGACCGGCCGCACCCTGGCGGAAGAACTAGCGGACGCGGTCGAGACGCCCGGCCAGAAAGTGGTCCGGCCCCTTGCGAATCCGCTGAAGGCCACTGGAGGTCTCGTCATCCTACGGGGCAGTCTGGCCCCGGACGGGTGCGTGGTGAAGGTCGCGGGCCACGAGCGCCTGCACCACACGGGACCGGCCCGGGTCTTCGACACCGAAGAAGCCGCCTTCGCGGCGGTGCAGGCCAACCGCATCGAGGCGGGCGACGTGGTGGTCATCCGCTACGAAGGCCCCCGGGGCGGGCCGGGCATGCGGGAGATGCTGGGCGTCACCGCCGCGCTGGTGGGGGCGGGCCTCGGCGAGTCCGTGGCCCTGTTGACCGACGGGCGCTTCTCGGGCGCCACCCGGGGCCTCATGGCGGGCCACGTGGCCCCGGAGGCCGCCAGCGGCGGGCCCATCGGGCTGGTGCAGGAGGGCGACACCATCGTCATGGACATTTCCTCCCGGCGGCTGGATCTGAAGGTGGATCCGGCGGAACTGGCGGCCCGGCGGGCAGCCTGGACTCCCCCGAAACCCCGCTACACCAGGGGCGTCTTCGCGAAGTACGCCGCCACTGTCGCTAGCGCGTCGGAAGGCGCCGTCACGGGTGCTTGGTGAGAAAGGACGACGACATGGAACGGACCGGGGCGCAGATCATCTGGGAGTGCCTGCTGCGGGAGGGTGTGGACACCGTCTTCGGCTACCCCGGCGGCGCCATCCTCCCCGCCTACGACGCCATGACGCAGTACCCCATCCGGCACGTGCTGGTGCGCCACGAACAGAGCGCCGTGCACATGGCGGACGGCTACTCCCGGGCCTCGGGCCGGACCGGTGTGGTGGTGGCCACCTCGGGCCCCGGCGCCACCAACCTGGTGACCGGCCTGGCCACCGCGATGCTGGATTCGACCGCGTTGGTGGCCATTACGGGTCAGGTGGGCTCGGGCCTGCTGGGCACGGATGCCTTCCAGGAGGTAGACATCACGGGCATCACCATCCCGGTCACCAAGCACAACTACCTCGTCACGCGTGCGCAAGACATCGCTCCGGCCCTCCGGGAAGCCTTTGCCGTGGCCACCAGCGGCCGCCCCGGACCGGTGCTGGTGGACATCACCAAGGACGCCCAGCAGGGCCGGACCATCCTGGACTGGGAGGGCGCGGCGCCTACCCGGCACCTGCGCCACCTCCCGCCGTTTCCCGCCGCCGTCGACCTGGAACGGGCCGTGGCGATGATCAATGGCGCGAAGCGCCCCATCATCCTCGCGGGCCACGGCATCCAGCTCTCCGGTGCCCGTGCGGAGGTGCTCACCCTGGCTGAGCGGGCCGACATCCCCTTCGCCATCACGCTGCTGGGCCTGGGGGCGGTGCCTGCCTCCCATTCATTGAGCCTCGGGATGATGGGCATGCACGGCGAGTCCTGGGTCAACCAGGCCATTCAGGAGGCGGACCTGCTGGTGGCGCTGGGCGTGCGGTTCGACGACCGGGTCACAGGTCGCCTCAAGGAATACGCCCCCAACGCCCAGAAGATCCACGTGGACATCGATGCCAGCGAGTTCAACAAGAATGTGCCGGTGGATGTGACCCTGGGGGGCGACCTCCTGCAGGTGCTGAAGGCGCTGCTGCCCAGCGTGCAGGTGGCAGACCACACGCCCTGGCTCGAGCGCATCCGCTCCTGGCGCGGGGACTCCGCCGTGCGCGATATCAAGAACCTGCCCGACGATGGCCACCTCTACGCCGCCCACGTCATGCACGACCTTTGGAAGATCACCAAGGGCGCGGCGGTGGTGGTGACGGACGTGGGCCAGCACCAGATGGGGGAGGCCCAGTACTATCATCACGACGGGGAGCGCAGCCTCATCACCAGCGGGGGCGCGGGGACCATGGGCTTTGCGCTGCCTGCGGCCATCGGCGCTAAGATCGCCCGGCCCGAGGCCGAGGTCTGGGTGGTGGCCGGGGACGGCGGCTTCCAGATGACCTTCGCCGAACTGATGACCGCCGTGCAGGAGAAGGTGAAGGTGAACATCGCCGTCATCAACAACGGCTTCCTCGGCATGGTCCGCCAGTGGCAGGCCCTGTTCTACGAGGGCCGCTACGCCGCCACGCCCATCCTGTCCCCGGACTTCGTGAAGCTGGCCGATGCCTTCGGGATCCATGGCCAGCGCGTGGAACAACGGTCAGGCGTGGCCGAGGCCGTGGCCCGGGCGCGGCAGGAACCGGGCACGGCCCTCATCGAGTTCCGGGTCGAGCAGGAGGACAGTGTGTATCCCATGGTGGCCGCCGGGGCGGCCCTCCACGACATGATCCGTCGGCCCTCGCCCAGTCCCCTGGCCGAGACCGGATCCGACCCGGTTTGAACGAAGGAGTCCCATGTCCCATGTGCTCGTGATCTACACCGACGATGAACCCGGCGTGCTCACCCGGGTGGCCTCCCTGTTCCGTCGCCGCGGGTTCAATATCCACTCCCTCACCGTGGGGCCCACCGAGCGCACAGGCGTGTCGCGGATGACTGTGGTGGTGGACACGGACGAGGCCACGGCCCGGCGGGCGGTGGAGCACCTGAAGAAACTCGTGAACGTCCTCGAGGTGCAGCAACTCGGCCGCAGTCCCAAGGTGATGCGCGACCTGGCCCTGGTGCGGGTCGCCGCCAGCCCGGCCCGCCGCTCAGAGGTGCTCCAGCTGTGCAGGTGTTCCGCGCGAACGTGGTGGATATCGCCGAGGACAGCCTCGTCATCGAGTGCACCGGCAGCCTCGACAAGATCGAGGCGCTGGTGGATACCCTTCGCCCTTTCGGCATCCTCGAACTTGGCCGGACCGGGGCCGTGGCCATGGCTCGCGGCCCCCGCTCCGAAGCCTCTATCCACCGCCTCGCGGCCGCCGCGCCCACCGGCACGGACGGCCCCGAGGCCATGTCCGTCTGATTCCCGAGGATTCTTCCATGACTTCGAAAAGGATTTACCACCAAGACACCAAGACACCAAGTGTTCCTTTGTCTCGCGTATCCGCGAAGTGGATACCGAGAAGAACTGCAAAAAGAAGCCCTGGCTTTTCTTGGTGCCTTTGTGCCTTGGGGGTGATCAGTTTCCTTCCCGTTAATCCCTCCATCCCTCTATTCCAATAAAGGAGCCCCCATGGCCATCATCCACTACGACGCCGACCTCGGCCTCATCCGCGCCCGCAAGGTCGCCATCCTGGGCTACGGTTCTCAGGGCCACGCCCACGCCCTCAACCTGAAGGACAGCGGGGTTCACGTCCGCGTGGGCCTGCCCGCCGGCTCCGCCTCCCGCGCCAAGGCGGAAGCCCAGGGACTCACCGTGACCACCCCAGCCATGGCCTGCGCCTGGGCGGACGTGATCATGGTCCTTACGCCCGACACGGGGCAGGGCGCGCTCTACAAGGAAGACATCGCACCCAACTTGACACAGGGCAAGACCCTGATGTTCGCCCACGGTTTCAACATCCGCTACGGCTGGATCGAACCCCCGGCGGGCGTGGACGTGAGCCTGGTGGCCCCCAAGAGCCCCGGCCACCGCGTCCGCGAGGTGTTCCTGGAAGGCGGCGGCACCCCGGCCCTGGTGGCCGTGCACCAGGACGCCAGTGGGCAGGCCAAGGCGGTGGCCCTGTCCTACGCGGCAGCCCTGGGCCTCACCCGGGCGGGCGTGCTGGAGACCACCTTCGCGGAAGAGACGGAGACCGACCTCTTCGGGGAGAAGGCCGTCCTCTGCGGCGGGGCCAGCGCCCTGGTGAAGGCCGGCTTCGAGACCCTGGTCGAGGCCGGCTACCAGCCTGAGATCGCCTACTTCGAGTGCCTGCACGAGCTGAAGCTCATCGTGGATCTCATGTATCGGGGCGGGCTCGGTTTCATGCGCTACAGCATCAGCGACACCGCAGAGTACGGGGACTACACCGGCGGACCCCGCCTGATCACCGCCGAGACCAAGGCAGAAATGAAAAAGATCCTGGAGGAGATCCAGGACGGCCGCTACGCCAAGGCCTGGATGGAGGAGAACCGCACGGGCCGCAAGTGGTTCGAGGCCCAGCGGGCGGCCGACCACGACCATCCCATCGAAGTGGTGGGCCGCGAGCTGCGCCACATGATGCCCTTCCTCAATCCAGTGGAAGCGCCCGCCCCGGCGCCGAAACAAGCCTGATCGCCGATTCGGCTCCACGGGGATGAAGGGCAGTTGGAATCATTTCTTGGTCGGGTTCCCCTCGTTGGGGAGGCTCATTTCCGAGAAAGCATGTCTGCCGGGGAGGACCGGTGAAAAACGGTGAGGAAGACTGCGCCTTCTCACCGGCCTTCACTGTTCCTCACCGGTATTTTTTCTTTCATTGCCATCCCAATCAGGACACCGAAATTCCGCCACAACAACTTGGCCGCGAAATCCCTGGTTTCGATTGCGGGAAAAATGCGGGTGGGAAATCCCTGCCAACACGCGCGGCGACGCTAGGTATTGCTAGGAGTTCTAGGAGAATTCCTGCATGCAAAACCGGTGTCCTGACTCCGGGTCAAATCATTGATCCCGATAAAGGGAATTTGGGTCCAAAATAGTCAGGTGGCGGGATCTATCCCGCGCCTCCGGAGCCACGAATGACCGAGTCCGTCTTCAACACCGCGTCCTTGCCCACCCTTCAAGGCTGGCAGGCCCCGGGGTCGCTGGACTTCCAAGCTGCATTTCTGCGGGCCGGTGGCTGGGCGTTGACGCGCACGGAGGCCTTCCCGGATGCCGCCCGGCTGCGGGAGCGGCTCCAGGAACTCCGGGCCTCCATGCGCGAGGGCGCCAAGATCGGCCTGGACCTGCGCGGCCTGAGGGATAGCGCGGATAGCGTCATGGCCGCCGCCCGCGAGGCCGGTGTGGCCTTCCTGCTGCATACTGCGGAACTGCCGCCCTCCTTGGCCATGCTCCGCCATGCGAACCTGCCCCGCATCGTGGCAGTCCAGAATGCGGAAGAGGGCGCCCAGGCCAAGGCCGGTGGCGCTTCGGCCTTGCTGGCCGGGGCGGGCATCGTGGCCGCCCTCCGCTCCCTGGGCCTGCCCGTGATGGCCTACGCGGATACCGAGGCCGAAGCAAAACAGGCCATGGCCGACGGCGCCATTGGCCTCCAGCCCCGGACACCTTCCCTTCTGGATGCCTCGCCATTAGCGGCCTTTCGGGGGCGCCTGATGGCCGGCCTCGATTCCATGGCCCAGGCCTTCATCCGCCGTGGGGACTGCACCCTGCCGCGCCTGCGCATCCGGAACCTCGACCTGGCCTATCCCATCCAACAGGGCGGGATGGGTGTGGGCATTTCTTGGGAGGGCCTGGCTGGCGCCGTGGCCAAGGCCGGCTGTGTGGGCTTGGTGTCAGCCATCGGCACGGGCTACCACGGCTCGGCCAACCCGACGATGCGCCTGGGCCGCCCCGATGGCAGTGACTCGTTGAATCCCCCTAAGGCCCTGGAATGGATCATCCGCGCGGCCCGAGAGCGCTCCGAGGGCCGTGGGGCTGTGGGTGTAAACATCCTATGCGCCATCGAGGGCTATGAATCCGCCGTGCGGGCCTCCCTCGCGGGTGGCGCGCAGATGATCGTCTCTGGGGCGGGCCTGCCCCTCGCGCTGCCTGGTTATGTGGGCGACGCGGACGTGGCCCTGGTGCCCATCGTGTCCTCGGGCCGCGCCCTGAGCGTCATCTGCAAGCAGTGGCAGCGCAAGTACAACCGCCTGCCGGATGCCGTGGTGCTGGAAGGCCCCGAAAGCGGCGGCCACCAAGGGTTCAGCCATGACGGCTGCCTGGATCCGGCCCACACCCTGGAGAACATCCTGCCTGAGGTGATCGCGGAACGGGACAACTGGGGCGACTTCCCCATCCTGGTGGCCGGCGGCGTCTGGGACCATGCGGACATCCAGCGTTTCCTCGCCCTGGGCGCGGCGGGCGTGCAGATGGGCACCCGCTTCATCGGCACCTTCGAGTGCGATGCCTCCCCGATCTTCAAGGAAGTGATCCTCCGCGCCAAGGCCGAGGACATCGGCCTCATGAAGTCCCCTGTGGGCCTGCCCGCTCGCGGTGTGCGGACCAGCCTCCAGCGGCGCATCGAGGCCGGCACGGCGCCCCAGATCCGCTGCGTGAGCAACTGCCTGTCGCCCTGCGGCCACGGCAAGGGCGCGGCCGCCGTGGGGTACTGCATCGCCGACCGCCTGGCCGACGCCATGCGCGGCGACGAGGAGAGCGGTCTCTTCTTCACCGGCAGTAACGGCGCCAAGCTGCGCGATCTCATCAGCGTCCGCGACCTCATCGAAGAACTGACCCAGGATCCGGGCCTGCAACGACTGTACGCCTGAAGGTCTCTCAACCCGCGTTCGGATGCCGCTCCAGCAGCTGCCGAAGGACGGCGTTGCGCTTGACTACATCCTGACGGCGGAGGTGGGCGATGAGCTGGGGTGGGGCGGCGCTCCAACGGGCGATGTTCTGGATGAACAGGGTGGAGACATAGGTACGGCGGCACAGGATGGCGGTCGTGTGGCCGTCGATAGTGATGCCGACCAGACTCGCGAGGCAGCGGCCCTCCGTGGTGAGGATGAGCTCCGCCCGCTCCTCGCTCGCCCGTTGGTTGAAGCTGGTCCGCAGCAGATCCCGGGCCATGGCGCGGAGCTGCTCCGGGGCATCCCGCGACATGGCCACGAGGTACTGCTCCAGGAGGCGCTTCGGGGACCATAGACGCCGGTAGAGGCCGAGCGGCAGGAGCGGATTCTGCAGCAGGGCGCGGCGGACGCCCTCATCGTTAGTGAAGGCCGGATGTGCGCCCAGGGCCTCCAGGCCTGCCGCAGTACGATGGTGTGCCGCGATGAGGCGGGCGTGGACCAGGCCCGTCCGCTGGTTCTCCATTACGGAGCGGATGACTTCTGCCGTGGGGTCAAAGCAGAAGGCGCTCAGGTCAGGCTCGGCTGCCCCGCGGGCCCGTGCCACGCGCTGGTCCATGGGCTGCGCATGCAGGTGCAGCTCAAATAGCTGGCGATGGGTCGTGGTCCTGTTGCGGGCAGTGGGTGTATCTTCCCCTTCGATTTCCGCCTCAGCCTCGAAGGGTGCTTCCTCCTGGGATGACGTGGGGAAGGCTGCCGCCTGGGGCCACTCAGGGGCCACCGCGCCCAAGGTGACCAGTTCATCGAGCATGCCGGCCACCTGGTCTTCCCCCAGGTTGATGAGCACCGCCAGGGTTGGGACGTCCACGCTCCCATCCAGCCGCGACAACAGGTAGCCCTGCAAGGGGTTGAGGGGCAGCGTGAGGGGATCCACCCCCTCCTGGGGACTGGGCTTCCAGGTCATGGGTTGAGGGTAAAGCCGAACGGGGATGAGGGCATCACGAGAATCCCAAACGGACTGAATAGGCCCTACTCCTCCACCACGCCCTTCAGCCAGGCCTTGCTCCGCAACCGCTCGACACTCACTTCAGGGAAGAGGTCGAGGGGGCTCTTGCCTTCGAGCCCGAGGCGGGGCACGGCGGCGCGGGCGAAGCCCAGGCGGGCGCCTTCCTGAAGGCGCAGGGGCAGTTGGGCCACGGGGCGCACTTCGCCCGTGAGGCCCACCTCACCCATGAAGAGGCACTTCTCGGCCAGCAGGCGACCCCCAGCGCTACTGCAGAGGGCGGCGATGACGGCGAGGTCGGCGGCGGGGTCCTCGATCTCCAGGCCACCTGCCACGTTCAGGTAGATGTCCCGGTCATGGAGCTGCACGCCGCCACGGCGCTCCGCCACCGCGCAAAGCATGGCGAGGCGCTGCGAGTCGATGCCCAGGGCCGTGCGCCGGGGGATGCCCAGGCCTGCGGAAGCCACCAGCGCCTGGATCTCCACCACCATGGGCCGAGTGCCGCTGAGGACCACGGTGGCGGCGCAGCCGGGCCGGGGTTCGGCGTCCAGGAAGAAGGGGTTCCCTTCGGCCGTTACCAGGCCTCGCTCGGTCATGGCGAAGACGCCCAGCTCGAAGGCCGCGCCAAAGCGGTTCTTGAGGGTCCGCAGCAGGCGGTGGTGGTGGTGCCGGTCGCCCTCGAACGAGAGCACCGTGTCCACCAGGTGCTCCAGCACCTTGGGGCCCGCCAGGCTCCCGTCCTTGGTGACGTGGCCCACCAATACCAGGGGCGTGGCTGTCGTTTTGGCCCAGCGGGTGAGCAGGGCCGCACAGCCGCGCACCTGGCTCACGCTGCCCGCGCTGCTTTCGAAGTCGGGATCGAACAGCGTCTGGATGCTATCCACCAGCAACAGATCAGGCTTCATGCGCTCGGCTTCTTCGAGGATGCGACGCACATCCGTCTCCGCCAGCAGATGGATACCGGGGTTCTCGGCCCCCAGCCGCTGGGCGCGCAGTTTGATCTGGCGCTCGCTTTCCTCGCCGCTGGCGTAGAGCACCGTGCCGGTGGTGGTGGCCGCCCATTGCAGCAGCAGGGTGGACTTGCCAATGCCCGGTTCGCCGCCCAGCAGGGCCACCATGCCCGGCACCACCCCGCCCCCCAGCACCCGATCCAGTTCAATGATGCCGGTCGGGGCCCGCTGGGTGTCCGTCACATCCACGTCGGGCAAAGCTATCGGGCCGGTGTAGTGGCTCTGGGCGTAGGCCGACCCGGCCCGCTGGAGGTCCCGTTTCAGGGATCCACGCACTTCCTGCACAGTGTCCCAGGCGCCACAGCCGGTGCATTTCCCCATGGCCTTGGGATGCCGCACGCCGCAGGCCGTGCACTCGAATAGAGATGTCGTCTTGGCCATCAGACACCATGCCTTGTGTGGGTACCGCATGCAAGAAAAGCCTGGAACCGCGAAAGGACGTGAAAGGGCGCGAAAAGGTTGCGGGAATGGGCCGTCTGGACACTGGGGCGGAAGGATACCTGATCACTTTTCGCGCGCCCGAAGGGCGTTTCGCGCTTTTCGCGGTTAGCTTTCATGTCAGGCCGAAATCTCGCGCTGGATGAAAGCCACGATGTCGTCGGTGTTCGTTCCGGGCTGGAAGATTTCCCGGATGCCGGTGGCCTTGAGGGCGGGGATGTCCTCATCAGGGATGATGCCGCCGGCGAAGACCAGCACGTCGTCGGCGCCCTGTTCCTTCAACAGCCGCATCACCTCGGGAAAGATCTGGTTATGGGCGCCACTGAGGATGCTCATGCCCAGCACGCGGGCATCCTCCTGCACCACGGCGGCCACGATCTGTTGGGGCGTCTGGCGCAGGCCGGTGTAGATGACCTCCATACCCGCGTCGCGCAGGGCCCGGGCCACGACCTTGGCGCCGCGGTCGTGCCCGTCGAGGCCTGGCTTGGCGATGACGACACGGATGGGGGCTTGGCTCATGGAGGCTCCAAGGAATTGAGGACCGCTACAGAATAGCCAGTGTTCTTCTGGCTGTTCTGGTTGGGACCCATACGCCATCTGTGCTTGGGCATAGATTGGGCCGTTGCGCAACGACGGCTTACCAGTCCTGAGCCTGCCTCAGTGCTTCGTAAAGGCCAATGGCCGCGGCCTGGGCCAGGTTCAGGCTGCGGTGGTGGTCCCCCAACATGGGGATGCGCACGAGGCTGTCAGGGTGGGCGGTCAGGATCTCATCCGGAAGTCCCACGGTCTCCCGGCCAAAGACCAAGCCGTCGCCATGGGCCCAGGCCACCTGGGTGTGGCGCCGGGCGCCCTTGGTGCTGAAGAACCACAGGCGCTTGGCGGGGTTGCGGGCGAGGAAGTCGTTCCAGTCAGCGTAGTGCGTCGGTTCGAGCTTCTCCCAGTAGTCCAAGCCCGCCCGGCGCAGGTAGTAGTCGGTGGTCTCAAAGCCCAGGGGATGAATCAGATGCAGCTGGACGCCATTGTTCACGCAGAGCCGGCCGATGCTTCCGGTATTCTGCGGAATCTCCGGTTGGTGCAGGATGATGTGGAACATGGGAGGTCCCTGATGAGCGAATGCCTGTTCTGCAAGATCGCGCGGAAGGAGATCCCTTCGGCCATCGTATACGAAGACGATACCCTGCTCGCCTTCAAGGACATCTTCCCCCAGGCGCCGGTCCATCTCCTCATCATTTCCAAAGCCCACTGTCAGGGGTTGGGCGACCTGACGCCGGAAACCGCCGCTGCGGCCGCCCGGATCCCCCAGGTGGCCGCGCAGCTCGCAGCGGACCAGGGCGTCGGGACCAGCGGCTGGCGCCTGCTCAGCAACTGCGGCGCGGACGCGGGCCAGTCTGTGGCCCACCTCCACTTTCACCTGCTCGGTGGGAAGCCTTTGGGCGGCAAGCTCTGCCAGTAGCCGTGGGGCTGGTGCCCAGGAAAGGGGCTCCCTAGCTCATTTCCCCATGGTCGCGAACATTCCCACCGACACGGCTGCCATGGCCAGCGTGGCGCCCCAGCCCAGAATCTTTAGCCGCAGGGAGAGGGTGAAGGTTCCCATCACTTTCTTCCGGCTGGCCATGAGCATGATCATGACCATGAGGGGGGCGGCCACCACGCCGTTCGTGACGGCGCTCCAGAACAGGGCCTTTACGGGATCCAGATGCACCTCATTCAGGCCGACGCCCAGCAAGGTCGAGAGGGCGATGACCCAGTAGAACGCCCGGGCCTCCTTGGGCTTCCGTTCCAGGCCCACAGGCCATTGGCGGGCTTCTCCCAGGGCGTAGGCCGAAGACCCGGCCAGGACAGGCACGGCCAGGAGTCCGGTGCCGATGATGCCCAGGCTGAACAGCAAGAATGCGAACCGTCCCGCCACCGGACGAAGGGCTTCCGCGGCCTGGCTGGAGGTTTGAATGTCCTTGATCCCGTGGGCGTTCAGGACCACGGCGGCGGTGAGGATGATGAAAAAGGCCACGACATTGGAGAACGCCATGCCCACCCAGGTATCCGTCTGCATGGTCGAAAGTTGGTCCGGTGCCTGCTCAGGGGCCTTGAGCAGGGGGGACTCCCCGGGATTCAATTTCTGTTCCTCGACTTCTTCGGAGGCCTGCCAGAAGAACAGGTAGGGACTGATGGTGGTCCCGAAAATGGCCACGATGGCGGTGAAGGATTCCTTGGTGAGCTGGAAATGAGGAAGCAAGGTGGCGTGGAGGACGCTCAGCCAAGGAATCTTCACCACGAAGAGAATGCCCACGTAGGCGAAGAGCCCCAGGCAGAGCCATTTCAGGTAGGGAACATAACTGCGGTAGGGAATAAATATCTGCAGCAGGAGGCAGAGCAGGCCGAATCCCACGACATAGATCTGGGCGGGTCCGCCGATCAGCAGGTGCAACGCCGCGCCCATGGCTCCGATATCCGCGCCAATGTTGATGGTGTTGGCCACCAGGAGCAGGCCGATGGCGGCATAGAGCACCCATGCCGGAAAATGCTTCCGGAGGCTGGCAGCTAAGCCGTGGCCCGTGACCCGACCCACCCTGGCGCTGATTTCCTGGATGCCACTCATCAAGGGGTACGAAAACACCATGGTCCACAACATGCCTAAGCCGAATTGGCTGCCCACCTGGGAGTAGGTGGCAATGCCGCTGGGGTCATCATCGGAGGCCCCTGTGATGAGGCCAGGGCCAATCCGGGCCAAGAGCCCGCGTTTGGGGGCGCCGGCCGCGGGGGGTGGGGCCGAGGAGTGCCGGTCAAAGACGGATCGTCGCATGAGGGATTTCCGTGGAAGGGCAGGGTTAGGGAAATCCTAACGATGCGCTCCTCGTCAAGGGGTGCTCCATGGAGGCGAGGCCCCGGGGTGGTTTGGGGGCGAGGCTGGCTGTCCCTCGCTTTCGGCTTCCTCTCTGGCCGGTCGGTTGCGGCACTTCCGACTGTGCATAGGCCCATGGGTGGTCGGAAGTGGCAGTTGAATGCCGCTGGATGGCTTATTCGACTGGCGGCAGCCGGGAAGCATCGTATTTTATTCGCCTATAAGTTGGGCCATTCAATGAAAGCACCCGCACCACCACTATGAAATCGGATGAATCACCTAAAAGAAGACAGGCAATGATATTCGTTTATATTTCCGCTTGTCGAGTTTCATTACCTTTCTAGACTTTGAAGTGGCTCCCAGTGGAGAAAAGTGGTCTGAAGTGGATGAAAGTGGTCTTGCTTTGGTTCATGGCTCTCTTTTGGGGTGCTGGTTGAAAGGTGCTGCTGGTGCTGCGACTTCGCGGAAACTCACCGGCCACGGTGGATGAAAAGGGACGCCTGAAACTCCCCTCATCCTTCAAGGCCGAGTTGGAATCCTTCGCCAAGGGTGAAGAAGGCGGAGCTCTGCGGCACTACCTGACCTCCCTGGATGGCCGATCCGCACGCCTCTATCCCATGCCGATCTGGGAAGCCATCGAAGTCCGGCTCGCGGCCCTGCCGTCCACCAGCCCCGCCAAGCGGAAGTTCCTGGAGACCACCGCCTATTTCGGCAGCGAGGTGGAGCCCGATGCCCAGGGCCGCTTCGTCATACCGCCCATCCTGCGCGAGGCCGCCCAGCTCACGGGCGAAGTGGCCGTGCTGGGGCAGATGGATCACCTGGCCCTGTGGAACAAGGCCGGCTTCGAGCGCCGTCTTACGGCCGAGCCCCTGGGCGCCGATGATCTGGCCCAGCTCGCGGACCTGGGGATCTGATGATGACGATGCCGGTCCATGTCCCCGTGCTGCTCCAGGAAGTCCTGGAGCACCTTCTGTTGCCCCCAGCCGCACGGATCCTCGACCTTACCCTGGGGCTGGGCGGTCATGCCGAAGCCCTGCTCGCGAAGGCCGACGCCGAGACCCGGTACCTGGGTGTGGACCGGGATCCCCAAGCCCGAGAACTCGCCCGGCAGCGCCTGGGTTCCGATGCGCGGCTCAGCATCCTGGCCTGCGCCTACGAGGAACTCTGGGATGAGGCCCACTTTCTGGCCTGGCAGGCGGCCCAGGCTCCGGATGGGTTCGACGCCATCCTGGCGGACCTCGGCGTGTCCACCCTGCAGCTGCGCACCCCGGAACGGGGCTTCAGCTTCCGGGATTCGGGGCCCCTCGACATGCGGATGGATCCGGAGCATGGGCTGTCCGCCCGGGCCTGGATCGCCGAGCAGACCGACGAAAGCCTGGCCAATGCGATCTACCAATACGGCGAGGAGCGGGCCAGCCGACCCATCGCCCGGGCGATCCTCAGAGCCCTTCAGGAAGGGCGCCTAGAGACCACCCACGACCTGGCGAAGGCCGTCTACACCGTGATCCCCCGGGAACCGGCCAAACGGAAGGGCCACAGCGACCCCGCCACCCGGACCTTCCAGGCCATTCGCATCGCGGTGAACGGGGAACTCGACGGTCTGGCCGCCTCCCTGGAAGCGGCCGTGTCCCACCTCCGGCCGGGTGGACGGCTCGCGGTCATCAGTTTTCACAGCCTGGAGGACCGCATCGTCAAGCAGACCCTGCGCCGTCTCGCCGGCATCTACGACGGGCCTGGCCGCGTGGCGCCCGTGCAACTTCCCAAGGTCCTGAAACTCATCCATCCCGGTGGCATCGCGCCCAGCGAGGCCGAAGCCGCCGCCAATCCGCCCTCCCGCTCCGCCCGCCTGCGCGTGGCGGAGCGGCTACCCTGAATCGAGGTCCCCATGGCCGCCGGAATCCTGCCTCGCTCCTCCGCTCCCACCCGCATGGTGGAGAGCGAGGGCATCTTGCGCATGCTTCTGCTGGTGCTGGCCATGGCCATGCCCCTGGCCACCCTGGCCTACTTGAAGATCCAGAGCACCCGCCTTAGCTATGCCATGGGCGACATCAAGGAGCGCATCCACAAGGAGGAGGAGCTTCAGCGAAAGCTCATGCTCGAGCGCAGCCGCTACCAGCGCGACGAGGAGGTTCAGGTCTACGCCACGAAGGCGGGCCTTGAGCCGCGCAAGCAGGGGCATATGGTCCGGCGGGTCTTCACCCCCGAGGATCAGCTCCTCGCCAAGCTCCGTCCCGTGTCGTCGGAGGGGCTGTAATTGGGCTGTGGGCGGTAGTCTGTGGGCTGTAGGCGGCCGTTCGGCCCTGATCGGCCGCTCAGCGCCCGAGCGCTGCCAGTTGGAACCAAAACCTGGGTTTTTCCTACTACCCACTACCCACTGCCCATAGCCCAGGGCCCAGTAGGCGGTAGGCTGTAGGAAGGCCGTTCGGCCTCCGGGGCCGAGGCCGGACGATCGTTGGAACCTCGGTTTTCTTTCCCACGGCCCACAGCCTAAAGGCCACAGCCCACCCGTGCCGCTCCACTTCGCCACCGAACCCCGAACCTTCCGGCGCCTTCTGGGTCGTCAGGATACGCATGACCTGCTGGGCCGCCGCATGCCCTGGATCATGGGAGGCATGGCCTCCTGGGCCCTGCTGATCCTGTTGCGGCTGCTGTGGCTCCAGGGTTTCGAGCACCGAAAATTCCGCGCCCGGGCCGAGCAGCAGCACACGACCCTGGTGCCGGTGCCCCCGATCCGCGGCGAGCTGCGCGACCGCCGCGGCGAGCCCCTTGCCATCTCCATCAAAGTCGACAGCCTGTTCGCCGATCCCCGCGTGTTCTACCCGGATTACAAGGCCACGCGCGGTGAGGATCGGCAATGGGGCAATCCGGACCGGAAGGCCGCCACGGAAGTGGCTGTCAAACTAGCCCCGATCCTCGAACAAACCCGCGCCCAGGTGCTCGAAAAGCTCCTCCGCAAGAAGACCTTCGTCTACCTTGAGCGCCAGCTTTCTCCCACCAAGGTGGCCGCAGTCCGGGCGCTGGAATTGGATGGCATCGAGTTCCAGCCCGAGAGCCGCCGCTTCTACCCCCGGGGCAGCCTCGCCGCGCAGATCATTGGCTTCACCAACATCGACGGCCTGGGCCAGCTGGGCATCGAACAGACCTACGACAAGCAGCTCTGCGGAGTGAAGGGCGAACTGATCGCCCCCCGCGATGCCCACGGCAAGCTGCTCATCCTCCAGGAGAACTACAGCAAGATGCCCGTGAATGGGGCGTCGCTGCAGCTGAGCCTCGACGCTTCCATCCAGCACATCGTCGAGGACGCCCTGGAGGAGGGCATGCGGCTGACGCGGCCGCATACGGCCTTCGCGGTGGTGGTGGACCCCCAGACGGGCGAGATCCTGGCCATGGCCGGCACCCCGACCTTCGATCCGAATCATATTTTGCCCAAGAAGTTCCGCAATCGCGGCGAAGCCGAACTGTCCGCAGGGGAGCGGGAGGAACTGCGCCGGGAGCTGGAACGACAGAAGGCCGCCCGCAAGGTCCACGCCGTGGAGGACGTCTACGAGCCCGGCTCCACCATGAAGATCTTCACCGCCGCCATCGCCCTGGAGGAGCGCAAGGTCCACCTGGGCGAGCGCATCGACTGCCTGGCCGGCCGCTGGCAGTACAGCGCGAAGGTGCCACCCATTACGGATACGCACAAACACGGGGTGCTCACCTTCGAGGAGGTCCTCTGGTTGAGCTCGAACATCGGCGCGGCCAAGATGGGCACCCGCCTGGATCCCGCCGTTCACTACCAATACCTGCGCAAGTTCGGGTTCGGCGACGCTACCGGCCTGAATTTCCCCGGCGAAAGCCCCGGGCGGATGATGGCCCCGGATCGCTGGAGCGTGCCCACCCAGTACACCTTTTCCTATGGCTATGGTCTCAGCACCACGCCCCTCCAAATCCTCATGGCAGGCTGCGCCCTGGCCAATGGCGGCAAGCTGATGCAGCCGATCCTCGTGCAGCGCATCTACAACGATAAGGGGCTGCTACTGAAGGAGTTCAAGCCCACGGTCCGTAATCAGGTCCTCAGCGAGGAGACCGCGAACCTGATGAAGGAGACGCTGAAAGGCGTCATCACCCAGGGCACGGGCAAGCGGGCCAAGCTCGACAATGGCGTCGAGGCCTTCGGCAAGACCGGCACCAGCCGTAAGCTAATCGATGGCAAGTACGACATGAAGCGCCACTTCGCGTCTTTCATGGGGTTCTTCCCCGCCGACAAGCCCCAGTACGGCGTGATGGTGATGTTGGACGATCCCGCGGGCGACACCACGGGCGGCGACGTGGCCGCCCCGCTGTTCAAGCGCATCGGCGACGGCATCGAACGCTTCCGGCAGACCACGCCGGACCTGGACCAGGAGAAGGACCTGAAGCTCTCCCTGCGTGACTGGCCCACAAGCGAGACCGACGAGGCTGCGGTACATATTGAAATGGGCCGCACGCCTGATCTGAAGGGCCTCAGCCTCAAGGCCGCCATCCACCGGGTGGTCCTGGTGGGCGGCAGCCCGAAAGTGGAAGCCACTCCTGGTGTGACGGCCACCCGGGTGCTGGGACAGAGTCCCGAGTCCGGCGCGCCCCTGGAACCGGGCTCGGTGGTGAAGATCAAGGCGGGGCTGCCATGAAGCTCGACGCGCTGATCCAAGGGATCGCCGAGCGGTGTTCGGGTCCGAATGTCGAAGTGGTGGACCTCACCAGCGATAGCCGCGAGGTGCAGCCAGGCTGGGCCTTCCTGGCCCTGAAAGGCGAACACTCCGACGGCGCCGACTTCATTCTCCAGGCCCTAGCGCAGGGAGCCAGCGCCGTTATTTCAACCTCTGGCGTGACCACGCCAGAGCCCGTCGCCACCTGTATCTTTGTGGGAGATCCCCGGCTAACGATGGCCGACCTCGCGCGACAGTTGCACGGCGCCCCCGACGCGCAGCTCGCCCTCATCGGCGTCACCGGCACCAACGGCAAGACCACCACCACCACGCTCATCCGTCAGCTGCTGCGGGGCGCTGGGCTGGGCTGTGGGCTCATCGGCACGGTCCTGAACGCGGCGGGTGACACGGAAGAAGAGGCCGTCCGCACCACGCCCGAAAGCACCACCTTCTACCGCTGGCTGCATCGCAGCCTGGAGGCGAGGGACGTGGCCTCCGCGGTGGAGGTGAGCAGCCACGCCCTTTGCCTCGGCCGGGTCCACGGGGCCCACTTCAAGGTCGGCGTTTTCACCAACCTCACCCAGGACCACCTCGACTACCACGGCACCCTGGAGGCCTATTTCCAGGCCAAGACGAGGCTCATCGCCCAGTGCGACCGCTTCCTGGTGAACGCGGACGATCCCTGGGGCCGGGGCCTGCTGGAGCGCGAGGGCCACGTGAGCTTTGCCGTGGACCGCCCCGCCTGCTACCGTGCCCACGATCTTGAATTGGGGCCCACGGGGACGCGATTCACGCTGCACTCGGCCAAGGGGAGCTGGGAGGTCCAGAGCCCCCTGCTGGGCCGCTTCAACGTCTACAACCTGCTGGCCGCCCTGGCGGCCTGCGCCGAGGCCGGGTTCGACCTGTACCGCCTGGTGCCAGCCGTGCCCCAAGTGACCGGGGCCCCAGGCCGCCTGGAGCGGGTGGACTGTGGCCAGTCCTTCGGCGTGATGGTGGACTACGCCCACACGCCGGATGCCCTGGAGAAGCTGCTGGCCGAGGGGCGGCGCCTGCTTCCCCCTGGCAGCCGTCTGCACGTGCTCTTCGGCTGCGGCGGCGACCGCGATCGTTTGAAACGGCCCCTCATGGCCGCGGCCGTGGCGGCGGGGGCGGATGTCCTTTGGCACACCAGCGACAACCCGCGCACCGAGGATCCGGAGCGCATCCTGGACGATGCCGCGCCCGGTCTCCCCGAGGCGCTTCGGGCCGACGCCACGCGTTACCATCGCCATGCCGACCGCCGGGCGATGGTGCAGGCAGCCCTGGCAGACTGCCGCCCCGGCGATCTGCTGCTGCTGGCAGGCAAGGGCCACGAACCCTACCAGGAGATCCACGGCGTGAAATACCCCTACAGCGACCGGGCAGCCGTAGAAACGGCACTCGGCCACCCGGTGCAGGGGAAGGCATGAATCTCTGCGCTTCTCAAAATCCTGAACCAGAGGTTTGGCTTGATCTTGATCGGTGTTCATCGGTGTTCATCGGTGGTTCAAAAGATCCTTTTTCCACCGATGAACACCGATGCACACCGATAAAACAAGATGATTCGCTGGCTACGGTTCTGCGGAAGAGCGCCTCCCGGAAGAGCCGCGACCCCAGAGGCCACCGGTGACGCGCCTTCGAAGGGTTTGTGGGCCGGAGGATCCGGCCATCCAGGAGGCGGCGGCCATCCTGACCTCTGGTGGCGTGGTGGCCTTTCCCACGGAGACCGTGTACGGCCTCGGTGCGGATGGCCTGAATTCCAAGGCGGTGGCCCGCATTTACACGGCCAAGGGCCGACCCGCCACCAATCCCGTGATCCTGCATGTGGCGGATGCGGCTTCGGCTCGGGCGCTCGTGTCCTGCTGGCCGGCCGAGGCCCAACTGCTGGTAGAGCGCTTCTGGCCGGGTCCGCTGACCCTGGTGCTCCCGGCTGCCGATGCCGTGCCGACCATCGTCCGCGCCGGAGGAACTTCCGTGGCCTTGCGCTGCCCAGCGCACCCGGTCGCCCTGGGGCTCATCCGGGCCGTGGGACGGCCTCTGGCCGCCCCCAGCGCCAACCGCAGCCAGCACTTGTCTCCCACCTGTGCCGAGCACGTGGCGTCGAGCCTGGGCGAGGCCGTGGATCTGATCCTGGACGGTGGGCCCACCACCGCCGGCCTCGAATCCACCATCCTGGACCTCAGCCGCCTCGGCGCCAGGCCCCGTATCCTGCGGCCAGGGCCCATCTCGCCGGCCGTGCTTGCGGCGATGCTCGGGCCCGTGGATCTGTGGGAAGGCGCCGTGGTGACCGGAGATCAGCAGGCGGCACCCGGCATGATGGCGCGCCACTACGCGCCCAGGGCCAAGCTGGAGCTGGTGCCGGCGGGAACAGGTGTAACTGAATCTTCGGGCCGGGTGGCCTATGTGGGCCTCGGGTCACTTACCGCGTTACCGGCCGGGGTCCGTGGAGTGCTCCTGCCCCTGGATGCGGAGGAAGTTGGGACCCAGCTCTACGCCCTCCTTCACGAACTCGACGATGCGGGCTTCGAGCGCATCGTGATGGAACGGCCGCCGGAAGAGGATGCCTGGGTGGCCGTGCGCGACCGCCTGAGAAGGGCTTCTGCGAAGGAGACGGCATGAGCCTCTGGTCCCTGTTTCAGGTGGCCTCCCAGGTGGGTGGGGAGATTCTGGGTGACGGCTCGGTGGTGCCCTCCTCGCTGTCGATGGATACCCGCACCCTCCAGCCCGGCGCTTGCTTCGTGGCGCTGCGGGCGGACCGTGACGGCCACGACTTCGCGGCCCAGGCGTTTGAAAAGGGGGCCGGGGCCCTGCTGGTGGACCACCCGCTAGACAGCGACTGTCCACAGTTGGTGGTTCCGGACACCCTGGCCGCCCTTCAGCGCTGGGGCCAGACCCGCCTGGCCGCCATGCGACCGACGACGGTGTTTGGCGTCACGGGGAGTGTCGGCAAAACCAGCACCAAGGAACTTCTCGCGGCGGCGGTAGGGGGATGGCGGACGCCAGGGAATCGCAACAACACGCTGGGGCTGCCCGAAGCCCTGGCCACCTTGCCCGTGGGCCTCGGCTCGGCGGTGCTGGAGATGGGCATGAGCACGCCCGGAGAAATTCGGCGGCTCACTGAAATCGCGCCATTGGACGCTGGCCTGATCACCCTCGTGGGGACCGCCCACATCGAGAACTTCCCCCTCGGCCAGCAGGGCGTAGCTGAGGCCAAGGGTGAGCTGGTGGCGGGCCTCCATCAGGGCGGCGTCTGGGCGCACCTGGCTGCGGATCGCTGGTGCTGCTGGATCGCCGATCAGCCTTGGGCCAGGCATGCGGAGGCGCTCCCCGTGGGGGATGGTCAGCCCTTCGGCTGGGAAGGCGTGGAATCTTTGGGTGCCGCTGGCGAAGCGTTCCTCCTTCGGACACCCCAAGGGGCGGTGCCCATCCGCCTCCAGCTGCCCGGCGAGCACCAGGTCCGCAACGCCGCCCTGGCCGGGGCCCTGGCCATCCATCTGGGGTTTGACCCTGACCAGGTGGCCCGGGGCCTCGGGACCGTGACCCCGGAAGCGGGGCGAGGGCAGTTGCTCGTTTTGGCAGGCGGCGGCACCCTGCTGGACGAGACCTACAATGCCAGCTCCGATTCCATTTTGGCCTGCGCCCGAACCCTGCTGCAGCTGCCTGGTGGCGAGGCCGTGGCGGTGCTGGGGTCCATGCGGGAGCTGGGACCTCAGGCTCCGAGGATCCACCGGGAGACCGGGGCGGCGCTGAAGCTCCTGGGGGTATCCAGGCTTTGGGCCTACGGCGACTTCGCCCCGCACTACGCGGAGGGGTTTGGCCTGCGGGCCATGGCCTTCCCGGATTTCGAAGCGCTGCGGGACGATGCGGCGGGACTCTCCGCAATCCCCCGCGAAGCCCGTATCCTGGTGAAGGGCAGCCGCCACTGGCGCGCGGAACGCGTCGTCGAGTGGTTTCTCTCCCACTGACCTCCAGACTCTAAACCTCCGGATCCCCCATGCTGCCTTGGCTGCTCTACCCTTTCCGCGACGTGGTGCCGGGCTTTTCGGTTTTCCGGTACGTCACCTTCCGCACGGCCATGGCGGCGGCCACGGCCATGGTCCTGAGCCTGCTGCTCGGGCCCTGGGTGATCCGCACCCTGACGGCCCTCAAGATGGGCCAGCACATCCGCGATGTGGGCCCCGAGAACCACCAGAAGAAGGCCGGCACCCCTACCATGGGCGGCATCCTCATCCTGGTGGTGATCACCGTGTCGACGCTGCTGTGGTGCGACCTCCAAAGTGGGGCCATCTGGGTGGTCCTGATGGCGCTCCTGGGCTTCGGCACGGTGGGGGCCTTGGATGACGTCCAGAAGCTGCTCAAGAAGCAGAACCTTGGCATCACGAGCTGGCAGAAGATGGCGCTGCTGACGGGCATCTCCCTGCTGGTCGCCTGGCTGATCCTCCACTTCGGCCTGCGGGGTGCGGCCACCAGCCATTTGTCGGTGCCATTCTTCAAAAATTTCCGACCCGATGTGGGTGTGTTCCTCATCCCTTGGATCTGGCTGGTGATGGTGGGCACCAGCAATGCCGTGAACCTCACGGACGGCCTGGACGGGCTCGCCATCGGCGGCACGTTGATCGTGTCCCTTACTTACGCGATCCTGGCCTACGTGGTGGGCAATTCCAAGATCGCCGCCTACCTGGTGGTGCCCTACGTCCCCGGCGGCGCCGAGTTATCCGTGTTCATGGGCGCCATGGCGGGTTCCTGCATGGGCTTCCTCTGGTTCAACGCCCATCCAGCAGAGGTGTTCATGGGCGATACAGGCTCCCTGGGGCTGGGCGGGGCCTTGGGCACCGTGGCGGTCCTCATCAAGCAGGAGCTGCTGCTGGTCATTGCGGGCGGCCTGTTCGTCATGGAAGCGGTGAGCGTGATCCTGCAGGTGGGCAGCTTCAAGCTGCGCGGCGGCAAGCGCATCTTCCGCATGGCGCCCTTCCACCATCACCTGGAATTGGGGGGCCTTCAGGAGACCAAAGTGGTGATCCGGATGTGGATCACCGCCATCGTCTGCTCGATCCTGGCCCTCAGTTCACTGAAACTGCGATAGGCCTGGGCCGGCTGGGCCAAGGCTGGCCCAGGATGAAGCCCTGACCCCAGGGGACGCCCGCATCCATGACGGCCTCCAGCTCCTCCAGGGTCTCGATGCCCTCCGCGATGAACCCGATGCGCATGGCGTTCGCAAAGTGCGCCAAGGCATTGAGCAGGGCGGCCTGGTAGGGGCGACGCTGCACCTGCTCCACGAGGCTGCGATCGGCCTTGATGAAGTCCGGCGCCAGCCGCGCCATGTGGGTGAGGCTGGCCACCCCCGCCCCCAAGTCATCCACCGCCACGCGGAGGCCGAGGTCTCTCAGCCGTTTGGCATAGCCCTGAAGGGCCTCCATGTCGTGAACGCCCTGGGATTCGGTGAACTCCATCACCACGAATTCCGGGCCGAAGGGCAGGGCCTCCATCCAGCGCGGCAGGCGCTCCCAGAATCCCGGCGCCTCAAGGCTGACGGGTTCCAGGTTCACGAAATGGAGATGGCTGGCATCGCCGGTCTGGGTCAGGGATTGGAAGGTAGCCTCGAGAAAGCGCAGGTCGAGGGCCAGGCGATCACCCAGCGAGAGCCTGGGATCCTGCAGCAGGGGGCCCACGGGATGGGCGACGCCCTCGGCATCGACGTGCCGTGCCAGGTATTCCCGCGCCACCAGGCGGTTGTCCGAAAGACGGTACATGGGCTGGACATGGGAAACGACGGCGCCTTCACCGCTCAGCATGCTCTCCAGTATACCCTTGGGCATATCCACTCCACTCTCAGTCCAGGGTTTTGCCTCACCAAGTGTAGCGCGGCAGACACCCTTCGTCCCCGCCGGAAGACTGTCGAAAGTAATTGCACAGGGCGTTCCAAATACCTGGACAGGCACTCAGACTGGAAGGGGAGGCAGCATGCGAACTGTGGTCATGGGGGCGGGGCGATCAGGTCTGGCGGCGGCCCGTTTCCTCGCGTTGCAGGGACGCCCCGTGCTGCTGACGGATGCGGGCCCGGAACCCAATCCTACGCTTGAACTCGAGCTAGCAAAAGCCGGCATTCCGGGGGTTTGGGGCAGCCATCCCTTCGCGCTGTTGGAGGGGTGTGACGAGCTCATCATCAGCCCCGGCATCCCCCGCACCGCACCCTTCATCGCCGAAGCCTTGGCCCGCGGCATCCGGGTCATCGGGGAAGTGGAACTGGCCCACCGATGGATCCGGGAGGGGCAAGGTGGCGGCCCGGTGCTGGCCGTGACCGGCACCAACGGCAAGAGCACCACCACGGATCTGACCGCGCACCTGCTGCGAACTGCGAGCATTCCCGCCATCGCCTGCGGGAACCTCGGCACGCCCCTGCTCGAGGCCGTGCAAAACGTGCGGGTCGGTACCGTGTTCGTCGTAGAGCTGAGCAGCTACCAGCTTGAATCGGTCCACGAATTCCGCAGCGAGGGTGCGGCCTTCCTGAACCTGACCTCCGACCACCTCGCGCGCCATGGCACCATGGAGATCTACCGGCAGACCAAGCTGCGGACCTTTGAGCGCCAGACCACGAACGATCTTCGAGTGGTTCCCATGGCCCATCCCGAGTGGTGGCAGGATGCCCCCGGATCCGGCAGGACGGCCCGGTTCGGATGGTCACAATGTGAGGCCTGGTGCGACGGGTCCGGCCTGATGCACCTCGATGGGGAGGCGCTGCTGCCCCGCGGGGAGCTGCGCATTCCCGGCGATCACAACGTGGAGAACGCCTTGGCGGCCTGCTTGCTGGCGCGTCATGGGGGTGCCTCCCTGGCGGGCATTCGCGAAGGGCTGCGCAGTTACCCCGGGCTGGCCCACCGCATCGCCTTCTGCGGCGAAAAGGCTGGGGTGCGGGCCTTCAACGATTCCAAGGGCACCAATGTGGACGCCACGCTGACGGCCATTCACGCCCTGCCAGGCCCGCTCGTGCTTCTGCTCGGGGGCACCGATAAGGGGGCCAGCTACAGGCCGTTGCGCGAGGCGCTGACGGGCAAGCTGCGGCGGCTGGTCTTCCTTGGGGAGGCGATCCCCCAGCTCACACGGGATCTGGGCGACCTGCCACACGCGGTGGTTCCCACGTTTGATGACGCTGTGCAGACCGCCCTATCCCTTGCCCAGCCCGGTGACCAGGTGCTGCTCAGCCCCGCCTGCGCGAGCTTCGACCAGTTCGACAACTTCGAGCAGCGGGGCGATCGATTCGAAGCCCTGGTGCGCGGATGGAGCGCGTCATGAGCGGAGCGCTCGCATCAGATCTCCGGAACCTGCTGGGCGAGGACGCGGTGCTCACCGAGCCCGGCGACCTCGTGCGTTACGAGGAAGGCTGGCGCTACGGCAAGGGCAAGGCGCTGCTAATGGTACGGCCAGCCACGGCAACCCAGGTGGCCGCAACGCTGGCCGCGTGTCTGGCGGCGGGTGTCCAGGTGGTGCCCCAGGGTGCGAACACGGGACTGGTGGGGGCTTCCACCCCCGATGCCAGCGGCCGGATGGCAGTGCTGAGCCTGGAGCGCCTGAACAAGCGCCTGGAGATCGATCCTGTGAACCGCACGGCCCGGGTGGACGGCGGCGTACTCCTTAGCGCCCTGAACGAGGCCCTGGCTGGCCATGGGCTCATGTTCCCCATCGACCTCGGGGCCGATCCCTCCATCGGCGGCATGATCGCCACGAATACCGGCGGCACGCGTCTGCTGAAGTACGGGGACGTGCGGCACAACCTGCTGGGGATTGAGGTGGCCCTGGCCGACGGTACGGTGCTCGACGCCATGAATCTCCTGCGGAAGAACAACACCGGGCTGGATGTGAAGCAGCTGTTCGTGGGTACCAGCGGCATCTTCGGCGTCGTCACGGGGGCGGTGGTCCAGGTGGTGCCGGTGCCCGGACAGCGGGCCACGGCCCTGGTGGGTTGTGCCTCTGGAGAGGCCGCCCTGGCCCTCTTGCGGGCGCTGGAGCGGGACCTGGCGGACGTGTTCACTGCCTTCGAGGTCATCAGCGCCGCCGCCCTGACGCCCGTGTTCGTCCATCACGAGGGCGTGAGGAATCCCTATGGCACCGCCCATCCCCCCGTTTACACGGCCCTGGTGGAGCTGGCGTCCACCCTGCCCGTCGCAGCCCTCGACCTTGCGGCCCTGCTGGAGGAGCGCCTCGGCACCCTCCTGGAAACGGACGTCGCCGAGGCGATCACGGATGTCTTCATGGGGCGCCCCGATGATTTCTGGGCCATCCGGCACCACGTCAGCGAAAGCCTCCGCGGGGAAGGCCGGGTCCTGGCCTTCGACATCAGCGTGCCCCGCAGCCGCATGGCCGCCTTCACCGAGGCCGCCCGGGCCCTCCTCGCGGCGGAGTATCCCTTTGTTCGTTGCTGCGATTTCGGCCACTGGGGCGACGGTGGCACCCACTTGAACCTGGTGTGGACCGAAGCGGACGCGCCGATCCCCGCCGTCAACCTGGTACCCGAACTCCAGTCCCGCATCTACGACCTGGCTGTAACGAATTTCGAAGGGAGTTACAGCGCCGAGCACGGAGTGGGCCCCCACAACCAGCGGTTCTACGAGGCCTACACGCCCAGTCTCGTCCGCGCCGTGAACGGCGCGCTGAAGGCCCACCTCGATCCGCAGGGAATCCTGGGTACCACGCGCTTGTAAGGACTTCCCTACCTACAAAAAAGCTCCCGGATTTCCGGGAGCTTTTTTGTAGCAGTTGGAAGGAAATCAGGCGTGCGAACCGGGCCTCGGCAGCCAGAACCGGGCTGGGGCGTAGCAGATGCCCATGAGTACCACCTGGCTGGCGATGAAGCCGGTCAGGGCCCAGAAGGCCTGATCCATGAATCCGTAGGAATGGAGCCCCACGCCGAGCATGTTTACGCCGAACCAGGAGCAGGCGGTGATGATGTTGCCGAAGATGGCCCTCACCATGATGCCGCGGTCCCGCACGTAACCAGCCATGCGGGCGTGGAGGATGATGGCGTTCCACAGCACGATGAGCAGGGCGCCGTTTTCCTTCGGATCCCAGCCCCAGAAACGGCCCCAGGACTGATCGGCCCAGATGCCGCCCAGCACCGTGCCCACGAAGCTGAAGAACAGGGCGAAGCAGATGATGCCGTAGGCCATGTCCACCAGCGCCTTGTCGGTCTCCACATCGACCTTGGTCACGATGTGTTTGCGGATCCCATAGGCAATGGCGATGGCTCCCGCGAGGAAGGTGCCGGAATAGCCAATGGTGATGGTCACCACGTGGGTGGCCAGCCAGAAGTTGGAGTCGAGCACAGCCCGCATCATTTCCATGGTGTCGCCCTCGGTGCCCAGGTTCTGGGCCACGAGCAGCGACGCGAACCCGGCCATGGCGGCCACGGCGGTGCCGAAGCCCTTGCGGTACATCCGCTCCACGATGAGGCCAAGGATCACTGCGGCCCAGCCCACGAACACGGCGGAGGAGTAGAGGTTGGTGACCGGGGGGCGGCCCTGCAGGATGATGCGGGCGGCCAGACCCAGGGTATGGACAATGGCCCCAGAACAGAGCAGGGAATAGGCCGTGGGCCTCAGGATCTCGGGCTTCCAGATCCAGGAAATGCACAGCACGATGAAGGCCACGAGGTAGATCGAGAGCCCCACGAAGAAGGGCTGGGCGCGGTTGAAGACAGTCTCGTTTGTGGCGTGGCTGAGGGCGCCGGGCTTTAAGTTGGAAACCACCGCATTCATGTCGCTCAGGGCGAGGTTGAAGGCAGCGGGGTCGTTCCCCACGTAAGCGGCATTGAGCTTGGCGAGGGGAATCAAGCCGGGGTGCAAGGGGCCGCCGGTGTCGGCGGCCGTGAGGGCTTGGCCAATGCTCTGCCAGGCATCCGGTCCCATTCCGGCCTGAGGAGGCAGGATCCGGAAATGAGCCAGCTGGGTCAGGTCCGTGTGGCGAAGGGTCGCGTCCGCAGTGCCCAGGGACTGGAGTTCCCAGCCCAGCCCCGGGGAGCCCGCCAGTTGGAGGGTGTTCCGCAGCTTGTAAAAGAGGTAGACGCGGTCGAACAGGTTGATGATGGCGCTCTGGAAGCGGCTGCGCTTCTGGGCAACGATGGGCTGGGCCGAGGACGCCTGTTTCTGGATCTCGTCCAGATGCGGCGCGAGGTCGGCGAAGCTGAAGTAGTTTCGGTTCTTAGTCTGCTTCGCGCCGATGAGGCTGATCACATCGGGATCGTCGATGACGAAGATGGGTTGCTGGTCGGCCACCTGGGGCCGGAACAGCACGTCGAGGATCCATTCGTCCGGACCCACCATGCGGCCGTCGTGGCGGAAGCCCTGGCGGCTGTGGATCACCAGCAGGGAGTTACGGGCCAGCGAATCCAGGGGTTTGACGCGGCCGCCCTCAAGGATGGGCAGGTTGCCGAAGCCACCAGTGTCGAAGCCGCGGGGTTTGGCACCGGGCAACGCAAAGGTGAGCGCGATGATCAGGGCCAGGGCGCCGGCCCCCCAGGAGATGGTCTTGGCAAGGTTCTTCATGGTTCAGGCCCCCTTCTGGCCCTGGCGGCGCTTGAGCGAGCGGCGCAGGACGATGGCGAAGTGCACGAGCAGGCCGAGAGCGACCAGCACGCAGGACACATACGGGAGAAGCCAGCCGGGATTTTCAACCACGGAAAGGATGGACAGTGTGTCGTTCTTGCCAAAGCTCGCCTGATAGAAGGTCTTACCTTCGTACCGCAGCGGCTGGTTCATGTAGATGAGCACTTCGCGGGACTCGCTCCGCGAGGGATTCACCACCTGGACCAGACTGGAGAAGTTCTTGGGGATGTCGGTGCCGGGGTACACGTCGTGCCGGAACTGTTTCAGGGTGAAGGCGTAGGGCAGGTACTGACGGCGCAGGCGCATGGCCAGCGTGTAGGTGCGTCCTTCGTGGGTGAAGGCCTGGGGTGCCCCCATGGCCACGGAGGCCAGCCAGACGCCATAGCTGTGGCCACTGGCCACGGGTTCCACGAAGACCGAAGCCTGATTCATCTCGTTGTCGGCTGAGACCAGGGGCCGTTCGACGACGGCCACACCCGTGCCCACGCCCGCGGTGGCCAGGGAAGGCGGCGCGCCCGGGGGCAGGTTGCTCAACTCGGCGTTGGCGAAATAGCGCTTCACGTTCAGGGTGATTGGGGTGCCCTGGATGGCAATGGCCCCGCCCTTGGCCAACGCCGTGTCGGGCACGGAATAGACCTCGTCCCAGGTGGGGTCGGTGACGTCGATGACGGCCAGCTCCGTGTTCTTGTAGCTCTGGACGTAGTTGACGGTTTGGCCCACCTCAATGGACAGGTTGGTATCCACCTGCATCATGCCGGCGACGAACTCGCCCGCGAACAGCACGACGAGGCCTACGTGGACCAGCCACAGACCGGCCTTGGCCCAGGTCCGCTGGAGCTCCAGGGTCCTTCCGGCGAGGTTGATGGTGAGGAACAGTCCCACCAGGGCGGCGCCGGGAAATATCGGGATTGGGAAGGGCAGGGCCGCGAACTGCCGCCACACGATGAAGCTGCGCATGTAGGCGTTCACGGCGCCGGCGGTGCCCATTTCCACCTGGGCCAGGGTGCAGAGCACCACGAGGGCCATGAGCAGAGACAGCAGGACGATGGTGAGTCGGAGGGACTTGAGGAACGTCCACGTTCGGAGGGCGTAGGTCTTAATCAAGGTGCAGGCTCCCCAGGAGAGTCATGAAATCGGGCTTGGCCTTGGCCACGGGGGCGGCGTCTCCGGTCATCTTCAGGAACCAGGTGTTCCCATCGGGGGTGGATATATAACCGGTCACCATGCGGCTCTTGGCCTGGCCTTCGCTAGTGAAGTCGTAGACGTTCACGGCACCGGCCTTGGTCTTCAGGGCGACGCGGGATTTGGCTAGCCCGGGCTCGTCGAGGGGAGGCAGCCCGATCTGCCCCCGCCAGCGGTTCACATTAGCCAGTTCTCCGCCTGCGGGGCCCGGCAGGACCACCACGGTGGCTTCAAGACGCCCGGAAATGGGGGTTTTGAGGGTGGCGAACCGCATGCCCTCGCCAGGGAGCTCGCTCCAGCCCTTGGGCAGGGACCACTTCAGGGCCCCCTTGGCGGTGGGGGTGGGCGGCTGGGGCAGGTCTGCGCCGGATGGCGCCTGGGCAGGCATGCCCTCCTCGGCGTGGCCCGGATGGTCGGGATGGGTGGCTACGGCTTCCTTGGGCACCCGGTAGTGCATGACCTGATCGGACCGGCAACCCAGACCAAGCAGCCCGGTGAGGGCCAGGAGGGAGGTTGGCAGAGGCGAAAAACGGGAATGATGGGAGGGGATCGACGGGATCGGCAAGGGACTCCTCAGGGGACATTCCAGAATACCGGACCTTCCCGTATGAAGACAGCCGGCTTTTCGTTTCTACTTACAGATCAAAGGATTTAACTGCTTCATCCATGGCCCTGGCCAGCTGATGATCCAAAGCTGTGACGCCACCCGCGTCATGAGTGGTGAGCGCAATCCGGACATAACCCCAACCAAAGCTGATGTCTGGGTGGTGTTTTAGCGACTCGGCCGGATTCACCACCGCACTCACCAGGCGGTAGGCCGTCATGAAATCCGGGGTCTTGAACTCCCGGACCAGGCTTCCGTTCTGTTCGATCCAGCTCATTGATCCACCTCCAATTCGGCCAGTTCGGCCTGCAGTAGCCATTCATCCGGGTGGTCCTTCGCCCGGGCCTTGATGGCCCGCAGGCGAGGTTCATCGCGAGCCCCATCTTCGCGGAGGGCCCGAATCCTGGCATAGAGCTCCGCGAGCTCCGCAGGCAGGGCCGCGGCCTTTCGTTCCCGCGCCTGGGCCTCGGCCTCGCCGACCGCCAGGGCCGACGGGTCGCCGAAGGACGCATCCCAGGCCCCGGGGTCGGCGGGGCCGCCGGCCACCGAAGGCAATCCCGCGCTGAGGAACAGCAGGGCCCAGCTGGGCAGGTCAAGGGGGCGGCCGTCCTGGTGACCCCGCAGGTTGATCACCTCGTGCTCGCCCACGCGGAAGCCCGTGAGGAAGAGGCCCGAGGGCAGGTCCAGGCTGAAGGCCCCGCGCTGGGGCAGGGCGCCGCTGCCAAAGGCCACCAGCGCCCCGCCGGGCCAGGGGCCTCCCTCGGCGTGGCCCTGGCGCGAGATCTGGACGGGGCCTTCCACCCGGGCCAGGGCCGTGGCGAGGCCGGGTCCCAGTTCGCCGCGGGCCGGGATCCGGGCCACCACTCGGCCCGTGAGTTCGAGCCCTCCGTCCAGAACCAGGTGGTTCACGGTGCGGGCGCGCAGGGCTTCCTCCAGGCCGTGATCGCCGCCGCGGCGCCAGCCGAGCGTGGCCTCGAAGGCTTCCAGCACGTCGAAGAGATGGTCGAAGTCGCGGGCCACGAAGAGCTGTGGCTGCATCCGGGTGATGTCGTACTCCGTATCCGCGCAGACCAGGCTGAGCGGCACCTTCTTCACCTCGGGGCTCAGGCAGTGGGCGGCCTCGCCCAGACTGCTGAGGAGGCCCGCGCCGTAGATCTTGGGGGCCAGTAGATCGCCCACCAGCCCGTATTCGGCGGTCCACCAGTAGAGACGGCTGGCCTTGGTGCTCTCGCTCACGTAGCGGCGACTGGCGGTGGCCGCTCGAAGGCGTTCCTCGGCCAGCCGGATTTCCTCCTCTGTCGCGGCGGGATCTTCCTTCACCACGCTGAGGTTGCGGATGGCTTCGTAAACGGCATGATCCTCCACCGAGGCGATGGCGCGGAAGCCCGCCTCGCCACAGCGTTTTAGGTAGTCGGCATAGCGGCGATCCGCCAGGATCGGGGCGTGGCCGGCGCTTTCATGGACGATATCCGGGGCGGGGGTGTATTCGATGTGCTCGTGGCTGCGGATGTCTGCGGCGATGGCCAGCACGCCGAGGGATTGCAACTCGGTGAAGACTGCGGGCGGGATGAACCCCCGCACGCCCACGGCGGACCAGCCCAGGGCTTCCAGTTGCTCGTTCATCTCGTCCAGGCTGGGGATGCGTTCCAGCCCGATGCCCGTGGCCGCCAGCCCGGTCAGATAGCTGGCGTGGGCGGTGTCCTTCAGGCGGTCGGTGAGTCGGTGGAGGATGTGTCGCCAGACGGCATGATCCCGCGGTGTGTAGGCCCCGTGGTCCTGGTCCACCACGTAGCGCCGCAGGTGGGCGGGCAAACGCTCAATGGCGCGCCGGGTGGGAGAGGGGGCATGGGGCATGGGGGGCCTCGAAAACCATTGAAGTCTAATTTTGTAACAATTAGTCGGAATATCCTAATCCCAGGAATTGCTGGGTGGCGGGCTACGCTGTTGCCATGGCCGACTTCGATCCCTGGGAACCCTACCGCGACCTGCGCTTCGCTGGCACGCGCGAACACCCGGAGCATGGCACCTGCTTCATCGCGGAGGGCCGGATCCTGGTGGAGGATCTACTGGCCGCGGGCCGGGCCGGGCGGGTGAAGGTAGTCTCCGTGGCCGCCATGACCAATGCCGTGGCGGGCGTGTGGGGCCTCCTGCCTCCCGGCGCCGAACTGCTGGAGGCCGAGCCGGCAGCCCTCCAGGAACTGGCGGGCTTCCCCTTCCATCGCGGGCTGATGGCCTGTGCCGTCGTGCCCGCGCCGCTGCCGCTGGCGGACCTGCTGAAGACCCGCCGCCTATTGGTGCTACCGCGCCTGTATGACGGTGAGAACCTGGGCCTTCTGCTGCGCAGTGCCGCGGCCCTGGGGATGGATGGCGTACTGGCGGGCCCCGGGCCGGGGCTTTGGAGCCGCCGCACGGTGCGGGTCTCCATGGGGTCCGTGTGGCGCATCCCCGTGTGGCGGATGGAGGATCCCTGGGGTCCGCTGGCGGACTGGAAGGCCGCCGTTCCCGGCTCCGAGATCGCGGCCGCGGCGCTGACAGCAGCCGCGGAGGATGCCCGATTGTGGCGTCCCCCTGCGCGGTGTGCCCTGGTGATGGGCCCCGAGGATACAGGCCTGGACGCGGCCCAGCTGGCCCGCTGCGACCGCGCTGTGGCCATCCCCATGGCCTCCGGCATGGACAGCCTCAACGTGGCCGCCGCCGGGGCGATTCTGATGTTCCGGATGACAGGAAACGATTAGGGCTCCTGGCTCGCAGCGATGTCGATCAGACGCAGCAGTTCGGTCACGACCTCCCGGCGGGTCGTGTCCAGGTCATAGCGGGCCGCCACCTTCTTGCGCGCCGTGGCCACGTCGCCGCAGGCTTTGCCGCGAGCGATGAGTTCCCGGCAGGTCTCCGGCATGGGGCCCCAGTTCCCGCATTCCACGAAGCCGTCGCTTAGGAAAATGAACTTGGGGATGGCCTCGCCACCGTTGGTGAGGAAGCGGACGAACACCTCGGGGTGCTGCTCCCGGCTGATGTAGCGCACCGTCAGGGCCGGCGAAGCCTCCGCCATGCGCTGGAGCACCGGCACGTGGCGCACCACATCTCCGCACCAGTCCTCAGCGATGGCCACCACGTGCACGGGCCGGGGCAGGGCGGCCAGGAACGCTGCCACCGTGGGCTCCAGGGCGAGGCCTCTGCGCTGGGCCTCGAGCTGATCGCGCTGCTCGGCGGATTCGGCGGCCTTCAGCCAGGCAGCATAGTCCAGGCCGGAGTCGGACACGGCCTTCCAGTCGATGGGGGGCAGGGTGGCTGGGCGGGGCATGGGACCTCCAGGAAGGGTCCGATCCTCCCATACCCGGATTCGCCACGGGAATCTACCTTGGGGGGTGGCCGATCGCATCCCGCGGGAAGGGGCCACGAACGCGATTCTAGAATGCAAGGGACCGGCCGTGGAAGAGCGCAACCTCGAGGCCTCGGAAGCCCGGTTCGAACTGGGGTCGAGTGGTGAGCGCCCGGCGACCCTGGTGCTCCACCCACGGGGCAAGACCTTGGCCCGCGCCGAGACGCCACGAACGGTGAAATGCCTTCTGTCTCTTTGCCTCTTGTTTGCCTAGAGTGGAGATCCGGTTTCAAAGGAGCTCCCATGACCGCCGCCAAAGCCTATGCCGCCACCTCCGCCACCACCCCGCTCACGCCCTTTCAATTAGAGCGCCGGGCCGTGGGACCTCACGATGTGCAGATCGAGATTGCCTTCTGCGGCATCTGCCATTCCGACCTCCATCAGGTGCGGAACGAGTGGGGAAACAGCACCTATCCCATGGTTCCCGGTCACGAAATCGTGGGCAAGGTCACCGCCGTTGGGGCTCACGTGAAGAACTTCAACGTCGGCGATCTGGCTGGCGTGGGCTGTCTGGTGGACAGCTGCCGCACCTGCGCCAGCTGCAAGCGCGACCTGGAGCAGTTCTGCGAAAAGGGCGCCGCCTTCACCTACAACGGCTCCGAGATGGACCGCAAGACGATCACCCAGGGCGGCTACTCCTCCAGCATCGTGACGGACGAGGCCTTCTGTCTGAAGATCTCGCCAAAGTTGGATCTGGCCGCCGCCGCGCCCCTGCTCTGCGCGGGAATCACGACCTACTCGCCCCTGCGCCACTGGAACACGAAGAAGGGCGACAAGGTGGGCGTCGTGGGCCTGGGCGGCCTGGGCCACATGGCCGTCAAGCTCGCCGCGGCCATGGGTGCCGAGGTCACCATGCTCAGCACCTCCAAGTCGAAGGAGGCTGACGCCCGCAAACTGGGCGCCCACCACTTCGGGCTCACTTCGGATGAGGGAACCTTCAAGAAGCTGGCGGGGCAGTTCGACCTGATCATCGACACGATCTCGGCGCCCCACGACTACAACAAGTACCTGGGGCTGCTGCGCGTCGAAGGGACCATGGTGCTGCTGGGCGTGCCGCCGGAGCCCACGCTCGTGTCAGCCTTCCCCCTGATCATGGGCCGCCGCAGTCTCAGCGGCTCGCTCATCGGGGGCATCAAGGAGACCCAGGAGATGCTGGACTTCTGCGCCGAACACAACATCGTCTCCGAGATCGAACTCATCCCCGTCCAGCAGGTGAACCTGGCCTACGAACGCATGATGAAGAACGACGTCCGCTACCGCTTCGTGCTGGACATGAAGACGTTATAGTCCAACCGGGGGTAGAAGCCTCAGGCGGTGACCCCGAACAAGGCCCCAATACCAGCCGTGATGGCCATGGCCAGGGCGCCCCAGAAGGTCACCCGCGCGGCCGCGGTGACCAGCGAAGCCCCGCCCGCCTTGGCGGCTAGAGAACCCAAGAGCGCCAGAAAGCAGAGTGAACTGCCGGCCACGCCCCAGAGGCGTGCCGCTGGCGCTGCCAGTAGGACCACCAGGAGGGGCAGGACAGCACCCACGGCAAAGGAGGCAGCCGAGGCCAAGGCTGCCTGGATGGGCCGTGCGATGAGCCGTTCGGAGATCCCCAGTTCGTCCCTCGCGTGCGCGCCAAGGGCGTCGTGCGCCATTAACTGGGTCGCCACCTCAGCGGCGAGCTGAGGATCCAGTCCCCGCTTGACGTAGATGGTCTTCAACTCCCCATGCTCATGCTTGGGATCCGTCGCCAACTCCAGCCGTTCCCGATCCAGATCGGCGCTCTCAGTGTCAGCTTGAGAGCTTACCGAGACATATTCGCCTGCCGCCATCGACATCGAACCCGCCACCAGACCGGCAACCCCCGCCACCAGGATGCTCTTGGAACTGGCGCCGGCCATGGCCACACCAAGGACCAGGCTGGCCGTGGAGACGATGCCGTCGTTGGCCCCCAGCACGGCCGCGCGGAGCCAGCCGATGCGGTGCGTCTTGTGTCTTTCTATATGTCGCATCCAACCCATCCCAGAATGAGGGGCGCGGTTACCAACTCCGCCGGCGGGAGAACAGGTGAATGAGTGCCACGAACAAGGCAGCGCCGATGATGGACCACAGGATCGGGAAGGGATGCCTGTCGATGGTGACCACAAAAGGCTCTGGGAGCTTGAGCGACCTGGCCACCCAAGGTCCCAGCAGAGCCCCAATGAAGCCAAGGGCGGTCGAAACGATCAGTCCGCCGCGGGCACTCCCTGCGAGGGCCTTGCCGATGGCGCCGCAAATAGCCGCGATCACGATGAGAAGGAGCAGTCCCGGTAGTGACATGGTCATGATGAATTCCTTTCGGTGGACTTCTTTGGACAAGTGGAATTTCCGAGCGTTGAAGTATTTTCTCATCCAGCATTCGGTTGGGGGGATTCAACCGGCCCGGGTGTGGCGACGAGATGAACGGGGCCAAGGGAAGGGTAGCCGCGTCGGGGATAAGTGAGGCACCTGGCGAATTGATGGCAGCGTCACATCCTTCTGACCGGGTTCAACGGGAAGACCCACTCGCTCGGCCATTTCAAAGGTTTAACGGATTGAATCTAGAGCCCTGGCATGACCCGTGCAACATAAATCTGTGGACCAGGAGGCCCCAATGCAAACACGCTTGGCAACATTGATCATGCCCGCAGTCATCGCGGTGTTCAGTTATTCACCTGCGACGGCCCAGATTCGGGTGGGCGTATACCTCGGACCTGTCCGAATCCGCATCGCCCCGGAAGCACCGCCCCCACCTCGAGTGGAAGTGATCATGGAACGGCCCAGCCGGGATTACATGTGGATCCCGGGTTACTGGGATCGCCAGGACGACCGGTGGGCCTGGGCCCCGGGGCGCTGGGAAGAACCTGAACAACGAGGTTCCGTTTGGATCAGGCCCCAGTACCGACGGGAGTACGGGGCCTATCGCTACGAGCCGGGACGCTGGTCCCATCAGCGGATGGAAGAAGGCGAGGACTACAGTCGCTGGCGCAATGAGCACGGCCGCGGACACGATAACGGCCGGGGCCATGGCCATGGTCATGGTCATGACCGGGACCATGACCGGGGCCATGATCGGGACGACTAAGCGCTACCCGGATTCCAGGGGGACAGGGCGAGGGGCACGATCCCCCTTGCCCTGTTCAGCGTTCGGCCGGATAGAAGGGACGAGCGTGTCGTCCACCGCCGTCAGATCCGGCGTTTACTGGCCTTGACCTGGTACATCACCGCATCACCTGCCTCAAGCAGGGCGTCGATGGACCCATGTTGCTCGGGGTGGAATTCCACCAGACCGCTGGAGAACCGAAGATCGTAGCCGCGGGCGGCCTCCTGATTGGCCTTTTTGACAGCATCGGTGAACTTGGCCACGACACCTTCTGCGATGGTCCGGATGGTGTTCGTCAGCAGGACGACGAATTCATCGCCTCCCAGTCGGGCGAAGAGGTCTGAGTCCCGGCAGGTGCCCTTAATCTGGTCGGCGAAGAGAACCAACGCTCGGTCTCCCTCGGCGTGTCCGAACCTGTCATTGATCGATTTGAATTTGTCCAGGTCCAGAAAGACCAGCGATGCCGGGATGCTCTGCCGGGTGCAGAAATCCAGACTGTATTGAGCGAGCATCATGAAGCCCCGCCGGTTGGAGATATTAGTAAGCTCGTCCACCGTCGCCATTTGAAATGCAGCCAGCTCCTGTTCGACCATGGATGCCAGGTCTTTCAGTGCGTCCTGATCTTCTTGGTCGAAACTTCTGGGATTCTGGTCGATGAGGCAAAGCGTCCCCAGTTTCTGTCCATCCATGGCCCTCAGGGGACAGCCGGCATAGAAACGAATCCGAGGCTCGTTCACAACCAGCGGGTTGTCCGAAAAACGGTCGTCTTCCCATGTGTCGGGAATGATGAACACGCCGTCGCCCAGAATGGCGTGGCCACAGAACGAGATGTCTCTCGGCGTTTCCGAAACGTTCAATCCCTGACATGACTTGAACCATTGCCGGGTCTCATCGACCAGGCTGACGAGGGCGATGGGCACCCTGAACACCCTTCTCGCCGTGCGGGTGAGGCGGTCGAACCGCTCCTCCGGTGCGGTGTCTAGGATGCCTAGGGATCGAAGGGTCTGGAGTCGGCTCTGGTCACCTTGTGGAATCTCCGGTGCTTGCATGAGGATCTCCAATATCTGAGTTCATGGAGGAAAGTCCACTTCCGGCCTAATAGAACAAGTTGCCGAACCAGGCGCCGGCTCAGGCGAGCTGGGTTGAACGAAGGGTCAGCTGCCCATGGAAGTGGGGCCGGGTTTGGCTGTTTCACATTGCCAACATGTGGCGAATTGCGACTCGTGGTGCTCGCCGCAGTTGGGACATTGCCACGCAGGACCGGCGGATTCGGGCAGCGCCTCGCCCTTTGAATAGCGCCGGATGAGCTCCGCAGCTTGCGAGACTTGGGCGGGGTTCAATACCCATACCTCAGGCGATGCTCCGGGAATGACCGAAGACCCGCCGATGGTTGTGAAGAGGGCTTCTCCCCGGACTTCTGACTCAATGCCGTTTGCCCGCAGCAGCCCATCTACGAAATACGCCTCTGCGTGATGTTGCGCCACAAAGACCTTCTGCATGGAGGACTCCAAATGCGGGCTGACGATCAATCTGGCGAAACAGGGGGGTGAGAAGTCGGGCGCTGGGGATCAGCCCCACACGCGCTTACCGCTCACCCACGTACCGAGGACCTTGCCGGGAAGGCTCCAGCCCTTGAAAGGGGTGTTGTAGGACCTGGACTGGATGAAGGCGCGGTCGATCAGGACCTGTGTATTCGGGTCGAAGAGGACGAAATCGGCGGGAGCGCCGGGCTGGAGGCTGCCGAGGCCTTGACGGTCGAGGTGGAAGGCCTTGGCGGGTTCCCAGGCGAGGAGGCTGATGGCCTTCGACAGGCTGATGATCTTGCGGTTCACCAGCAGCTCGAGCGTGAGGGGCAGGGCGGTCTCCAGGCCGATGACACCGAAGGCGGCGATGGGCAGTTCCACCTCTTTGTCGTCCCAGCCGTGCGGGGCGTGGTCCGTGGCGATGGCGTCCACGGTGCCGTCGGCAATGGCCTCCAGCAGGGCCTGGATATCAGCCTCGGTGCGCAGGGGCGGGTTCATCTTGAAGTCGCTGTCGAACTTCATCAGCTCCTTGTCCGACAGGGCAAAGTGATGGGGCGTCACCTCGCAGGTGACATTCAGGCCGCGGGCCTTGGCCTCGCGCACCATGCGCAGGGAGCCCTTGGTGCTGAGGTGGGCCAGGTGCAGGTGGCCGCCGGTGTGTTCCGCCAGCACGATGTCCCGGGCCACCATGGCCTCTTCGGCCGCCGCCGGGATGCCCAGGCAGCCCAGGGCCGCACTCACGGCCCCTTCATGCATGTAGCCCTTGCCCGCCAGGTCCAGGTCCTCCTCGTGGGCCACCACGGGCACATCCAGCCAGCGGGTGTATTCCAGGGCCCGGCGCATGAGGGATGCGTTGCTGATGGGCAGGCCGTCGTCCGAAAAGGCCACGCAGCCCGCCGCCTTCAAGGTGCCCATGTCCGCCAGTTCCTCGCCCTTCATTTCGCGGCTCACGGTGCCAATGGGAAAGTAGCGGCAGAGGTCGGCCTTGGCGGCCCGCGTGAGCATCATCTCCGTGATGGCCACGCTGTCATTCACGGGCTTGGTGTTCGCCATAGCGCACACGGCCGTGAAGCCACCGGCCACCGCCGCGCGACAACCGGTTTCGATGCTCTCTTTGCGCGTCTGGCCCGGCTCGCGGAAGTGCACATGGAGATCCACGAAGCCCGGGGCCAGGACCGCGCCACCACCGTCCAGGATCTCCATTCCCTCGCGCTTCGGAAGGGCCGCCGCGTCCATGGCGATGGCTTGCACCTTCCCGTCCACCACAAGCAGCACGCCCGGACCATCGAGATTCTGCGAGGGATCACAAGGTGGACGTTCTTCACGAGGAGGGACATGGGAGGCTCCGGGGGTGGGGACAGTCTAGCGGGGGATGAAGCTTGGAGTCTGGAGTCTGGAGTCTGGAGACTGGAGACTGGAGGCACAGATTCCTGAGGCGGCGCTCCGCGCCGCTGCCTTCCTCTAACGTGCAGGCCGCAGGCCTGCGCGCCCTCCAGACTCCAGACTCCGGACTGCCCTACTCCATCCGATAGTTCGGCGCTTCCTTGGTGATCATCACGTCGTGGGCGTGGCTTTCGCGGAGGCCGGCGCCGCTGATCTCGATCAGGGTGGCCTTGGCCTGGAAATCGGCGATGGAGGCGCCGCCGCTGAGGCCCATGCCGGCCCGCAGGCCGCCCATGAGCTGGGTGACCAGGTCGCCCATCTTGCCCTTGTAGGGCACCTGGCCTTCGATGCCTTCGGGTACCAGCTTGGTGTCGTCCTTGCCTTCCTGGAAGTAGCGGTCCTTGCTGCCTTGCTTCATGGCGCCCAGGCTGCCCATGCCCCGGTACGCCTTGAACGTGCGGCCGCTGTAGAAGATGGTCTCGCCCGGGGCCTCGTCCGTGCCCGCGAAGAGGCTGCCGATCATCACGCAGTCGGCGCCTGCCGCGATGGCCTTCGCCAAGTCGCCGCTGAACTTGATGCCGCCGTCGGCGATGCAGATGACCCCCGCCTCGCGGCAGGCGCGGCTGGCCTCGGCCACGGCGGTGATCTGGGGCATGCCCGCACCGGTGACGATGCGGGTGGTGCAGATGGAGCCGGGCCCGATGCCTACTTTTACGGCGTCGGCGCCGGCCTGGGCAAGATCCTTCGCGCCCTGGTAAGTGGCCACGTTGCCGGCGATGATGGGCAGGTTCGGGTAGGCCGCCTTCAGGGCCTTCAGGGCCTCGATGACCCCCTTGCTGTGGCCGTGGGAGCTGTCCAGGCAGAGCACGTCCACCTGAGCCTCCACCAGGGCGGCGGCGCGCTCCAGCAGATCCTTGCCCACCCCCACAGCGGCGCCCACCCGCAGGCGGCCGAAACCGTCCTTGCAGGCGTTGGGGTACTCGATGGACTTCTCAATATCCTTGACGGTGATCAGACCCTTCAGTTGGCCCTGGCCGTCCACCACCAGCAGCTTTTCGATCCGGTGTTTTTGCAGGATGGCCTTGGCCTCCTGGAGGGTGGTGCCCACGGGCACGGTGATGAGGTTGTCCTTGGTCATGGCTTCGCAGACGGGGATGTCCCAGCGGGTCTCGAAGCGGAGGTCGCGGTTGGTGAGGATGCCCACCAGCTTGTGCCCCTCCACCACGGGGACGCCGCTGATGCGGAACTTAGCCATGAGGGCCTCGGCGTCTCGGATGGGGGCGTTGGGCTCAATGGTGATGGGATCGGTGATCATGCCGGATTCCGAGCGCTTCACCTTGTCCACTTCCTCGGCCTGCCGTTCGGGGCTGAAGTTCTTGTGGACGATGCCGATGCCGCCCAGCTGGGCCAGGGCGATGGCCATACGGCTTTCCGTCACCGTGTCCATGGCCGCAGACAGCAGCGGAATGCGCAGGGTGATATCCCGGGTGAGCCGGGTGCCCAGGTCCACCTGGTTGGGATGGATCTCTGAGTAGCCGGGGACAAGCAGGACGTCGTCGAAGGTGAGGGCGCGCAGCAGGGGCAAGGTCAACATGGGGAGCTTTCGTTCGGAGCCCGCGGCCTGCGGGACCTTGCGTCCCATGGTCTCACGGGCCGGGTCCTCAGGCCAGAGAGCGGGTTCCGCCGGAACTCGCGAGCGGGACCCTCAGTGCGGACGGCGGAACGTGATGACGAGAGCCATCGGGGCTTTGAGGCCGTGGGGCCCGAGAGGTTCGAACCGCCAGGCAAGTGCGGCCCTGATGGCTTTTCCCCCAAGCTTCAGAGGACCTGAAACCAGGGTGGCCTGAAAGGGGACGCCAAACTCGTCGATGAGAATGCGCACTTGAGGTAACTGGGTCATCAGGTATTCCTCACCTGGCGACATCTGGTAGGTCAGCTCGACCCGGCGGATGGGAATCAGCTTGAAATCATAGGTCGCGGCGAGTTTGAAACTGGGCATTTGGGTGAGGGCGGAGACCTTCGTCATGCCTCCGGCACCCAAGGCAGCATCCCGCCCGGTGCCTCGGGCCAGGCCATTCCCGCCCGCCTGCAAGGGGAGGGCCAGATTCAGCGTGAGGTTGACCGGGTCGGCCCTGGGGGAAAGGCTCAGTTCATCGGGGTCGATGGCGTCGGTGGGCCTGGTCAGGGCCGTGGTCGTCGTGACCACCAGCCTTGGGTCCAGGGTCGAGGTACCGTCCCGGTGGCCCGCGCCGCCCGGGCCCGGCGGCCCCACCAGGTTTCTTGTTGGGGCCGGAAGGTGGAGGGAGCCGTCGGTCGTCTCTAGGAGCAGTGTCACCGAGCGGCGCCCGTTGCTGACCGCCCTGGAGATCGACGCGAGGGGCGCATCCAGGCTGAGGGCAAGGCCATAGATCAGAAGCGGCGTCAGCCCCAGGCTCAACAGCATCGGCAGGGTACGGGCCCTCGCTGGAGCGGCCTGCTGGATGGGCTGCAGGTCGTGGACCGAGGACGCCATCCCGGCGCCGGCCATCAAATCCAGGGTGCGAAGGAGGGGGTGCATGCTGCGTCTACTGTGCGGTCTGCAGGGGCCGTTCGCAACGCACACCCCACTCAGGGCTGCCCTGCCAGGGAGCCCAGGCCGCACAGGTGGTCTGGACACCGGGACACCGGGGCTGAAAGGGACAGCCCTCGGGACGATCCTGCGGTGCGGGCAGGAAGCCGGCTTCGGCCGCAGGTCGCCGTCGGGCGGCCTCCAGCAGGCGGGCCGTATAGGGGTGCCGGGGCGCAGAAAGAAGGCGACTGGCGGGTCCCGATTCCAGGACCTCGCCGCCGTAGAGCACCACTAGTCGGTCGCAGATGGCGGAGACCACACCCAGGTCGTGGGTGATCCACAGGTAGCCCAGGCCGCGCTCCCGCTGCAGTTCGAGGACCAGGTCCATGAATTCCCGCTGCACAGTGGGGTCGAGGGCCGTGGTGGGCTCGTCCAGCACCAGCAGCTCCGGCTCGCAGGACAGGCTCATGGCCAGGCTGATCCGCTGGCGCTGTCCGCCGCTGATCTGATGGGGGAAGCGATTCAGGAAGGCCGGGGCCGGGGGCAGGCGCAGGCGGTCCAGCAGGGGCGCAAGCCGCGCCAGGGTGGCTTCCCGGGATTCGTTGCGGTGGATCCCCGGCAGCAGGGCCAGGTGCTCACCCAGGGTCAGGTGGGGATTCAGGGCCTGCCCAGGATCCTGTGGCACCCAGGCCAAACGGGCGCCCCGGATGCGGTCGCGCCCGGGGCTGGGCACGTCCATGCGGGTCCCGAAGGCCGTCACGGAACCCCCGGCCTGGACCACGCCCGGGGGCAACACGCCGAACAAGGCCTGGACCACCAGACTCTTGCCCGAGCCGCTCTCGCCCACCAGCCCGAGGCGGTCCCCTGGGGCCAGGGACAGGTCCAGGGGCCCCAGCAGGCATACGCCATCCACCCGCTGCAGGACCAGTCCCTTGATGATGATTGACATGAGGGCCAGGATCGCATGGAAGTAATGGATGTAAAAGGAGTTCCAAAGCTGCCATGAATAGGCCTTGACGCCCCCCTAGGCGGTCCTAACCTGGGTCCACCCGATCAACCTGCGGAGCCTGAACTGACCCCGCCATGGCTATGGAGGAATCATGGATTTTCTGCGCCCAGATCTTCAGGAGCGCCTGATGAAAGAGCACTTTGAATTTCGAAAGCTGATGGAAGAACACAAGGCCGCCGACTCGCGCCTGGGTGATCTTCAGAAGAAGCCCAGCCTCTCCGCCAGGGAGTCCCTGGAAGAGGTGGAGTTGAAGAAGGCGAAACTGCGTGCCAAGGAACGCATCTACCACATCGTGCAGGAGGCCTCAAAGCACGCCGAACAGTAGGCCGCCAGCACTTGCGGGAGAAGCCCCGGGAATCGGCCCGGGGCTTCGTTTTGTACCGCCCGAAGGTTGGGGTTTTGGTAAGGTTTTCTTTACGATTTAAAGGCCTCTTTCAGTGGTATAAACAGTCAACTCTCTGATCTGAAGGTTGGGTGTCCCGCGAAAGGAGTTGCCATGCCCGAATTCCCGAAGGAGCGCCGACAGCAACGCCCCTTCCGCATTCTCTACATGCCTCTGGACGACTTCCTGCGTCGGTTCGTCCTGCGCGGGAAAAACGATCCGGTCGTATCGTCCCCAAAAACCCGATTGGCTCTGGCCTCCGCGCCGACCCCTGAGAAGGCCACTCCCTGGAAATGCGGGGTCACTCGGCTGGATGAGGGGAATCAGGTGCTATTCAAGGCCATCCGGCAGTTCCAGGGCGCCCTCAAGGGCGGAGCTGAACCCGGCGCCATGGACGCGGCGGTTACTTTTCTGAAGGAGCATACGGACGGGCACCTGGCCTTGGAAGAGGCCTATATGGAGCACATCCACTTCCCTGGCCTGACGGAACACCGGCAGGTGCATCAGGTCTTCCAGACCCAGGTTCGCGCCTTTCACCACCAGCTTTCGGAGGGGGATCCCGGCGCTGGGATGGAACTCTCCCGGCTGTTGTACGCCTGGATCCGGGTGCACGTCGTGAAGGAGGACGCGGTCTGGAGTGAGTTCGCCAAAGCGAATCGCCACCGTGGAAACGCGCCTGCGCCTGAGTGAAATCAGGCTGGCAAGAACCGGGGACGGTAGGGTTCGCCCACCCAATACACCAGCTCCAGCATTTCGTCCACGTCCCACAGCAGCAGGTCGGCCTTGGCGCCGGGATGGAGGTGGCCGAGGTCGGGCCGGCGCAGGCTGCGGGCCGCGTGAAGGGTCATGGCCGTGAAGGCCTCCTCGAAGGTCATGCGCAGCTGGAGGCAGCCCAGGCGCAGGATCGTGAGGGGGTCCACGCAGGGACATGACCCCGGGTTGAAGTCCGTGGCCAGGGCCACATGGCAGCCGGCTTCGATCATCTTCCGGGCGGGCGCCCAGTCGCGCATGCCGAGGAAAAGCGTGGTGCCGGGCAGCAGCACGGGGGTGACGCCCGTGGCGGCCATGGCCTGCATGCCGGCCTCGCTGCAGAACATGAGGTGGTCGGCACTGGCGGCGCCCAGCTCCGCAGCCAGTTCCGCGCCGCCGGTCCAGGTGAGTTCGTCCGCATGGATCCTTGGGGTGAGCCCCAGGCGTTTGCCCGCCTCAAAAATGCGGCGGCCCTGATCCACGCTGAAGACGCCGGTTTCCACGAACACATCGCAGAACCGGGCCACGCCGGGATGGCGGCGCACCAGTTCCGGCAGCCAATCCTCGGCCACGGCCCGGGCATTGGCCTCGGGGTCGCCCGCGAATTCGGGCGCCAGGTCATGGGCGGGGAGGAGGGTCACGTCCAGACTCCAGCCCCGCCGCTGCAATTCCGCATAGGCAGCCGTGAGGCGGGATTCCGCCTCCAGCTCCAGGCCGTAGCCAGTCTTGCATTCCAAGTGCACCACGCCGCGCTCGCGGAAGGCCCGCAGGCGGGCCTCGCCCGAGACCACCAGCTCGTCCAGGGAGGCGCTACGGGTCGCCCGCACGGTTTCGCGGATGCCGCCACCCTCCGCCGCGATTTGCTGATAGGTGACGCCGTGGAGGCGCCGGTTGAATTCGCCGGAGCGGTTCCCGCCGAAGAGCAGGTGCGTGTGCGGATCCACGAAGCCCGGCGTGGCCCAGGCCCCGCCGCCGTCCACCTTGGGTGCGTCCCCCCATGCGGCGGGCAAATCCGCACCTCGACCCAGCCAGGCCACCCGGCCATCCTCCAGGGCCAGGGCCGCGTCCGGGATGCGGTCCACCGCCCAGGTCCGGGCGGGATCGGGGGTCAGCAGGCCTCGCAGGTTCACAAGCACACGGCGATCGGTCATGGCTTCAGTCTGCCAGGATTCCGATTGAGGTTCGTGCGCGCCCGAGCCGAGAGGCGAACCACCAGGCGATGGGCCATCCGCAGGCTGCATGGTCTCTTCCACGGCCCCCTCCCTATTCACTGGTCTCCCTCCCAGATGTCCTGGTCTTTGACGCGCAGGCGAGTAACCCATTTTGCCCTCGGCCTGCTTGCCATTGGTCTGGCTGTGGGTGCCTTTGTCAAGCTTCGCCGGGATGTCGGATGCGCTCTGGACGGCCCACTGCGGCGGCAGCCCCCTCTCCACCCAGCGGGTGTGGGGCTGGGGCGAGGCGGAGGCCTCGCCCTGCCCGAGGCATTCGGGACCCTCCGCAGCCTGGGTTCGTACGTGGCGCTGGCAGGACTTGGAAAAGGCCTTCGGGCCGGGCGTCGCGGACCTCGTCTTGGAGCCGCCCACGGGCGTCTGGGGCCTCACGGTCATTCGCCAGGGTGGGCGAAAGGCCTACCGCTATGACGACGCCCACCGCCGCATCGCCCTCGTGAAGGGATGGGACGCGCTGCCCAGCCCAGCCAGTCGCATCGAGATGACAGCGGAAGGCGTGCGATTCCATGGAGAGGGGCAGGGCCATCGGGTGGGGCTGTGTCTGGGAAAATGACCGAAGATGAAGCTGCCTGACTCGGGAGCATCGATGTGGAAGCCCAGGATTGTCCTTGCGGCCCTTGCCGTCACGTGTTGCCTGGGGGCACAGGCTGTTCCCGAGGCGTTGAAGGCGCCCGTCCTGCGGTCCGGCGAGGGTTTCGCCACCACCCTGGGCGATGGCGAAGTGCACGCCTACGGCGAGGCCCAGAAGGAAGTCCCCATGGGCAGTCTCGCGAAGTTGGTGTGGATGCGCCTCGAGGGTGCCGAATGGGCGGGCCGCAGCGTGCAATACCGCTGCAAGGGCACGGCGGGTTCCTTCACCTGCTGGAACCATGATGGCCATGGCCGCGTGGATCTGGCCAAGGCGTTGCAGGAAAGCTGCAACCTGGCCTTCCTCGCCTGGATCGCGGATTCCCAGGATCATTGGAAGAAGGATTATGGGGAGGCGGCGGCCCGCCTGCGGATGGAAGAGGTCTTTGCTCCCTTCCTTGGGCGGCGCCTGCCGCTCGGCGAGTCCCTGCCGCCTTTGACCCCGGCCTGGGTGGGCGATGGCGACCTGCTACGGACCAGTCCCGAAGCCTTTCTCCGCTGGCTCATGGAGCCCGACAAGGATGAGGTGGTGACCTTCGGGAAACGCTACCTCTCGGGTTTCTGGGTCGAAGTGAAGGAACTTCTTGGCAAGGAGGGCTGGTGGTTTCAGACGGGCACCGGGCCTGTGCCTGGGGAACCCTCGGCCACCAGCGCCTGGGTGGCGGGCGGCCACGGCTCCACGCTGGTGGTCCTGCATCTGCCCCGGGGCCGGGGCAAGCAGGAAGGGATGGCCCGCGTTCGGGAGATCCTGGGGCTGAAGCCTTGATCCAGTCTTGGTCCTGGTGCGTCTACCTCGTCCGCTGTGCCGATAGCACGCTCTACTGCGGCATCGCCCTCGATGTGGAGGCGCGCCTGCAGCAGCACCAGGCCGGGAAGGGCGCCAAATACACCCGGGGCCGCGGGCCGCTGGAACTGGTCTACCGCGAGCCCTGCGGAACCAAGGCGGACGCGCTGCGGCGAGAACGCACCATCAAACGGATGCGGCGGGCAGACAAGCTCAGGCTGTGCGGCCTTTGACCATTTCGCCGTGCAGACCCATCACAGCGGTCTTCGGATCCTCGGCCTTGAACACGGCATTGCCGGCCACGAGGCAGTCGGCGCCCGCGCGGATGAGGTCGGCGGCGTTCTTTATCCCGACGCCACCGTCCACCTCGATGAAGAAGGGGACGCCGCGCTCCGTGCGGAGGGCGTCCAGCCGTTTGACCTTGTCCAGCACGCGGGGGATGAAACTCTGGCCGCCGAAACCCGGATTCACGCTCATGAGCAGGACGAAGTCGAAGTCGCCCACGAGATCGACGAGGGTTTCCACGGGCGTGCCGGGATTCAGCACCACGCCAGCCTTGCCGCCCGCCTGCCGGATGGCCGCGAGGGTGCGGTGCAGGTGGGGGTCCGCCTCCTGGTGCACGCTTACCCAGTCGGCACCCGCCTTCACGAACTCCGCCGCGTAGCGCTGGGGTTCCACGATCATCAGATGGCAGTCCAGGGGCAGGGTGGTGGCCTTGCGCAGGCTCTCTACCACGGGCAGGCCGATGGTGATGTTCGGCACAAAGCGCCCGTCCATCACGTCCACGTGCACCACCTGGGCGCCCCAGGCTTCAATCCTGCGGAGTTCCTCACCCAGCCGCAGGAAGTCCGCGGAGAGCAGCGACGGGGCCAGGAGGGGGGAGGCGGGGCGGAGTTGCATAAGATCAGTGTGCCAGGGGCACTTCCACCCCGTTCACCCACAACCGCCCCGGCTTCACCTTCCGCAGGGCCTCGGGGGTAATCTCTGCAATTGTCGCCTGCACCCACAAGAGATCGGCCGCGGCCCCCTTCTGAAGCACACCCAGCTCCTTGGCATGGCCCAGGGCGGCCGCGTTGCCGGAGGTGTAGGCCCGGACCGCTTCGACGCGTGAAAGGCGCTGACCCGGCAGGAAACCGCCCGGAGGGTTCCCCTGGGGATCCTGGCGCGTTTCGGCGGCGGCGAGGGCGATGAAGGGGTTGGCATCCTCCACGGGGGCATCGCTGCCGAAGGCCAGCAGGGCGCCGCCCTGGGCAAAGCTGCGCCAGGGGAAGGCCTCGTTCACTCGCTCGGGTCCCAGGCGGGCGGGGGTCCAGCTGTGGTCCGAGGTGCAATGGACCGGCTGTACGCTGGCCACCACGCCCAGCTTGCCAAAGCGGGCGGCATCTTCGGCGGTGACGATCTGGGCGTGCTCGATGCGGGGCGGCAGGGCGCCCTTGCCCTTCTTCATCGCAGCGGCCAGCAGGTCCAGCGCGGCCCGGTTGGCGGCGTCCCCGATGGCGTGGATGGCCGGCTGGTAGCCAGCACGAAGGGTGATGGCCACGTCGAGGGCCACTTTGGCGGGGTCGGTCACCCACAGGCCTTTGGTATTGGGCTCGTCCGCATAGGGAGCCAGGAGGCGTGCGCCGCGGCTGCCCAGGGCACCATCCAGGTAGAACTTCACCCCTTGCACCTGGAGGAAGGACAGCTTTTTCGACCGGCTCTGCTTCAGCTCGCGAATCATGAGGTCGTGGTCGTGGCTCAGGTAGGCGAAGACCCGGATGGGTAGGGCGCCCGCCGCCGCCAGGCGCCGGTAGGCGGCCAGTTCCGGTCCCCCAACACCCATGTCGGCCACGGCGGTGAAACCATCCGCCCGCAAGGCGAGCAGGCCCGCCTTCAGCTGGGCTTCACGTTGCTTTTCCGTGGGTTCCGGGATCAGCTTCCGGACGAGCTCCACGGCGGCATCGAGGAGAATCCCGTTGGGCCGTCCATAGGCGTCCTTGAGGATGCGGCCACCCTCGGGATCCGGTGTCTCGGGGCCGATGCCCGCCATGGCCAGTGCGGCGGTGTTCACCCAGGCGGCGTGGCCATCCACCCGTTGCAGGAAGGCCGGGCGGGAACCCGTGAGGGCATCCAGATCCAGGGCCCGGGGGAAGCCCTGGGCGGGCCAGCGGTTCTGGTCCCAGCCCCGGCCCAGCAGCCAACCATCGAGATGGGCGGCGGACCATTGGCGGATGCGGCCCAGGGTATCGGGCAGGCTGTCGAGCCCGACGAGGTCGACCTGGCGGCCAAGGGCGCCGAGCCCGCCGACATGGGCATGACCTTCGATGAAGCCGGGCAGCAGGGTCCCGCCGGGAAGGGCCACGCGCTCAGCCTTGGGATGGGCCTTGAGCAGGGCTTCGACGGGTCCCAAGGCCAGGATCCGCCCCTTGCGGATGACCACGGCCTGCCCCGAGCGAGGGCCCGCCGCAGTCCAGAAGGTGGCTCCCTGGATGATCTGGTATTCGGCCGGAGGCGCGGGTAGGGGCATGGGTGACCTTTGGGGGATGGTCGCAGGATACCGATGCCTCGCCCTGTTTGGGTCACGTCGGAGGTCACGAACACGTGAGGCTTGAGGTTGATCTCCTGGAGGAAGTCTGTGAGCGCTGCCGAAGGCTGTTAAAAAAACGAAAAATGAAATAGTGGAATCACGGGCTTAAGGCTCAGGGCGGGGCTGCGCAGCAGGCCTTCAGGGGCCGATGATAAGGTGGATTCGATGGAGGCTCCATGTACCAAAAGGATTTCCTGGACCAGGTGCGGGCCCAGCTGACGGTGGTGGAAGATCCCGCCAAGCTGCGCGAGCGGACCTTCGAAACCAGTTCGGGCATTCCCCTGAAGAACAGCTACACACCCGCCGATATCGAGGGCCACGATCCGCTGCGGGACTTGGGCGCGCCCGGCAAGTATCCCTTCACGCGCCATGTGCAGGCGACGGGCTACCGGGGCCGCCTCTGGACCATGCGCCAGTACGCCGGTTTTGCCACGGCGGAGGAAAGCAACGCGAGGTACCGCTTCCTGCTGGAGCAGGGCACTACGGGATTGTCGGTGGCCTTCGATCTGCCCACGCAGATCGGCATGGATCCCGATCACCCGATGGCTTTGGGTGAAGTGGGCAAGGTGGGCGTGTCCATCTGCTCCATCCACGATATGCGGGCGCTCTTCCACGCCATCCCCCTGGACAAGGTGACGACGAGCATGACCATCAACGCCCCGGCGGCGGTGCTGCTGGCGCTCTACCTGGCGGTGGCGGAAGAGCAGGGCGTCAGCTGGGACAAGGTGGGCGGCACCCTCCAGAACGACATCCTCAAGGAGTACATGGCCCGCGGGACCTACATCTTCCCACCGCGCCAGAGTTTGCGTTTGATCACGGACATCTTCGCCTTCTGCGCGGACCGGGTGCCGAACTGGAACACGATTTCCATCTCGGGCTACCACATCCGCGAAGCCGGCTCCACTGCGGCCCAGGAGATCGCGTTCACCTTGGGCGACGGCATCGCTTACGTACAGGCGGCCCTGGACGCGGGTCTGGCGTTGGAGTCCTTTGCACCGAGACTGAGTTTCTTCTTCAATGCGCATAACCAATTCTTCGAAGAGGTGGCCAAGTTCCGGGCCGCCCGCCGCCTTTGGGCCCGGATCATGAAGGAACGTTTCAAGACGAACGATGCAAAAAGTCAGATGTTGCGTTTCCACACACAAACGGCGGGCAGCACCCTCACGGCCCAGCAGCCCGATAACAACATCGTGCGCACGACGGTGCAGGCCATGGCCGCGGTCTGCGGCGGCACCCAGAGCCTGCACACCAACAGCCGGGATGAGGCCCTGGCCCTGCCCACCGAACAGAGCGCCCGCATCGCCCTGCGCACCCAGCAGATCCTGGCCTTCGAGTCCCGCGTGGCCGATGTGGTGGACCCCTTTGCAGGAAGCTACTTCATTGAGTCTTTGACGGATGAACTGGAGGCGCGTGCCTTGGCCCTGCTGGCCAAGGTGGACGAACTAGGCGGCATGGTTGGTGCCATCGAGAAGGGGTTTCCCCAGCGGGAGATCCAGAACGCCGCCTATGCTCACCAGAAGGCGGTGGAAAAGGGGACCCAAGTCGTGGTGGGGGTGAATCGATTCACCGTGACGGGTGAGCCCAAGCCGGATCTCCTGCGGGTGGATGAGGCCCTCGGTGCGGTTCGCCGCAGGCAGGTCGCCGCCGTCCGGGCGGGCCGGGATCAGGCCGCTGTCGATAATGTTCTGGCCTCACTCTGCGGGGCTGCCGCTGGCACGGAGAACCTGATGCCGTGCATTCTCGATGCCGTCAGGGCCGAGGCCACGGTGGGAGAAATCTGTGACGCCCTCCGTTCGGTGTTTGGCGAGTACCAAGAGCATTTGGTGCTCTAGATCCCTTAAAGGGCTCAAAGGTCTTGTGAGTGGGTAGATTTGGGGTACCCTTATTGCATTGTTGTAACGCACCCGATCCCGGATCCCGGGACCCCCTTCCAGGAGACATTATGCGTATCCCCATCCTCATTGCTGCTGCGGCCCTCCTTCTCGCCGTTCCCGCTCAGGCCAAAATGCCCTGGGTGAAGAAGGCCCAGGAAGCCGGCTTCGCCGAAGTCAAGGATTGCAAGGCGTGCCACGTTGGCATGGCCAAGAAGGGCGGCGACATGTCCGAGCGCGGCAAGTTCCTCCTGGACATGAAGGCCAAGAAGAACGCCGCCGAAGTGGATCTGGCCTGGCTGAAGGAATACAAGGGCAAGTAAGATCCTCCCGATCCTGTTCGCTTCACCTTCCCTTCCCGGAACCCCATTTCTGGAGACACCATGCGTGTTGCTACCCTCATCGTCGCCGCTGCGATGCTTGCTGCCATTCCCGCCCAGGCCAAGCTGGCCTACGTCGGCCAGGCCAAGAAACTCGGCTTCACGGAAATCACGAATTGCCAGTCCTGCCACGTCGACAAGATGCCCAAGAAGGAGGCTCATGCCCCCAACGAGCGTGGCGCCTACCTCATCGCCATGAAGGCCAAGAACAAGGCCGCCGAGGTGGATCTGAACTGGCTGAAGGACTACAAGGGCAAGTGAACCGTAAACATCGGTTGGAGGATTGGGCGCCGGGCGGGAAGAACCCCCGGCGCCTTTTTTCGTACCTCAGCAGAGGGTGGCGTGCCCCGCTCGCCTCTTGTTTTGCTCAACTAGTCCAGCAAGATCTCGCCCTTGTGAGCGCTTTCCCGCAATCGTGATGCAGATCACCGGCACCTAGCATGTGCCTGGAATTTCACGTTAGGGTATAGATGACTCAAGAGGTAGTTATGCGCCTGCTGCTTGCTGGATTGCTTTCCGTGGTGCTCTTCGCAGCACCGCCCAGTGCGAAGGACTGCACCTCGTGCCATGAAGTGGATCTCGTGAAGTTCGAGGGCTCCAAGCACGGCAGCATGGGCTGCACCGGGTGTCATAGCAGCATCACGAAGCTCCCTCACGCCGAGAAGCCCGGGCCGGTGAAATGCGCCACCTGCCACGAGGATCAGGTCAAGGCTTACGGCAAGAGCGTCCACGGAATGGCCATGCAGAATGGCATGTCCGACGCGGCCACCTGCTCCTCCTGCCATGGTTCACCGCACACGATCCTCGGGGCCAGCGATGCTGCCTCCAAGGTGGCCAAGAATAACCTCCCGGATACCTGTGGCGCCTGCCACTCCAACCCCAACTTTCTCGCCAAGCACAACATTCCCTTTGCGAAGCCGGTGGAAGCCTACCGACTGAGCCTCCATGGGCGCGAAGTGGCTAAGGGCAACACCAGCGCTGCTTCCTGCTCTGACTGTCACGGCAGCCACGACATCCTGGCCTCGCGGGATCCCAGGGCCCACGTGAACCGGGCCAGGGTGGCCGAAACCTGCGGTGTCTGCCACAGCGAGGTCCTGACCGTCTATGCGGACAGTGTGCATGGGCTGGCGGTGAAGCGGGGTTCCAAGGACTCGCCTACCTGCACCGACTGTCACGGTGAGCACAGCATCCTGGCGCCCTCCGAGCCCGGCTCCCTGGTCAACGCCGCCCGGGTCTCCACCGTGACCTGTGGCCGCTGTCACGGAGATGAACGCCTGGATTCTCGCTACGCCTTCGGCGACAAGGTGCCGGCCTACCAGGACAGTTTCCATGGCCTGGCGGTTCGCGGCGGGCAGAAGACTGCTGCCAACTGCGCCTCCTGCCACGGGGTCCACAACATCCTCCCCTCGGCGGACATCCGCTCCACCGTCAATCCCGCCAACCTGCAGAAGACCTGTGGCCAGTGCCATGTGGGTGTGGGCGATAAGATCGCCCGAAGCAAGGTGCATGTGCGTACCGCTGGCGGAGTCGAGCACATCTCGGTGAAGTGGATCCGCTGGGCCTACTACGCGCTCATCCCCATGACCATCGGCTGCATGCTCTTCCACAATGGCCTTGACTGGCTTGCGAAGCTCCGGCGCCACAAGCCTCACCACGGCACGGGTGAGCAACTCCCCCGGATGAACAAGCGATTCCGCATCACCCACGCTCTGGTGATGGTCAGCTTCATCGCCCTTGTCATCACCGGGTTTGCGCTGAAATTCCCCGAATCCGGCTGGGTGGCTAGCTTCCAGCTGGACCACCTAGGTCGGTACCGCGGCGTTCTCCATCGCATTTTTGCCGTGATGATGATGGCCGCCACGGGGCTCCACCTCGTCCACCTCGCCCTGGTGAAGCGCGACCGGGTGATCCTGTGGGAGCTTCTGCCGAATTGGCAGGACGCCAAGGACATCTTCAACATGCTGCGCTACAACCTCGGCTTGATCCCCAAACGACCCACCTTCGGAATGTTCGGCTATGCCGAGAAGATGGAGTACTGGGCCTTCATGTGGGGCACCGTGGTGATGGCCGTGACCGGGATTCTGCTGTGGGCCAAGGACACAAGCCTGAAATACTTCCCGATCTGGGTGATGGATGCGGCCACCGCCGCCCACTGGTACGAAGCCATCCTGGCCACCCTCTCCATTCTCGTGTGGCACTGGTACCTGGTGATCTTTGACCCTGATGTCTATCCCATGGACCTGGCCTGGCTGACGGGGAAGGCCTCGGCAGACCACATCCGGGAAACCCGCCCGGAGTACTACCGACAGCTCAAAGAGGCACAGAACGCGACGGCCAATGGGGATGTCGAGGACGGTGACGGCGGCCCAGGGCACTGATGCCGGGAAGTTGTGATCTCAATCCGCCCTATTAAAATACCCCAGAGTGGACAATAGACGGGATCCCAGGAAATGGGATCCCGTCTATTTGCCCACTTCTTGCAGTCTGGAGAACTCGCCATGATCCCGGATGTTCGACCCCATTTCCATTCCATCCCGGATGCTCGTCGGCCTCGGGTCCGCTCTACTTGGTTCCTCTCGTTGGTTCTGCTGGCGGGCGGATTTCTACGGTCCACGCCGATCTATGCGGCGGGTGGCAAAGCTCCCCAGGAGAATTGCTACGACTGCCATAGCGACAAGGACATGACCAAGGACGAAGGCGGCAAGCCGCGCTCCCTGTTTGTGGATGCCGATCGGTTCGGCAAGGCCGTCCACGCCTCCCTCTCCTGCCGGAGCTGCCACGTAGAACTGCACCAGGACCACCCGGGGGATGGCAACCCGCCACCCAAGGTGAAGTGCGGGATCTGCCACACCGAGGAGGACAAGATCTACCAGAGCAGCATCCATGGCATGAGCAAGGCCATGGGTGCCTCGGCGGCTGCCAACTGCACGGACTGCCATGGCAACCACTACATCAGTCGAGTCGGCCAGACGGATTCGCCGGTCTACAAGATGAACCTCCCCAAGACCTGCGCCAAGTGCCACGCCAACAAAAACATCAACGACGAATACAAGATGAAGTTCCCCTCGGTGGGCAACCAGTACAACGAGAGCATCCACGGCATGGCGCTACTCCAGAAGGGACTCATCGTTGCGCCCAGCTGCAACGATTGCCACGGCGTGCATGACATCAAGCGCAGCGTGGATCGCAGTTCTCCCATCAACCACGCCAACGTCGCCAAGACCTGCGGCAAGTGCCACGTCACGGTCGAGGAAATCTACAACAAGAGCATCCACGGCCAGCTGCTGGCCAAGGGTGATCCCCGCGGTCCCGTGTGCATCCAGTGTCATTCCGCCCACCAGATCGAAACACCCGGGAACGACCATTTCAAGGCCGCCAGCGACAAGGTGTGCGGCAAGTGCCACGCCGACCGACTTGAGCACTACCGGGATACCTACCACGGCAAGGCCATGGCCCTCGGCAAGGCGAATACGGCCAGCGCCGTGGCCGCCTGCTACGACTGCCACGGGCATCACGACGTGCTCCGGGTGGCGGATCCCAATTCCCACATGTCCCCGGGCAACATCGTCGCTACCTGCAAGAAGTGCCACGCCAAGGCTTCGGCGAGCTTTGCCAAGTATGCGCCCCATGCGAATCCCATGGACCGCAAGAACTACCCGGTGCTCTATTACGTCTTCATCATCATGACCTCCCTGCTCGTGGTCACGTTCACCCTCTTCGGCGGCCACACGCTGCTCTGGCTGTTCCGGTCCATCTGGCTCTACCGCCACGATTCCAAACAATTCCGCGAAGCCAAGATCATGATCCAGAAGGATGATGAACAGTTCACCCGCTTCCAGCCCTTCGAGCGGTTCCTTCACATCCTGGTCGTCACGAGCTTCCTGCTGCTGACGATCACTGGCATGCCGCTGAAGTTCTACTACACCGATTGGGCCAAGGCGATCTTCAGCTTCTTCGGCGGTGCCGAGGTGGCCCGCACGCTCCACCATTTCGGCGCGGTCATCACCTTTGTCTACTTCACCATGCATGTGAGCAGCACCCTGGGCCATTTCTGGAAGAACCGGGGCTTCATGAAGGACCCTGAAACCGGCGCCTTCCGCTTCTCCCGGATCTTCAAAGCCATGGCGAGCCCGGACTCCATGATCCCCACCAAGCAGGACCTGAAGGATTTCGTGGATCACAACAAGTGGTTCTTCGGGAAGGGGCCGCGTCCGGAGTTCGACCGCTGGACCTACTTCGAGAAGTTCGACTACCTGGCCGTGTTCTGGGGTGTGTTCGCCATTGGCGTCTCAGGCCTGATTATGTGGTTCCCGGAATTCTTCAGCAAGTTCATGCCGGGCTGGATGATCAATGTGTCGCTCATCATCCACTCCGACGAGGCTCTGCTTGCCGCCGGCTTCATCTTCACCGTGCACTTCTTCAACACGCACTTCCGGCTCGAGAAGTTCCCCATGGACACCGTGATCTTTTCGGGCCGCATCTCGAAATCCGAGATGCTCCACGAGCGGAAGCGCTGGTATGACCGCCTGCTGGCCGAAGGCCGACTGGACGATTTCCGGGTAAAGGATGAATGGGAAGCCTGGAAGGGCATCGCCCGCACCGCCGGGTATCTCTTCTTCGGCGTGGGTTTGGTGCTCCTCTTCCTCATCATCTATGCCATGACGTCGCGCCTCGCGCATTGATGGCGACTTGAAGCAGAACGGGACGCCGGACCACACCGGCGCCCCTTTCGATTCGGGGGCGGCATTCCAGGCAGGCGTGTTTCAAATATGACAAACCTGTGACTGCCATCACTGACGGCCGCGCCTTCTTATTAGAGACTCAGGCATCAAGTTAGTCCGACTCGAAATGCCTTCGAGTCCCCCACCCCCCGGGAGTCACCATGCGTCGCATCACCCTCCTCACCGCCGCCCTCATGCTGCTCGTGGCCCCCGCGGCCATGGCCAAGATGACCACCATCAAGGGTGCCAAGTGCACCGCTTGCCATGAGGGTGCTCCCAAGGACAAGAAGTTCAATGCCGCCGCCGCCAAGATGTTCCCCAAGTACACCGAGGACAAGTGCAAGGATTGCCACGGCTGGGCCGATGGCAAGCTGACCACCACCAAGAAGGCTTAGTCGGCCATTCCGGAGCAGTCCGGATCGAACGGGAATTTCACCGCTTCGGATAAAAAAAGGGCGCCTTTGGCGCCCTTTTTTTATCCGGCCCTAAAGACCCAGCAAGCCTCTCGCTTCTGCCTCCAAGCGGTCGAGGAGGGCGGTGTCAGTACGGCTCTGGAGATAGACCTTCAGCTTGGGTTCAGTACCACTGGGACGGAAGGCGGCGAAGGCACCGCTTTCCAGCCGGAACTTCAGGACATTGCTCCGGGGGATGGGCAGGGCCACCGCGTGGTTGTCGGGCCGATCGAGGATGGTCGCGGTGCGGCCTTCCCCGTACCAGAGACCGGCCTGGAAATCCTCCCAGCTGGTGACTTTTTCGCCGCCCAGGGACGCCAAGCCAGCGGCCCGAATGCGCTCCATGGCCTCGGTGAAGCGCTTCGCACCGCCGGGTCGGGGGTCCTCCAGGTTCACCAGCCGGTTGTGGAAGGTCCCAACACGGGCCATCAGGGCGTCCACGGCTTCAAAGAGGGTCTGCCCCTTCGCCTTGCAATGTCCGGCCATTTCCGCGACCACCAGGGCCGCCGTGACGCCGTCCTTGTCCCGCAGGCTGGGCGGCAGCAGCATGCCATAGCTCTCCTCCGCGCCGAAGGCGTAGGCTTCGCCCAGGGCCTCCAGCCGGTCCATGCACACGGCGATGAACTTGAACCCCGTGAGGGTCCAGACCACGGGCAGACCATGGTGACGGGCCACTTCGGCCATGAAATCGGACGTGACGACCGTGCTCACCACGGCGCCCTTCCGTCCGTTCTGAGTGCAGAGGTAGTCCAGCGTGAGGGCGGCGAGATCATTGCCGGACATGAGTTCCCAGGCGCCGTT